>JANQJJ010000106.1 GCA_028281725.1 Pirellulaceae bacterium | reverse complement strand
CGGGTGCCATCACCGATGGTGAAGGTATCGCCCGCAACCAGCAACGAGGCAGGATTGAAGCGAAGCGAGATACCTGGGGCTGTCCGGGCGTCCGGCGCGACCGACTCTCGAATATCCAAAGTGACTGGGAAGCCGTCTAGCAGAGGCACGCCATAGGTATCGCCGCCACGAATTTCGAATTGGTATGGTCCGACCAAGATCTCCGGATTGATTTGATCCGGGTTCGGAATCGCCTTCTGCGGATCCTCTATGAAGTTGGTGTTGCCGCCCGAGGCATCCAAGGCCATTTCACCGCGACCGGCGATGCCGATGATGAAGTCATCCAGATAGACTCCCTCAAAGGCATTGTTCTGCGCACCCAACGCACCGGGACGGGCATTGTTAGTGGTGCCGTTGAAGTTGGTGCCTGTGTTGAACGCTCCGAACGCGTCTCCAACGAACGTAGTCGAGGCTCCGAAAGGCCCCGGATCCAGATCCGTTGCCGTCGGCGCGGGCAACCCGGTCAAGAAGTCAAAGCCGCTGTAATTGACCAGACCGGTTAGCTCCAGGGTGTCGCCGCCACGAATGCGATAGGCGTCGGTCGCGCCGTCAGCAAAGAAATTAGCGACGCTTTGTTGGAGAGCAGCCGCAACTTCGGCGGTCGACATGGCGGTGGTGACAAAGACGGGCTGACCGGTCGTGCCCAAACTGCCCTGCAAGGTCAGCGGGGAGCCTGCCGGCAGATCAACCAACCTGGCCCCATCGAGCTGCAGACGGTTCTCGAATACCACGGGAGCCAACTGCCGCTGAACCGAAATGTTGAGGTTGTAGTTGCCAGTGCTGCCGGCGACCGCACTGCCACCGACGACTGCGTTGTAATCCTGATTGCCGGCGCCACTGACACCGATAAAGTAGATTCCACTCTCAGGAGCCGTAAACGTGATTTGGCTGTCGGTGGTTCCAATTTGGTTATCGTTCTGAATAGGTAGGCCCAACTGGTCCAGCAGAGGCCGACCCTCGGCATCAAATACGCGAAGAAAACTGTCAAGGCTGCTACCGATAACGGCCGCCTCGACGTTGACCGTCACGGTTGCCCCGCGATCCAAATCAAGCCGGACCATGTCCACGTCTTCGCCTACATTGGTTAGCGAAGGATTGTCTCCAATCTGACCACTACCGATCACCCGGATGGTGTCGCCGTCGATTCCAGTCAACTGGGCGGTGTTGATCGTGTCATTATCTTCTCGCGTGTAGTCGAGTCCGGTGACAGTGTTGACCATCGGTATGTTGGTTGTGATGGCAGTAAATAACGCCGCCGTGATTTGTTCGGCATTCATCGAGGCGGTAAACGGCACCGAGACATCCGGCGCGGCCACTGGCGGTCCGCTACCGTCGGTAAAGACGTATCGCGTACCTTCGATGGTCACACTGTCGCCGTCGGTGAGCGAGCTGCCGCCGGGCAAGGTCAGCGAGGGGCCCATCTCAATTTCGAAACTCTGGCCATTGATCACCAAGGATTCGCCGTCCACCAGACGGTCGCCGCTAATGGTGCGAATCTCCGGTCCCTGACCTCCCTGAAGGCCGTAGCCGAATCCGCCGTTGGAAGAAAACTCGATGCGAATTTTCACATTCTCTTGACCGGCAAACTGGTCCAGCGGAATACGTGCTTGTCGCCACTGGCCATTGTTATCAAACAGCGGCTGGACGTCAGCGTTGCCGGTGAGACCGGCGTCGAATTCATCGTCGAAGAAGCCGATGTCGCCATTGGCCCCATCGTTGTTCGAAGCCATCAGTAACCACTGCCCGTCTTCACCCGATGCGTAAACTCGCAACGAGTCCCGCATATAGTCGGCCTGGTTCTGGCCCAGTGGCAGCTCGGAAGCGGCCTGTTCGGTATCAAATCGGTAGGTGAAGTAGAGCGTCGGCAAATCGCCGGCACTGATACCGTCCAAACTGAAATTGGCGCTTTCGAGTGCACCGGCAGCTCCGCCGGGGAAGTCGTAGCTGTTTTGAAGTCCCGGCGAATTAGGTCCGGTGAGATCACCAACCCCGTTGGCTCCCGCATTTTGAAATCCGAAATAGAGACTGCTGCCGCCGGTAATATTGACGCGCGTGTCATTGGGCGTGTCCGGCATGCCATGCCCGACTTCCCCACTGCGATTGGTACTCGAATGCCACAGGTTGAAATCCAAGGTCGAGAGTGCCAGACCGTTGGCGCTGGGCAGCCCGGTGCTGATGCTCGAGGCACCATTGGCGAAGACCGGTTGCAACCGGCCGGCGGTATCGAACGCGTGGATGTCGCCCGCCGTGTCGATGCCGAACAAGAGCTGAGATAAAGTGCCCCCCGATGCGTGTGTGGGACCAGCCACCAAGCCCGAAAAATTGATGCCGGTGAGATCGTAAGAGGAAGTGATATAGGTCCCGACATTGCCGGTTCGCAGGGCGGTCGGATCGTTGACGACGTAGAGTCCGCCCGCGTCACTGACCGCATACATGTCATTTCCGATCACGGCAGCACCGGTCACGATACCGCCAGGGCCGATACCGGCAGACGCCAAAGGCCCGGAGTCGGTGACCGAGGCGCCAAAGAGTTGGATCTGCTCGCCATTGACCGTGGCCGACAAGCCGGGAATACCCGTCGTGTTGATCGCTTGCACAATTCTTGCCGCTACGGTTTCGGCGGTATCGCTCGCCAAGACACGGACCGCGACATTACCACCGGCGACCGCACCGCTGCTGCCCAGATCGGTGAAGATGCCGGCCGCTTCGAGATCAGTGAAGGTTCCTGTGGTCGCGCCGCTGAAGTTCATGCGGCCCCCTTCGTAGGAAACCGTAAAGCCGGCCCCGACGTTTTGGGCAATGGAATCGATGAACTGTCGCAACGTCGCCGCTTCGGAGAGCGCGATGCGAACCGCGCCGGCCGAGACTCCCGGAACCCCAGCTACCGACAGGCCGGTTCCAGTCACCTGGACTGGATCGATCGTGGATGCATTGACGAGCGAAATTCGGTTGGAACCCGGATTGCTTTCCGCTCGAACGCCGAAGCCGGCCTGAGCGTTGACGGCTGTCACCAACGCCTCAACCAATCCAGCCTGGGAGGTGGTTGGACTATACGGCACGCCAACGTTGCCGGCTCCAATGACCTGGCCATTGTTGTCAAACTCAAAGATCAATTCGGTACCCGAGACGTTTCGCACGCGGACCGTCGAACCGTCTGCCAACTGGCCTCCGGAGAAAGCGTCGATGAGCACCACCGAGCCGGTATCGAATTCGTAGGCGATGCCATCGAGTTCGAACTGCATGCCATCGTTGACGAAGAGCCCCGCGGCTGGGTCGTAGTTGACGAGTACTTCCGGCCCGAGATCAAACTCAAAATTGACCGGGAAGTTGACGCTGTCAATCAGGGAAAAGGTCTGGCCATCTTGAATAACGAAAGTCGGACCTTGGTTGGGAGAGGACCTGGTCACTTCCCGACCAACCAGTTGGGTCGCTTGCAGGATAGGATCTCCGGTAATCGGATCTAACGTGAACGTCTCGATATAACCTCGATCCCGAATTGCCGTACCCGCGTCCTGCCCGGGGCCAAGATTCTGTTTGTCTTGAGCCGGTGCGCTGGTTGCCGTACCCGTGTTTTCGTTGAATTCGTAAATCACGTTGGTGAAATACGAGGGTCCCGGACGGGTCACTCCCACATTGTTGTTTAAGAAACGCGTCCCCGAATAGGCCGGGATTTCGCCGGGAGGAGTCGGCCGGTGGCCGATCAGGAATCCGCGCTCTTGACCGCCGATCACGGCAAAGGTGATCGCTTCGGGGTTCATGCCATCGTCGCTGGCGACCACGTTGGGCGGATTGCCCGGATTGGGTTCCAGGTGGGATGTCTGAATTCCACTGGTACCGGTCACGGTGAACTGGGCGGTGCCAGGATCGATGTTGATGTAGTCGATCAAGCCATCCCGGTCCACGTTGTTTCCAATGGGCGTCTCCAGAGCTCGGTCAAAGGCACGCAATTGGCCGTTGGGTCGGAAGGCGATGTCTTGGACATCAAACCCGCCACGGCCAACCTGGCTGCGGACTTCGCCGGTAAACGGATTGACGAGATAGACGTTCGTTAATTCGCGCCCCACGTCCTGAGTGACGTAAAGTGCGATGTCGGACAGGTCAAATTCCACGACGGAATCGTTCCTATCGAACAGCACCGGCACCTGGGGTGGCAACGCCGTGGAACCGCCTTGACTACCGACATGATCTTCGGCGATCAGTTGCACACCTTCGATGGGCTGCAGCCGCATCTGAGGGAAGGGACTGTTGGGGTCGGTAAAGGCGGACATCACTTCAGGTACCATGTCGCTATTGGTGACCGCCAAGAAGTAGGTACCCGCCGGCAATTCATAAGCGCCGATGAATGGATCGAGTTGTCCGGCGGAACCTCGCGAAAGATCCGAGTTGTCCGAGCCGTTGGCTGGGCTGGCTTGATCATCGACTAGACTGCTGCCGAGTCCCCCGAGCAGTAGATTGCCGGCGGAGTCGAATACATACAGTGAGGTGTCTGGCCGACCAATGCCATCGGCATAGTCGACGTCAATCACGGTGGCAAAGTACTCTCGAAGAGCCGTCGGAGTGATGGCCTGGAAATCGACGACGAACGAGAACCAGTCGACATCGGTGAAGTTGTCCAGGTTGCCGGCAACGCTCAGTGCCTGTCGGCTGGTCGACAGGATATTGCCCAGCGGCTGAGCGTTGGCGAAGGTGTCGTTGCTATTGCCGTCCGCGTTGATCTCCACTTCGCTGTTCTCTCCCAACAGCGGCGAGTTGCCGGGTACGCCGACCAGCTCCACCCCGTTGGTGGCAAACCGTATGTCGGCATAGTTCAGGCTCGAACCGGGAATCTCATCCACTTCATCGAGTCGTATTTGCAGTTGATAGCTGCCTTGGGTCAGGCCGTCGCCGACCCGTGTGGTATCGAGCAACTGGCTGGCCGGGTCCCCCGGCCGCAAGTTACTACTTCGCACGCGGACATGGTACAAGTTGTTCGATCCCACCTCACCGGGCAGGCGGACCCGCATGCCGGCATCCTGAGGATTGGTGCTATACAGGTCTTTGGCAACGCCGGCTGCGCTCTCGAAGTAGAATTCGGGCGAACTCTTACGCAATGGATTGACCGATTGAACAGGCATGTCGGCCGCCATGAACAGCAGCGATGGGTCGATTTCTTCCAGCAGCGAGCTGTCAGAGAGCGCTAGTGGGCGGCCGTTCGCATCGACCAGTTCAATCACCGTGTCGAGCGAGTTGTCGGTGCGGTCAATGTCCAACCAGACTTCGGTTCCCGCATCCGCTCGGAAGCTATAGACGTCCACGTCACCCGGCCGGGAGAGAACCGATTGGACTTGGAAGCCCAGACGTTGGTTTTCATCACCACCCTTCAGGTCCGAAGCGATGTTGCCCAGGAACTGCGCCTGGCCGGTGGTGTCATTGACGCCCGGAGCGGTTGATAAAGGCGACTCTTGTTCGGTCTGCGTCGCGACGTTGCGATCGTTGCTGTGAGTATCGAGCAGGACGCTGCGCCAATCGCCGGCAGCCGCGGGGTTTCCTCCGGCTTGAACGACAATCGAACTGATCATGGCGTTGCCGAAGCTCTCCGCCGTCGTTCCGCCGGCCTGGATCTGTCGGATGTCACCGGCCAATCCATTCGTTTCGAAGACCATGTCTACATAGTCAGTGACTGTCGTATCGAAGAACGGCTGAGCCGAGCCATTGGGGCTGACCGTGAAGCCGCCATTGCCGTCCTCCTGGTACGCGTTGGAGGCGGCGTCCAAGGCGAGTGCCAGATTGTTCTGTTCGTCCAGGAACGAAGCAGACACGATGCCTTCGAGCGTGATATCTTCAGCTTGCAGTCGCGCTAGCGTGTTGGCGAAGTCCAGCGACGCATCGACGATGTCTCGATCTTCGTTGGTTACCAGGATGATGAACTTCTCAGCACCCTCACGGAACTCATAGTTGTCCAGGGCAAAATGAATGGCTTCATAACCGTCTTCAATCCCTCCGTCGACCAGCAGATTGGTGGCCGCCGTGGCATATTCGACCGACGTTCCGAATAGCTCACCGCCGGCGCCAACAGGAATCGTGCGCGGTGCCGGGTTGGCGCTGCCATAGCCAACCAAACCGAACCGGTTGCCACCGGCGGCCGAATTGCCGATGCCCGCTTGCCGCAAACTCGCATCCAAGTCAGCGATCATGTTGATGGAGAATTGCTGGGCAAAACCCATCGAAGCCGACTCATCCATGACCACGAGGATATCCGCAAAATCAACCGTGCTGTCCGCGCCGCTGCAGAACCCCGTATTGTTCGTATCGGTTTGATGGACGCCATCGACGGTAAAGCCCGCTCCCACGGAACAATCATCCAGTGACGTCAAGACAACCGGATTGTTGGGATTGCCAATGATTTGGACCGATCCGCCGATTCGATCCGCATTGTCAATCGGTACGCCCGTCGCCGTGAAACCGGACGTCCCGCCGTCCAGCTTGACCACCAAGCTTTCGTCGTTGGAACTGGTCAGCCGCAGTCCACCAAAGCCGTGATGGTCCGGTATGACAATCTCGTCACGGACGACATGCACGATATCGGTATCGTCCCACACGCCCTCGGTGGTCAAGTTGCCGCCGCGTACGACCACACCATTGATGGCGTTGTTGTCCAATTTGTTTTGGGCGATTAGCGGCCCCTGGTTGCCAACGATGCCCTCGATTTTTTCGCTACGTCCGGTGCTGCGCCCCCAATCGTCGATCTGCTGGTAGTTCAGTGCGCTGACGTTGATGCTAAGAGCCGGACCCTCGTTATGGTTGATGATGTTGTCGCCAACGATCGGCTGAGCACCCCGGACAAAAATGGTACCCTCCGCGTTGGGACCGAAGCCTCCACGCTCGGGGTCGGTCGTGGTGGTAGCACCATTGGCATTGAATTCCAGGCGACTGTGGGTCACACGCAGGTCACTCTGATGGGCTTCCACCGCGCCAAAATCGGAGAACCCACCGGCTACCCGCGTGGTGCCACCGCCAAAGGCAACGACTGAGTAATCCAGGCTGGCCTTGGAAGTGTGCCCCACATAGATGCCGCCCCAATCACCCGCTTCCGCCACTTGAGAGCCAGCTCGATTCGCCGTATCGAACGTTCCGCCGGCACCGTAGCGTGAGTCAATCAATGAAGTGAAGACAACGGGGGTCCCGTCGGTACCTTCGGCGATCAACTGACCGCCCATGCTGACATCAATCCGCGCACCTTGACTCTTGATTACGGTACCCGGGTCAATCGCTAGCCGGGCGTCGAGCCTCGACTGAAATTCCGGCAGGTCCGTGGTCAATGTCGGCCCTAACGTCGAACCATTGTCAATGAACGTGGTGGTGGCCGCGGTGAATTCGCCAACCAAGACGTATGGACCATCGCCCGTGTCACTGCTGCGATAAACGCGATTGACGCCTAACGGCAAGTTGGTCAAGACTACCGAACCGGTGTTAAAATTAAAAACAAAATCCGTAGGCTCGGACGCGGGGCTCTCGATGCCGTTGCTGTCGACGCTGGTGAACCGGTAGTTATAAAAACCCGGGGCGAGTGTACCGCCGACTTGAGTCACCACATTGACCAGTGCGCTCGATGGAGCCGGCGTCGTTAGGATCGCACCACCGGCCGTTCCGGCAATCTCCAAGTTTTCCGGAATGAAGTGCACCACGTCCGTGTCGTCGAATCGTCCCTGAACGGTCATCTTTTCAAGTTGCGTACCGGAAGCCGTCCGCACGCGAATCTGCAAACCGTTAATCGAGTTGTTTGTCAGCCGGTTGTTGTGCAGGTCTGGTCCGACTCGATCGTAGTCTATGCTGAATGAGGTTGCTCCTTGCTCTCCAGGTGACTGGAAGTTCGTTTCCAGGAAGCTGTTCGGCGTGGCGCTGAGGGCTGCATCCGCACTGTTGGTGATCTCGCTGAAGGCAACGGTGGGTCGGGCATCGACCATCTGAATCGGTGCGATTGCTTGTGAAACGCCATCGACGACCACCTGGCCACCACCGTAGCGCAGGTCCGCGTGGCTGACCCAGTTGAGGAATTGCCCCAGCTCCTCCTGGTTCTCTCGCGCCGCGAACGAGGCATCGATGCGATTGCGGAAGTCGAGGCCGCCCCAATCACCTGCCGTCGGCGTGGAGCCCACGACAGCCGGGTTCGCGTTGACCCCCAACGCCGAATCGTTGACGCTGGTAACAAACACACTGCCCGGGACCGGGTTTCCTGAGGTGTCCGTGATCACGTCGCCGGCTGGCGTTACCAGGTTCGGCGTACCAAGGACCATCAGGCTACCGGCGCTGCGGTCGACATTCACCGAGGTGCTACCTACGCCGATTCGCGCACGTCTCAGTTTCAAGATGGCACCGGCATCAATCATCACCGACACGTCGCGGGGAACGTCCAAGGTGGCTCCGTCCGGCAGAGGCCGTCCGAGATTGTCAAAACCAATCTCGTAGGCCAGATTGTCCCCGCTGGTAGCCAGTTGGTTGTCCGCCCCGCCGTTACCCACGATGCGAACGACATCCCCTGGCTGGGCGGCAGCCAGTGCATCGTCGATGTTCCGGTAGGGAGTTGCCAGTGCTCCATTTCCACCGGCAGGAGCCGACTTGTCAACAAATCTCGTGTTACTTGGACCCGATGGTCGAAACCAAAAATTAAACACGCCGTCGGGTGTTCCGTCAGCATCGCCATCGAAGGCCGTTCCCGTACCATCCCGCAACACATCCTGAGCGGGAGGTCGGAAGTCCATTCTCAGCTGGTATCTGCCTTCGGATTTTCCGCCAATCCCCGTGTCGGCAATAGTCGGATCATACGTCGCATTGCCGCTGGCGCTGACACCGACGATGTAGTTGCCTTGGGAGAGGTCCAATTCCAGGAAGGAATCCGAACTGAAGTAATCATCGTTGGACGCGATTTCGTCCCAGCCACCCAGGTCGTTCTGCTGATACAGGCGAATCTGAGAGTCGAGCAAACTGGCCTGGCTCATCCGCTCGGCAAAGGTCTCAATCGTCATGCGTCCGGCAACCGGAACGGAAAACTGGTAGAGATCAATATCTTTGCTATCGGGACGATACAGGAACTGGCCGTGAAGAATATCGGCATCGCCAGGCAGGACGATCTCCGTTCCAACCCCCGGCGCGAATACCGAGTTGAACGCCTGGACCGTCAGCGCCGCCACTTCGTCCGCCAGCCCCAAGCCGAGCAGCCGACCGATGCCTTGCATGGCCGAACGCTGGAATGGGCCGCCAAACTCGTTGCGCGTCGAATCGCTGAAGTCCTGCAGGTCCATCACGGTGGCGAGTTGGTTGTTGTTGATCAACGTGCCCGCTTCATAGGTCGTGCCACCCGGGCCATTGAATTCGATCACGCCCGGATTGCCACTGCCGGCAATGTCCTCGAACGGGACGACCGCGCGCATGTCGCCTACGGCAATCGTCATCCCCAGGTTCGCGCTCTCGATGAACCGCACGCCCAGGTATTGCTCGTACAGAGAGAAGACTTCGCGAACACGCTGCTTTTGCTGTTCGGTGATCGCATTGAGCAAGGTCGAGTTGCTGAACGTGCCCAGGTTTCCTTGGAAGTTGTAGAACAAAACGCTCGTTCCATCGACCGAGTCCGCACTGAGCCGCAGATTGTCCTGGAAGCGATTCTGACGATTGCCCGGTTCATCGCTGCCACCCGGAAAATCCAGCAGCAAAGGAGTCGTGTTATCGATTTCGGAATCGATCAAAATGGACTGGGAGCCGGCAGCGCCTGGAGTCCAATTCGCATTGAGGTCTTGGGAGCCGGCGAACGTGTCGGCCGGATCGACCGCCAGAGCATCCACGGCCACGGGAGGCAGAGGAGCGGCTTCGTTGGTGCCGATGCGCAATCGCAATTCGCTCGGCGGTAGCGCGCCGCCACCACCGGGAGCTACCAAGTCGTCCAGGTTGCGACTAAACGTCAACGTGACTCGATCGGCTTCGGGGTAGTAGCGAATGGAACTTGGGAGAAAGCGCGTGTCGTCTACGTTGGTCAGTGTGTCTGCGGTATGAAACAGCTGATAGAAACTCGGATCCAATACGCCGCGCGAGCCGGACGCACCAGCTGCGAAAACGATCGCATCGGAATTCTGAAAAAACAGCGGGCTTCGTTGGGTTCGCAGGGTATTGATTCCGACGCCGTTGACAGACACGATGCTGCTGACGTCGATTAAGTCATCATCGCCAAAGTAAACATCGATCTCGTTGCGCTGCTGTACGAGTTGGCCGGAAGCATCGCGGGACACGGGCTGCGGGACGACCGATTCCACTTGGGCGCCCAGATCGAGTTCGAAGGCCACCGAGCGCGAGACACCGTCGTTGAATGCCTCTCCATTGACATTGCGAAGCGTGCGGACACCCTGCCCCAGGATTTCAATCCGGTAGCGGTCATCGGGAAGAGACTCGGCAAAACGCAGGACCACTTCGCGGTCGGTATCGCCCAGCCCAACATAGGCCGGAACAACTTCAATGTCGGTTACGCCGGACAAGGCAATCGGCGAGTAGGTAGTCGGCAACGAGCCGATGCGAGTTGCCCCCACGCCGCTGACCAACTGGGCCTGGATGAGCTCGGAAGAGAGCGAGTCACTCGCGTTGATTGCGTCAACAAATTCTTGGACCGTGGTTGGGAAGCGCGGGTTGCTGTTGAGCTCAATATTGATGCTTTTGCCGTCAACCGAAACGATGGGATTGCCGGCACCTCCCCGGTCTCTCGACGTTACCGAGACGGTAATTCCCAGCCCGGCATTGCCACTTTCTCGCGCGATCAGACGCACCTCGACATCGTTGCCCAGCCCAAAGTTCGTGGATGTCTTGGCAGCGTTGGCTCCGGTGAGAACCAGCGGCTGAGCCGTATTGACGGTTCGGCCGACGCCCGCGGTTTGCGATCCGCGAAGCCGCAGCGCAGTTACCAACTGCGTGGCTGGCGTCTGTGTATTCGGGTCAAAGGCTTGCAGGATGTCTTCAACACGCGTTTCCAGATTGGGATTCGAATTGAGCTCTACGTCAATGATTCGGTTGGTAACACGGACCACGGGCGCCCGCGTATCACCTCGGCTAACGGCGGTGAACCGGATCTGAATCCCATTGCCCGCTTCGCCCGGCTCCCGAGCAAAAAACTCAACCAGAGTCTGACCACCAGTCCCCAGGTCGGTGGCCACGCTCGCACGCTCGAAAACACCATCCTCACCACTGCGAATAACGCGAATTCCATCCAGAGTGGTCGGATCTAGGCCCGCACCATCATCAAAACGGAAGATCAATTCGCGCGGAGAGACATGCAGCACCTCCCCATTTTCTAAAAGATCGCCGGTGCTTGGCTGGACCCCCAACAACTGAGGACCTACCGCTAGCAGCTGCCGTGCCTCTAAGGACTCAAGCAACATCCGCCTAGCACTACGGCGTTTCTGTAAACGTTTACGAGCCAACAGGTTACGCGATTTAGACAAACCACCAATGGCCATGAAATAACCTCTCGACGGAGCGCTGAAAAACAGCGGTTAAGGTAGCCAGTACCGGCCCTAATCCCTGGTTGCAGATAAGCTGTATGCAGTGTGTTTCTGGTCGTCACCAACGTTGAGAAGGTGAAATCAGGGGGTTTGGGGGTTATGGTAAAACAAAGCACTGCGAACGTTGGATTGTAATTGGGACGCGTATGATTTCAACGAAGTCGAATGCCAACCCACCCAGGCGCCGCACTATTAATGATCGCCTAAGCGTTAAAATCGGACCCGTCCCACTTGGTGCAAACTCCTCAAGAACTGAAGAATCGCTACAACCGACTGCAGTCCGAACTAGGAGGCAAAGTCGACGCGAAAAGTTCCCTAAGCTAACCTTTTTAGCCCCTTTGGGTGTCAGTCGAATCACCTGACGGGCCGGATGGCTGTGGCGGATGGCTGTACCCAGGCAGCCCTAGACGCTCAAGATGATATCCCCCTCTCAAGCTGCCATCGACCCACTGCGGGTGAGCCAGGTACCAGTCGACCGTAGCGGCGATCGCCCGTTCGAACCGTGCTGCGGGCTGCCAATCGAGCTCCTGGGCAATCTTCGAAGTTGCCAGGGCATATCGCTGGTCGTGACCCGGGCGATCTTCGACCAACGTCAGTAACTCCGCGTAACGCTTGCCAGAACGTCGCGCCCGCCGCTCATCCAGGATACCGCAGATGGTTCGGGCTACCTCCAGGTTGGTCCGCCGGCAATTGCCGGCCAGGTTATAGGTTTCGCCCGGCGTGCCCTGCTCGAGCACGCGGCGTAGAGCCTCTGCGTGGTCGGCAACGTAGAGCCAATCTCGGATCTGTTCACCGGAACCATAAATGGGGATCGGTTCCTGGCGTAGGCATTTGAGGATGATGAGCGGTACGAGTTTTTCTGGAAACTGGAATGGGCCGTAATTATTGCTCGAGTAAGTCACGATAACCGGCAGGCGGAATGTCTTGAACCAAGAGCGGGCGAGATGATCCGCGCTCGCTTTGCTGGCTGCGTAAGGTGAACTCGGTTGGTAGGGAGCCTGCTCGTCGGTCAACACATTTCCTGGAGATGAACCAAAGACCTCATCGGTAGAAACCTGGATGAAACGGAAGGCTGATTTTCCGGAACTCGATAGCCGGCAGCGCCATCGTATGGCAGCCTGTAGCAGCTGGTAGGTTCCCAGGATGTTGCTTTGCAAGAACTGTTCGGGCGCGTCAATAGACCGGTCTACGTGCGATTCGGCGGCCAGATTGACAACCGAATCGGGCTCAAATTGGTTGAAGACTTGCTCCACACACGCGGGATCTCCAATATCCCCGCGCACAAACTGATACCGATCATGGTTTTCCAAGTCTTGCAGGGAGCTGGGGTTCGCCGCATAGGTTAGCTTGTCGAGATTGACGACGGCATGGTCTGTGGTATGGATGAGATGACGGACGAAATTGCAACCGATAAAGCCGCTGCCGCCAGTGACCAAAACTTTCATGCAAGCAGTTCCCAACGCCCACGCGGGTGCCAGTCGTACGGGCCTATCGCGCGAGTCCAATCAACGAAATCGTTGCTCAATCGAGCGAGGGCGACCCACCACGGGACCCCTGGCGCGCTAGCTGGTTTCCATGGCTTTCGGTGGCGCCGCGTAGTCTTGTTCGAGCCGTTCCAGACAGCGTCCGATCTGCCGGACCGACTGCCGCAGTCGACTTTCGTTTTCAACCAAGGCCATCCTCAGATAGCCCTCTCCCGCCGGACCAAAGCCCGTACCCGGGCTGACGGCGACATCGCCGTGCTCGAGCAGCATCATGGCAAAATCGAGCGTATTCATCCGTTGTAACCAACGGTCCGGTACCTTGGCCCACACAAACATACCGGCTCTGGGTGGTGTGATGTCCCAACCGATCCGTCGCAGGCCTTCAACCAGGATGTTTCGACGACCGCGGTAGATCTCACTCTGCCGCTCCACAGCCGCCTCGGTATCCCGCAGGGCGACGATCGCGGCGATCTGGACAGCCTGAAACATTCCATAGTCGTAGTAACCTTTGATGGTGGCCAAACCACGAATCATGTCCGCATTGCCCGCGCAAAAACCGACGCGCCAGCCTGCCATATTGTATCCCTTACTCATCGTCGTGAACTCGACGCCCACATCAATCGCACCCGGCGAAGCCAAGAAGCTAGGGGGAGTGTATCCATCGAAGGCCACGTCGGAATAGGCAAAGTCGCTGATCACCATGAAACCGTAGCGTTTGGCGAGCTTGACGATCTCCGTGAGAAAATCTTGCTCCACTGTCACCGCCGACGGATTGTGGGGGTAGTTGATAATCAGCAGTTTCGGACGCGGATAAAAATGCTGGCAAGTGTACGCGATGTTGGACAAAAACTTCTCGCTATCGGCCACTTCAAGCGCGACCACGTTGCCCGCGGCCAGGATGACTCCATACATATGCACCGGAAAGTACGGAGCCGGGATCATGGCGGTATCTCCGGGCCCCATCAGCGCCAAGCACATGTGGCTGAATCCCTCCTTGCTACCTAAGCAGACGATCGCTTCGGTATCCGGATCCAGACGCACGCCGTACTTGCGGAAGTACTTGCTGGTCAACTCGCGCCGCAAGTTGAGTAGACCATTGGATTTACTGTATCCATGATTGCGTTCATCGTACGTCGCCTCGGACATCTTATCCATGATGATCTTTTCCGGCGGATCCGACGGATTGCCCATGCCCAGATCGATGACGTCATGGCCATCCCGCCGCTTCTGATAAAGCATGCTGTTGATTCGCCCAAACAGGTAGGGCGGCAAGCGGTGAACCCTAGCCGCGTATTCCACTCGAAACGGCTCATCGTCGGAATCAGAGGCCAGGGAAGGGGAGGTGTTTGGATCGTTCATTTTCTAGTTCAGCAAATCTGCGGGTACGAGACCGCTCGTTCGTTTCAGCGGCGCCGGTTGGGAGCTTATAGGACTTCAGGTGGATCCCAGGTACGTTTCCAAGATTTATAGAGTTGCGGTTTAGGAGAGTCAGGGTGTCGAGAATCCAGTTGGGCTGGCCGTGCCGGCTCGGCCAGCCGGCGCGTTGGGAACCTGCTCCCTTCCGTCCGCCAGTCCATACGCCGAATTCCAGGTCGAATCGATCCCAGCCCAAAACGTAGATCCGGACACGCCCGTGGTGGTTCGCGGGTCAAAAACCATTGTCGTCCGGGAACTAGAATACCGCCACCGCCGTGACGACGCCTAGCCTAACTTCCAAGCCGCGCGCCAATGCTTGACCAACTACGACGAGTGTAGTAACATCAATACGACACCTGTCATAGAAAGGGACTGTCGATGACCAAACGCAAGAAAGCACCGCGACTGCTAGCCAGTGAGCTTGAAATTCTGGAGATGCTCTGGCGATCCGGACCGGTGACGATTGTCGAGGCTCAGCGCGCACTCGGCAGCTCAGCCGGATATACCACCGTCCAAACTCGCTTGAATCGTTTGGTTAAGAAAGCGGTTGTCCGCCGCTCGCCGGAACGACCTGCCAAGTATGTGGCGGCGATTGAGCCCGAGGAAGTCGTTACCGGGGATCTCAACATGCTGTTGGAGAAAGTCAGTCGCGGACGCGTCGTGCCGCTGGTTGCGCACCTCGTGAAGGATCGTTCGTTGAGCAAGGCCGAGGTGGAGGAGCTAACGAAACTGATCGAAGAGGCGGAGCAACAAACGCCGCCCGAAAACATGGAGGCTAGAAAACCATGAGTGACTTCGCTAGCGAATTTGTGAGGCGTCTTGGGGAAGCATCGGTCTTCATGACGATCGCTGGGTTGGTCGTCGCCATCGCGCTGAGACTGTTGAAATGCAGGGTTCCCGCACTGCATTTTGCCGCTTGGTGCTTTGTCTTGCTCCAAGGTTTCGTGTTGATCCAGGTGCCACTGCAACTGAGACTCTCTAGCGCGGTCAGTGCCGCGCCGGGGAAGCAGCCGGCTCGGACGGCTGCGGTGCAGGCCGACTCGCGGGCCTCTCTCACCACGTCGGTCACTCCCTCGCCATCCCAAGAGGCACAACCGGATGTTGCCACCGACGCCGAGCTGAACTGGCTACGACAGGACACGAGTCGCCAGGGTACCGGCTTCCCGAGTTTTTCGGTTTTCGCCATCGCGATCTGGGTAATCGGCATGTTCGTCATCGTCCTTCGGAGGGCGCGGGCCTACCGAAGATTCTTGATGTTAGCCAACTGCTGGGAATGTCACGACCCGCAGTGGAATCTCGAATTGAACCAATTGTTAAATGAATTCGGGATCGAGAACCGGCTCGCGTTGTACTTAAGTCGCAACGTAGGGCCAGCACTTTGCCGCTGGCCCAGAGAATACCGGATCGTTGTGCCAATCGATCTCTGGCGGCAGTTGACGCCGAGAGAGCGAGAGGCCGTGTTGCGGCATGAGATCGCTCATTTTCAGCGCGGAGACATCTTCCGAAGCCTGTTGGCGCAGTGTCTGGCTCTGCCACATTGGTTCAATCCGACCACGTGGTGGGCGGTTCGCGAGATGGAGAAGAGCATCGAGTTCAGTTGTGATGACCTGGTGCGCCGATCGGGCACGGCAATCGCGACCAGCTATGCCAAAGCGCTGCTGAGGCTCGGCCGAGGTGACTTGCCCCTTCCCGTCTGGTCAGCGGCATTCGGGGACAACGCGATCGCGATTCGAGTGCGAAGAGTGCTGGCGCCTGCGGGCGAAGAGACTTCGCGTCTGAGGAACGCGGTCATCGCCAGTATCCTGGCCGTGTTGTTGTTGACCCACCTGTTCCGCGTTGAGTTGGTGGCCAGAGAGCTACCACAGCAGGCGGAAGAGCGTGAGACATCCCCAGTCGACAAGCAGTGGATTGTTTCCGACGACGATTTTGCCAGAGCTGCTGGGGCGCTGCGCGACCGGGGTGGTTTTGTCCGCACCTTCCACGACCGTTCGTCACCGCAGCGGTGGGTGCAAATCATCCTGGAATCTCGGGCGCCCGGACAGTTGCCAACCTTCGTTCCGGTCGACCAGAGCAAGGCTCCATCCTTTGGTGACCAAGACTTAGAGCATGTCAGGTTGCTAACGCTTGACAGCAAGGCTCACGTCCATCTGCGCGGTGGCTCATTCAGTCGAGATGGCCTGAAGATGCTCGCCGGTACCAGGATCACCCGGCTGGAAATCAGTGATTCGATGATTCGGGATGCCGAAGTACTCGAGTTGCCGCAGCTGGAATCGCTGATCGACCTGTCTTTGAACGACGTTCGGTTGTCCGAAGTCGGCATCGACGCGCTTGCTCGGTGCGTGCGGCTGGAGTCCATTGGCTTGCCATGCGATGACGAGACCGGTCCTTCCATCTTAGCGGTGCTGCCGCGGTTGCCTCAGTTGCAATCCGTAGCGTTGATTGGCGACTTCAGCGCCGCGGCCGCCTCTGAGCTCAACGCGTGTGCCCAGTTAAAATCGTTGCGGCTACAGATCGGAACTAGGGACGCGGTGGACGCATTTCTTCAGCTCAACTGTCTAGATTCCGTGACCAAGCTGGCTATCAATGGAGAAGCAATATCCGCAGATTTGATCATGATGCTTGCTGATCAGGCGACTCAGCTCAAAGAGCTCTACGCGCGCGGCCATCAAGGGGTCACGCCGGCAGCGATGCGAGCGCTAGCGCGCCTGCCTAATCTGGAAGTCCTGGCGCTCGATGGCACCAACGTCAATGACGCGGCGGTCGCGCTGCTGAAACCTCTTCAAAATCTCAGATGGTTGGATTTGTCCTCTAGTGCCGTCACCGATCGCAGTCTCATCGTAGCCGGCAACCTGCCCAAGCTCAGGTACCTGGGGCTCATGGGGACCAACGTCACCTCGGCAGGCTTGGAGTACTTGTCTTCGCTGACCGAACTCAACCATGTCAACGTTTACGGGACCTACGTCAAGTCCCTTCCGGACTGGATGAGCCAACGTCCGAAGTTGCAGGTTAGCTGGGACGGGGAACAGCAAGAGCAATTGGCGGGGCGAGAGGAGGAGGAGAAAAGCTCTTTGGAGCGTGAGGTGGAGAGTTTCAATGCCCGTGCGGGTAAGCACCGAGTCGGAAAATTCGAGCCTTCGCTAACGGTCGAGGAAGTGGTTGCCGCCATCCGCAGTTGGGATCGAGTTCAACAGCCAGTCGACGACCAGACGTTAGTAATTTTTCAGGAGATTGCGGATACCAAAGAGTTGCCTGAGGGAGCCCGGTTGAGTTCGACGTCAGCCTGGCAGACCCCGGAGTTTCGCTACCAGGTGTGGTGGATCGATCTAACGGTAATGACCGGCGAGCGAACAGGCTACACCTATCGCCTCCGCAGGCGACTGATCTCAAGTGAAAAGCTGCCGCAGTAGTTTCGTTTCGCAGCCTCAGGTTTTCCAGGTCGCCGACCGCTGCGGCCCAGCGGGGCGTGAAACTCAGCGAGTCACTGCCGACTGGAGCCTCCGAGGATTCTGGGTCGCCGCCGAGGCGGGAACGACACCGCCGCTCTGCGCCGTGCCCTCGAGGAAGTTGTCGATCTGAGCGCTCTCGAGCATGGCGTTGAGTTGTTTTCTCATAGCAACGCGGAGTTTCTTTTCGAGAATCTCTTTCTCAAGTTCACCACGCACGGCCTCAAAATCTTGGACAACGGGGTCGGTTTCGCCCTGCTTGTAGAGGATCGCATATTGGTCGTCCAACGCAATCACGCCGGACATTTCCCCCGATTGCAGCGAGAAGGCCACTTGTTCCAGCGTGGGTTGGCCGCCATGTCGGCGAAGCGCAGGAACTTTGCCGAAGTTGCTTCGCGAAACCGGTTCGACTGAGTACTTAGCCGCCAATTCACCGAAGGACTGTTCGGTGAGGTTCTCGCGCGCTTGGCGGAATACATCCTCGGCTGTTCTCTGATTGCTGAGGACGATGGCGAGTACTTCCGCACGGGGGCCAAAGTTAGCTTGAAATCCCTTTTCAAGATCCTCCTGAGTAATCTGAACGGAATCTTGAACCAGTTTCTTCAGTGCGACACTCGGCCAGACAGCGTCTTGGATGTACAAGTCGACCGTCACGCCTTCTTCCTCCACAATGCTCTGTAGCCAAGCACCACTGTCGGGCGTACCGTCCGGTCTGAGGTATCCCATCGAATCGGCTGCTCGTGCCACTTCGATGTCGATGTCACGTTGCTCGACTGTTTTGTTGGCCGACCGCAGGGCAGTTGACAGCAGGACTCGATTGATTTCACCACGCAGGATTTCGCGACCGTGCCGCGCGATGCATTCAGCCGCCAGATGCTCGGTGGGTACGGGCTGTCGATTGATGTAGCCGGCGACCCCCGGATACTTTTGTTCCAGCTCCGGGTTGCCGATGACGTTGATGACTTGGCTACTTTCCTGGAGCTTGGCAAAGATCTCGTCAGCCGCGTTGCCCAACCGCTGATCGCGCAGCTGATCTTCGATTCGTTCCTGAATGGCCGGCAACAGTTGCGAGTTGGGTGGCGTGGCGGGTAGATGCCGAACACCTTGCAACATGATGTGCATGTCACCAATTTGAAATACTGGCGACACTTGATTGGGTGCCAACTGAAATGCGATTCGTTCGAGTTGGTCGTCGCCGCTGTGACGACGGATTGGTGGCAGCAGGCCTGCCACACTGGCGCTGGCGGCATCCTCGCTATGTTCTTTGGCCAGTCTCTGGAATAGTTCGGGGTTGGCGGTGACCTGGGCGTGCAACTCCTTGGCTTTCTCGGCGCGTGAGAGCGCGATCATGCGGACTTGGACTTTGGGACCATATTCGCTTTGCAGCACCTGTTCCACTTCTTCCGGGGTGACTCGGATCTTGTCTGCCGCCAGGGCACGCAGAGCCAGCATCGGCCATACAATTTCGCTGGCATACTGCTGCGGCGTAATATCGCGTTCCTGCTCGATCGCTTCGAGAAACAGCTTGGTCGTCAGGCCGAACTTGTTCGAAACACGCTCGATTTCCTGGTTGACATCGGCTTGGGTGACTTGAATGTTTTGGGCCGCGCAAGCTTGAAGAATCAAGTGTTTGTTCAGCAGGTTGTCGAGAACGATCGTACCGTAACGCCGAATGCACTCCTGGGCCAGTTTGTCCCTGGCGATGGTCTGGCCATTGACGACAGCAACCACCTTGGGAAGCTTCTCCAGCGCTGTGACTGAGGCAGGGGCCTGTTGGGCGTGCGCCGGTGGCGACAACAACGCACATGCCGCCAGGAAAAGCCAAAGTCGAAATGCGGTTGTCGGCTTGGAGTTAAAAGTGAGCATCGCTGTTCCTCCTGAACACAGGTCAGTGCGAATTTGTTCTGGGTTTTGGAATGTCGCCTGCGGGACGCTCTGGAAGCGTGGCAACGTTGGGTGCAACAGAGCGTAGGGGGATCTACAGGTCGGTGAGCGCAGATCTCTCAACAAAACAGGCGGATCTTACGGAAACGAACAATCCGACAGCAAGAGCAGTTGGTATGCTAGCACCTCGGTAAAATCAACGATCCTGTCTGAATATCTTACTTTCGCAAACGAGATTAGGTGCTGACATGTTGAGCCGCGCGTGTGGGTTGCTAGCGATTGTCGTCATGAGTCAACTGTTGAGCCTGCTTCCCGGCCAGGAGTCGGTCTCATTTCGGCGGCACGTGCTGAGCGAGGATTCTCAGTTCAGCGCGGCGACCGCCTTCGATGTCAACCGGGACGGTCACATGGATGTGGTATGCGGCGCCTGGTGGTACGAAGGCCCCAATTGGCGGCGCCATCGTTTTCGGGAAGTCCAGCAGATTCGGGGCCGGTACGATGACTATTCCAACCTGCCGCTGGACGTGGATCGCGATGGTGATCTGGACATCGTGAGCGTCAACTATCGCAGCCGGAGCCTATATTGGTGCCGCAACCCGGGCGTCCACTCCGGCGCAGACGATTTTTGGACGCGAGAAGTAATCGATGAGCCCGGTCCGAGCGAGACCGGACGTCTGGTCGACATCGATGGGGACGGCCAATTAGATGTGCTGCCCAGCGGCACTTCTTTTGCCGCTTGGTACGAGCTGGGGCCCAGCCCAAATGGTGAGGTTCATTGGTTGCGTCATGACTTACCTCAGCAGTTGGCCGGACACGGATTAGGGGCAGGGGATATCAACGGGGATGGACGCATGGACGTCGTCTGTCCTCAGGGATGGGCCGAAGCGCCCGAGGATCCGCGCCGCGGTCGTTGGTCTTGGCATCCTGAGTTCCAGTTGGCCAGGGATTGCGGAATCCCCATTCTTTGCCAAGACGTCGACCGGGACGGTGATACCGATTTTGTCTGGGCCCGTGGTCATCATGTCGGGCTCTACTGGACCGAACAACTCCAGACTCCCCGCAGACCTCTCGGGCAAGTGCCTGGCAGCGCGGACCTCGGGCCTGTCGGAGAGCGGCTGGTTCCTTCCAAGTGGGTCACTCATGCAATCGATACGAGTTGGGCTTGTGGCCATACGCTGATGCTGGCGGACGTCGATGGCGACGGGCGAGAGGACGTCGTGACGGGGAAACGTTATCAGGGGCACGATGGCCGCGACCCGGGTGAGAATGATCCGCTCAGTATCCACTGGTACCAGTTCGATCCGGCCCGGAGAACTTGGCGAGCGAATTGCGTATCCTTCGGCGGTCGGTGTGGAATCGACCTCGACTCCACCTGCGTTGATCTCGACGGCGATGGAGACGTCGATATCTTGGCTCCGGCTCGCTGTGGATTGCATTGGCTTGAAAACCTGGGTAGCTCGGGCGAACAGACCGTCGCGGATGAGTGCCACCGGGCCGGAGAAACGCCAGCTTACCAGGACCATCGGGACTTTTCGTACTACCTCGACGACCAGGGGCGCGCGGCTCTGGACTCGGCGTTAGCCCACGGCATTCGGCGCCAACAGATTCTTCGCCAGATGGAGCAGGTCATGGGCAAGTTTCCCAGTGCCAGCTCACGCGTCCCTCTAGACATCGAGATCGAGCAGGTGGAAGTGGCGGAGAAGTATGTGCGAATGAAGTTGACCTTCGCGGCCGAACCCGGCGATCGCGTGCCCGCGTTTCTATTGGTTCCCAAGGAGATGTCGGAGCCGGCCCGAGCGATGCTTTGTCTCCATCCAACGCATTTCGAGCTCGGGAAGGCGCAGATCTGTGGGCTCGGCGGCAAGCCAAGTCGCTTTTATGCACACGAGTTGGCCGAGCTGGGATTCGTCTGTCTTGCGCCGGATTATCCGGGGTTCGGCGATTACGAATTTGACTTCTCTGCGCACCGGGAGCGGTACGCCAGCGGCACGATGAAGGCGATCTGGAACCACGTGCGTGCCGTCGACGTGCTGCAGTCGCTCTCCTTCGTCGACGGCGATCGAATAGGCGTGATAGGGCATTCGCTCGGCGGTCACAACGCACTGTTTGCCGCCGCTTTCGATCAACGAATTCGCTGTGTGGTGACCAGCTGTGGTTTTAATGCGTTCGAAGACTACTACGGCGGTGATCTCCGGGGGTGGAGTAGTCAGCGCTACATGCCTCGGATTGCTACGGAGTTTGATTGCGATCCCGGCCAGATGCCCTTTGACTTCCCAGAGGTATTGGCAGCCATCGCGCCGCGCCCGGCGTTTGTGAATGCTCCGGTCCATGACGCCAATTTTGCGGTTGAGGGCGTGATCAAGTGCGAGCAGGGTGTGCGACCTCTGTATGAGTTGCTCGGGGCGAGCGAGTCGTTGTCGTTCGTCTACCCAGACGCAGAACATGATTTCCCGCAACCGGTTCGCAAGCAAACCTATGCTTGGTTGAAGGCGGCCCTCGACTAGCGCGTTCGTGCGTCCGCCTGACCGATCTTGCTTTTCAGTTGCTGGACCACAAAGTGTTCCATCCAACGTATGAGTCTTCCGGATTCGTCCAGACCGAAGTAGCCCATATGTCCACCGTGCGAGGTGACGATCAGTTCGGTGGAGTTTGGGTTGAGGTGGGCGGCATCAAGAGATTTCACTGTAACAATCGGATCGTGCCTATCGACCATCAGGGTCGTGGGCGTGGTCACGTGCTGGAGCCAACGGGCGGAACTGGCCTGCGAATAGTAGTGATCGGTACTTTCGAATCCGGCTAAAGGCGCGGTGTAACGGGCGTCGAATTGCCGGATGGTTTTGATGGGAGGACCGGAGGGTACCTGTCGCCACTGCGGCCACTGGGCGCTGCGCAATTGGACTTGTTCGGCGAGCACACGGAGGTAGTAGCGGGTGTAGAGCGAGCGAGTAAAACGATCCATGTTGTCGGCGCAGTCGCTCAAATTGATTGGCGGAGCGATCGCAATGGTCGACGCAATCGCGCTCAGGTTCAAAGGGGAGTGCAGGGCGCCGGTCGCTGCTTCCCCCAACATCTTGAGCAGGATATTGCCACTGAGCGAGAAGCCCACGACATGGATTGGAGAGCCCGGATATCGGCTGGTGGCCGCGTGGACAACCGCTGCCAGGTCTTCGCTCGAGCCGGCGTGTGCCGGTCGCCAGGCCAGCCTGAGCCCGTCGCCGCAGCCGCGCAAGTCGACTCGCCAGACACGAACGCCCGCTTGCCGCAGTCGCAGTGCGATCCGCTGAAGATAGGGGCTGCGATGATCTCCGCCGAGTCCATGAATGAGGATGACGAGGTCACTGGCGTTTTGGATCGGCGAGCCCATCTCCTCGTGGACAATCAGTTTCTCACCATCGGCCAGCGGGATTTCAATCGGCACGGCGTTATGCGCGGGCCGCTGGCCGCACATGAATCCAACCATGAGTGTCTGTAGGTGACCGCTCTTCAGCAGCGGATGGGGACGGTAGGGTAACATGCTCATCGGATGTTAACAGGGACTCGGGATGGCCCGCGAACAAACCTAGCCAAATCAAGCTGGTTGAGTGATAATCTCCGCTCGCCGATAGGGGACACGCATGTGAGTATGCGCTCGAATGCTTGCCTGGACGGTGCGCAGCGGGCGACGCTTGGCAATCAGGCCTCGGAAAACGCAACTCGGATATTCAATGGTAACCGTTGTGCCAAACCGTTGCTGCAGGTGACCCAAAAGAAGACCGACACGAAGCAAAATTAGGAAAAGTGATGAGTCGATTTCATGTGTGTGGACTTGGGAATGCCATTGTAGACATTTTTCTCGAAGTCGATGACCAAGACTTTGAGGCGCTGGAATTCGAGCGCGGTACGATGCGGCTAGTCGAGAGAGACGAGCAGCAGGCCTTGCTGACGAAGTTCCACGATGGACAGCATGACCTCAAGCTGGTCAGCGGTGGTTCGGTGGCCAACTCCGTCATCGGAGTTTCTCAGTTGGGCGGGGCGGCCGCGTTTATCGGTTGTGTAGGCGACGACCGCTACGGCCTGCACTACGTCGAAGAGTTTGAGCAATTGAAAATCGATATGGGAAATCCCGTGTTGGTGGGTGAGACCACCGGGACCTGCCTAGCGATCATTACACCCGACGCGGAACGGACAATGCGCACTTGTTTGGCGGTTTCGAGCAGCTTGGCTGAGCGCCATATAGAGCCAGATCGCATCGCGAACTCGGAGTGGCTATTCATAGAGGGTTACGTATTTGCCAATCCAGAGACTGGACAGCATGCGATTCGGGAAGCAATTAAGATCGCCAAGAAGAACGGGACGAAGGTGGCCCTGACATGTTCGGACAGCTTCATTCCGGCAGTGTTTGGGGATGCGTTTCGCGAGGCGCTCGCTGGCAGCGATCTGTTGTTTTGCAACGCGTCGGAATCGGTCGCGGTTGCTCAGGCGTCGAACGCAAAAGATGCATTTGCGAAACTTGAGGATTGGGTGCCGAACTGCGTGGTGACCGACGGGCCACAAGGGGCCTTCGTCCGCTACCAAGGCGAGGAAGCTCATGTGCCGGCGGTGGCTAGTCAGCCCAAGGATTTGACCGGAGCGGGAGATATGTTTGCCGGAGCCTTCCTGTACGGCATTACGCATGGCTATGGTGCGGAGGTCTCCGCGCGCGGTGCCAACTTCCTATGCCACAAAGTCATCAGTCAAGTAGGCGCGCGGTTGCACACGAGGACGAAAGAGTATTGGGATGCAGCGGTCGCCTGATTGCCCAACGCCCCGTTCATGACGAATGAGCTGAAGGTAGCAGGCACACGGGAGCGCGCCTGCTGCGTTGAAATTCCCTCACGCTGCTGGGGCAGCCGGCGGGAATCGAGCGTGAGAAAGGCCGCCACATGAATTCTACCCGTACCTTTGTGGCTATTAAGCTGCTTCCGCCCGCAGCAACCGTCGTCACGCGATTGCTGGAGTCTCTCGCGAGAGACGTGCCTGGAGTCCGCTGGACGCGTCCTACTCAGTTGCATGTGACGATCAAGTACTTGGGCGACGTCGACAATACGGAGCTGCCCAAGATTTGCGATACGCTGCGGGCTGCGTGTGCGGATATCGAACCGTTTGACCTGACCCTGGACGGTTTGGGCACCTTTCCCAAGAACAAGCCGCCGCGAGTGGTTTGGGCCGGCATTGGGACGGGGCGCGAACCTCTGCAGAAGATCCACGGCTATTTGGACGAAACGCTGTCAGAGCTTGGCATTCCTCGCGAAGGCCGCGCGTTTACTCCGCATCTGACACTCGGGCGTGCTCAGCGCCGAATCGATACGCAAGCGCTGGCAGAAACCTTGGCGCAAGCTCAGGACAAGGTCCAATCGCAGTGCGACGTAAGTAAGATATTCTTGGTGGCGAGCCTGCGTGAGCGCGGAAAGATCGTGTACGAGCCCATCGATACCATTGAGCTGTGACTCAAAAATTGCTCTCGTGAACCGGGGTCGGGTAAAGGGGT
>JANQJJ010000092.1 GCA_028281725.1 Pirellulaceae bacterium | reverse complement strand
TCTCAGGACCTTTGTTCCGTATCTCGACACCCTGCTCAAAGTACTTCAGTAGCACGCCGGCTCCGGCGGTCGCCGCCGCAACGGCCACCTCAGATTCTGGATAGCCGGCGCTATGTAGGTTGGTTGGAGGCGTGAGGCAGTCGGGGGGATTCACAGAGATCTACCAAGGCTTCAGAGGAATTCAAGTGGTGTGTCAGCGCTGTGACCGCCGGAGTGGTCGACGACTATGGGACTCATTTTCGTCTTCTTCTTCGCCTGCGCCGAGTCGGCTTGCGGCGCCGGCGCGGTGCGGGTAGGAACCACAACACCAGCCCCAAGGCTCCGGACAACGTCAGTGGCCAAAGAATCGGCACCTGTGCAAATTCCACGCTCGGCTGCGGAGTTCCGGCCGGATCGAGAGTCCGTTCCGCGCCGGCTGCCTGGGACGCCTCCGTATCGTCGGGAACTGGATCTCTCGGAATTGACCCTCCGGGCACGACCGCTTCGGGAGCTGGGAATCGTGGGACGGATCGGTCGATTTTTTCTCCTGCCGGAGAGACTCTGCCGGGACGCTTGACACGAATGTGCGTCGTCTTGGTGGCCGCAGCAGCCAGTGCCAGCAAGATGGTCGTGATCAACAGGATGAGCCCGATCAGCCGTAGGTGCGCCATTGGTTTCTCCAGCCGGTGCGTCAGTCAAGTTTCCCCCAATGCACTGAGACTAGGGAAGGGACAAAGCCGCGTCTTCTTCTACGCGTCCGTCGAGCATGCGAACCACGCGTCTGCCACGCCCGGCAACACTCTCATCGTGCGTCACAACCACCAGCGTCGTTTGCTCAGTGGCATTGAGTTTTTCCAGTAGCTCCATGACTTCGCAACCACTTTGACTATCCAGGCTTCCCGTCGGTTCGTCGGCCAGCACCAGAGCTGGCTTGTTGGCAAGCGCCCTGGCAATCGCCACCCTCTGACGCTGGCCTATGGAGAGCTGATTTGGAAGATGGTTGAGTCGATTCTCCAAACCAACCAACGCCAACAATCGTCGCGCCTCATCGACTCTCTTGCCGCGAGGTAGGCTGCCCTCGAACATCGGCAGTTGCACATTCTCAACCGCAGTCAAGTTGGGAAGCAGGTAGAAAGACTGAAAGACAAAGCCAATCTCGCGTGCCCTGAGTTGGTCCAGGTTCCGGGCGGCGCCCAGCGAGCGGCCCCTCCAAAGCACCTCTCCCCCGGTTGGTCTATCCAGAGCACCAAGCATGTTCAGCAGCGTGGACTTGCCGCAGCCGCTTGGTCCCATGATCGAAACAAACTCGCCCGCGGCAATGTCAAGCGAGACATCCTTGAGCGCCTGCACATTTCCATCTCGATATGTTTTGCATACATTGCGGAGAGATACCAGCGTTTCTTGCGATTGGCTTGATTCTGTCATGAGTATCTTTAGAATGCAGTCGCTTTGTTGTTGAGGACGAACCGGGCTGATCCTGAGAAGATCGAAGCACGCCAATGGGCATTGGGGTTTTTCAGGGGCGGACCCGATCCGCGAGCCGCCCATAGTTTACTCTGCCAGAACACCAGTTAGTCTGCCAGAACACCAGTCAGTCTGCCAGAGCACCACTAGGAGTCGTTGCTGCGTTGTTGTCGACACCCTCCAATTCGAATCGGGTCCCGCGGCACACTGGTCAACGTCGCAACACTTTTTCGACTGCCCAAAGTGCCGACTTCGACAGCACGCTGGCGGTTCCCCAGGATTCGCAGCCACGTCGCGGTAGGCATTCCCGTGACCTCACCCATGATAGCCGATGGTTGCCTATTCTCGCTGCTGTCAAAACTCTTCGGACGTTCGCTGGCTTTCTGGCCGCACTGATCATTGTCGGCTGTCATCATGCCGAGGCTCAGGAATTGGTCTCGCGAACCAAGACACTTCCCAGAATCGCAGCCGGCACGCTAGTCGAAGATCCTGAGGCAGAGCGCTGGAACAAAGTTGTTTTGCTAGCACGCCCTCGGATTGCCAGTGGCGATGTGGAGTCGCTTCCGGCCAGTGTCAAGAGCACCGCCTCCTCTTTTGTGCTTACTATTTTGGCGACCGTGGAGTCTTACACCAACGAGGCGGGAGAATCCAAATTTAAGCTGGCCGAACTGGGGCTCGGATATAGCATGGACGTCGATGGAGTCCTGAAGGTGGTGACAGTCGACGACGCGGCGAGTCTGGGGCTCCATCTCGGATTTTTCAAGAGGCAGATGCTCTGGGAGAACGAAAAACAGTTGCAGACCGTCCATGTAATCACTCGGACATCTACGCTGACGATTTTTGATACGCCGGCGATTGTACTTCGCAACCAGGCCCATCAGGACTACACCGTCCGGCATTTTGTCTGGATCGATTCGCGTACGGGCCGCAACGCGATGCTGGTTTGGTTGCTGGCTCGCGGCGCCGGCGGCAGGGCGACCGTTGTCGACGAACCGATGCGCTGGTTACCGCCGGGCGCGAAAGAAGATCGCGCCATCCACGTGGATAAAAATGAGTTTTCACTACTTGGGATTCCAGGCGAGCGTGCTTTCGCGATTGAAGATTTGCCACCAGGTAAAAAAGTGCCTTGGACCGAGCGAGCCAAGGCTCTGGCCGCACGGGATGATCTCGCCGGAGATTCTCTACGAGAGTTAACCGCAGCACTCAACGAAGCGCTGCAAGCACTCCGATCGACCGCGCAGTGACATGGCCACTGCTGAACGACAATTTTGTCGGCTCAGAATGGGAAGTCGCGTCTGGATATCCTTTCCACTCGCCGCGAAACCGTGATTGCCGCGCATGCTCTCGGCAGGACATCGAGCATGCGGATACTCCACGCATCCACGTCAATCCAGGCATTCGTATGGCAGGAACCGTCATCGTCGATATGGAGTTGCAGGCCGGCGTCGATAGCGGTCGGCCGGAAAGCGGAATCCAAGGGGATTGGCATCGGAAAGCTCACTTGCCGTAGGCCTTCGGCAATTCCCAGCCCCATCGCCTTGAGCAGCGCCTCTTTGCAGACCCACAGTCGCATGATGGCTGCTTCGCGCTCGGAGGCCGGTAGAGCATCCCAGCCCGCTTGTTCACTTGGACTCAGTACCTGCGAGACAATGGAGCGATACTGGACGCGCCCAGTGGGTACTTCCAAATCAATGCCTACCGGTGACCGAGAAAGAGCGATTAGCGCCCAGTCGGAAGAGTGACTTACGTTGAAATGCAGAGCCGGAATCACGTCGGAGACAAGTTGGGGCTTCCCCCATCGCTCGTATCGGAACCGTATGTCACTGGCCGCTCTCTCCGTGGCCGAGCCAAGCAGTTGCCTCAGACATCCGCGGCAGACCACGAAGCGGCGTCTGAGTTCCGGCAGCACAAATCGATCGGCCCGGTCGCGTTCCTCAGCGGACAGCAACGCTTCGTTGGTTGCGACGACTGCGTCGCTCGCGTCGAGCGGGATCGTAAAGACGACCGCTTCATCGGATTCGGGATACCAGCTTTCCACCATACGCCTTCGGGGATGAAGTTCCGCTTGCTGCGTCTTCTTTTGTTGGGCGGCTAGTGCTTTGTCAACACTAAAGATTTGGGTAAAGGGGGCAGGAGTCCATTGTGCACAGCACTCGAAGGGCCGCTGGCGGCAATTGACTCCTGATCCCTTTACCCGACCCACAGATTAAGCTTTGACAGGCCACTAAGTC
>JANQJJ010000047.1 GCA_028281725.1 Pirellulaceae bacterium | reverse complement strand
TGATGCGCTACGGCGAGAATCCGCGAATCGTTATCGATCGCGTCAAGGACAAGATAAGTCAAATCAAGCCGGCACTGAAAGGAGTCACGATCAACGGAGTGTATGACCGAACGGGGCTGATCGACGAGACGGTAGCAACACTGACACATGCTTTGCGAGATGAAATCTTGATTACCGCGGTAGTCATCCTGCTGTTCCTGCTGCATATCCGAAGCAGTTTTATCGTCGCGATCTGCCTGCCGACAGCCGTGCTGATGTCGTTTATCGCCATGCACTTCGCCGGTGTGGAATCCAACATCATGTCGCTGGCGGGCATCGCGATTGCCATTGGCACCATGGTCGACATGGGCATCATCGTATCCGAAAATATCTATCAACATCTCGCCGACTGGGAATCGGCATCGAGCACGGATGATAAATCGACTCGGAAGACCAGAGCCGATGTGATTTTCGAGGCAACCACCGAAGTGGCTCCCGCCGTCGTCACGGCCGTGGCCACCACGATCATCAGTTTTCTCCCGGTACTCTTCTTGACAGGCCGCGACTACCGGTTGTTCTCTCCGCTGGCGTACACCAAAACATTTGCTATTGCCGCAGCGATGATCACTTCGGTAACGATCGCGCCGGCCATGTGTCGCTTGATGCTACGCAGTGCGAAGTACCCAGCGCGCAACGCTTTGGTTGCCGGATTGGGATTGGCCGCACTGGTGGTTTCAGCATCTCACTTTCTGTGGGGTGCGCGTCTGGCCGAGGCTCTGTCGGTTCCTGTCTGGACAGTCAGCTGCCTGGCGGGAATCTTGGCGTTCTCCTGCGGTTGGCAACTGATGCGAGAACGGATTCGGCCAATCGAACAGATCCCATCGAGTCGTTTTGTCCGCTGGCTCTACGGTGCGCGTTTGCGACACGCCTTGAATCACAAGATCCTTGCGCTGTCGTTTCCCGCCCTGCTCTTGGTGCTCGGATTGAGTGCCTGGATCGGGATGCCAATGGTGCTGCGACCGGTCGAAACGGTGGCCAAGGTCTTCGGTGCCGACCTGAACGAGCTGCCCGGCTATGTCGACGCCAAACATACGTTTACCGGTCTGCAAAGCGACGACTGGATCGCACTGGACGAAGGGAGTTGGTTCTACATGCCGACACTTTATCCCGCGGCTAGCTTCTCTCAAGCGATGCAAGTACTGCAGACTCAAGATGTCTTGATCGGTCGGATTCCAGAGGTCAAAGACGTCCTGGGCAAAATCGGTCGAGTAGAATCGGCCCTCGATCCGGCACCTGCCGCCATGATCGAAACATACGTGATGCTCAAGCCGGAGAGCGAGTGGCGCGAAGGCATCACGGCTCGCGCTGTTTGGGACGAGATCAATCGGGTTGCGACGCTACCCGGCGTGACACCGGCCTCCGCTCTGCAGCCGATCGAAGGCCGTGTGGTGATGCTGCAAAGCGGTATCAAAGCTCCCATGGCAATCCGCATCTACGGCGACGAATTGACCAAGCTGGCCGACGCCGCCATGGATGTCGCGGCTCAGCTAAGGAAGTCACCGTACATTAATCCAGGCTCTGTGAACCCCGACATCGTTCTCGGAAAGCCGTACATGGAATTCACCGTGGATCGCGAAGCAGCGTCGCGTTATGGCATGAGTGCGGCCATGGTGAATCAAGTCATTGAAACGGCACTCGGAGGAACGAACCTGATTCAAACCGTTGAAGGCCGCGAGCGCTACCCAGTGCGTCTGCGATACAACCGCGATCTGCGTGAGCGGATGGACCAGCTGAGCCGTCTTCCCATCGTGACGCACAGCGGCGCCGTTGTCCCCTTGGAAGAACTGGCGAAGCTGGAAACGACCTGGGGACCAGGAGTCATTCACAGCGAAAATGCTCGTCTGGTAGCTCACGTTTCCTTCATGACTAATGGAACTGCCGGCGATTTGGAGTCGGTTGCGGCAGCCCAGCGACAACTTCTCACCGCCCAGTCACTGCCGCCGTCTGATCCGAACCGACTGGCCTTACCGCCTGGCTATTCGCTCGAAGCCGTTGGCAGCTTCCGCAATCAGATGGAAGCGAATCGACGACTGATGTGGATCATCCCCTTGGTGATTCTGATCAATCTCCTGGTGATCTACTGCGGGTTTCGCAGTTTGCCGATTTCGATGGCGGTGTTTACGGGAATCCCCGTTGCATTCGCCGGTGGCATGGTATTGGTCGCTTGGATGGAAGTCGAGTTGAACACGGCCGTCTGGGTCGGTTTTATCGCTTTGTTCGGCTTGGCTGTTGATGACGGAGTGGTCATGGCCACCTATATCCATCAGCTGCTCAGACGTCGCAAGATCGAAAGCATCGAAGACATACGCGATACCGTTTATCAGGCCGGGCTAAAACGAATTCGTCCGTGCCTGATGACCACCGTGACGACGCTTGCAGCTCTCGTTCCGGTACTGATTGCGACGGGGCGGGGAGCCGATGTGGCACGGGCGATGGCCATCCCGGTGTTTGGTGGAATGCTGGCTGAGCCATTGACTTCGTTCATCGTTCCGACGGTCTATTGCGCGTACCTCGAGTTCAAGATGCGTTTGGGACTGAGCGATCCGCTCTGGGAGGGCTCGGATGATCCGCCCGCGATCGAGCAGGAGAAGCTGATAAGCGCAGCATGAAAACGGACGACAGCCCATGACGAACGTACTTTTTCAGGCGCCCAAGTGCCACCGAACCCCTTAGACCAAACTTCGCACAGTTTTGGAGAGTTCCCATGAACCAGAATCGAACCGCTGCCTTCGCGATCGCCGGAGTACTGATCGCAGGCTGTTCCACCGCGGCATTGGCTCAGAGTCCTCGGCAACCTGCTGGACCGAGGTCTATGATTCCCGGTCCAACAGCACCAGCAGCCAGCCAGTCGCAACCAGCCACCGGACCGCACGGTGGCACGCTACGGCAGACCGGCGGATTGCAGTTGGAAACGATCGTCTCTCAATCCGGCATTCAATTGTTTGGTTTTGATCTTGATGGCCAGCCGGTGTCAGTCGAGCAGGCGCGCGGAGCCGTCTTGCTTCGAATTGCACGGAAAGCGAAGCGATATCGCTACGATCTATTGCCTGACGGAGTGGGCAGCCTGACCGCTCCGGTAAATCTATCCGCAATTGCCGGTCGCCAGATCGAGTTGGATATCCAGTTGGCCGGCGTCTCCACAGCCCGAGGTCGCATCGTCTCCCTGCGGGAGGTGGCCACCATTCCCGCCAGTCAAGAGCAGCTCGCTGCAGCGGCGATTGCTCGCCAGAAGATCTGCCCGGTGACCGGTCAACCACTCGGCAGCATGGGCAAGCCGGTCGCGGTGGAAGCTGGTGGTCGGCAGGTCTACGTCTGCTGTGCCGGATGTACCAGCGCGATCAAGTCGGAACCAGCGAAGTACCCTGGCAAACACCCAAAAATCACCGTCACGGCGGCAACCGCCGCCGACACGGCGTTGATTGCCCAACAAGCGAAGTGTCCTGTGCTGGGCGAGCCGCTCGGCAGCATGGGCAAACCAATCAAAATGATGGTGGGAGACAAACCGATCTTCCTATGCTGCGAGGGCTGCATCAATAAAGTTCGTGCTGAACCTAATAAATATTTATCTACCGATTCACAACGGGGAGTCAGTTCTCCACCGGTACGTTGATGGACGTGAATCGGCGGAGTGAGTTATGGCAGGTGGGCAGTTTCCCGAATCTTCTCGATAAAACGCGGGGGCGGTGTCCCGTGGAACTCCCGTCTTCGGACAGGATGAAGCGTCACGCCGCCTCTGCCCTTTTGGGTTGACTCCCGAGCCCTGGTTGATCATTTGGAAGCCCTTCCCATCTTGCGATCCCACTAACTCGGGTCGCCAGTAGTCAGGCCCTCGCGTTTCCGCTGGGGCATGGCGTTACGACGAGGCGAACATGGACCGGACTAATTCTCGCCTTTGGAGATCTTGCTGCTTTTAAGTTGTTCGATGACAACCATCTGGGAACTCTTCCTCGGGCAAAGCATATCACCGCAAGTTCCGCGCTGCGGGCAACGTTCAGTCAATCACGTCCGCGTACTTTCGGAAGAGCTTGATCAACTCTTCGAGTTTCTCGTCTCGATTTGCCGAATCACCACTTTCGATCGCCTCGCGAACACACGTTTTCAGATGGTTCTCGAGAACAATTTGGCCCACCTTCCCGAGTGCTCCGGTAGCTGCCGAGAGCTGCATCAAGATATCGACACAATACTCTCCGTTTTCAATCATTCGGCCCACCGCGTCTACTTGGCCGCCGACGCGCCGCAGACGATGTAGTAACTTCTTCTTCTCGTCATCAGAGAGCATGAAATCAGGATTCTACTTGAGGCAAGCTAAGCGGTGAGCGGAAGTTATCGCGAGATTGTAGCCAAACGCGTTTCCGTACGGCAGTCCACCTGGCCTGAATACTCGTGAGCGCTAGGATTCGCGGTGGGAAGCCAGTTTAGGAAAGCCGAACCGATCGCAGCCGTAACGCGTTGGCGATTACCGAAACACTGCTGACGCTCATCGCCGCTGCCGCCAACATCGGACTCAGGAGTACGTTAAAGAACGGGTACAGCAGGCCCGCTGCCACCGGGACGCCCAGTGCGTTGTAGATGAACGCAAAGAACAGATTCTGCCGTATGTTCGCCATCGTCTTGCGACTGAGGTTGACCGCTGCGGCAACGCCGCGAAGATCGCCTCCGACCAACGTCACTCCAGCCGATTCGATCGCGACTCCTGCCCCGGTTCCCATCGCAATGCCGACGTCAGCTTCTGCCAGAGCGGGCGCATCGTTGATCCCATCGCCCGCCATGGCGACGACGTGGTCCTGCCGGCGCAAACTGGCTACGAAGTCGTACTTGTCTGCCGGTGAAACGCTCGCATGAAACTCGTCGATGCCCAGTTTCAATGCTACCGCCCGAGCCGTCGGCTGCGAGTCTCCGGTTAGCATCACGACTTTCAATCCCAAGTCGTGCAAGGTTTTCATCGCGGTCGGGGTACTCTCCTTGATCGGGTCCGCAATCGCTACCACAGCAGCAATCCGCTCATCGATTGCAACGAAGATGACCGTGCTGCCCAGTTCCTGGTGCTCCATCGCGCGACCGCGCGCCTGTTCCATTCCCGCCACGTTCCGCCGGCTGAGCAAGTCGGCATTGCCAATCAAGACGCGCCGGCCTTCCACCGTTGCCTGAACACCACCGCCGGTGACGCTGACAAACTCGTCTGCTTCGGCGATGGAAAGCTGGCTCGCCTTGGCCCGACGCACGACCGCTTGCGCCAGTGGATGCTCGCTCTGACTTTCCACCGCTGCGGCGAGCGAAAGCACCTGGTTTTCCGTCCAATCAGAAAAGGTATCGATGGCCGTGATTTCAGGCCAACCTCGCGTGAGTGTTCCCGTCTTGTCGACGACGATGGTGTCTACCTTTTTCATCAACTCGAGTACTTCGGCATTCTTGATCAGCACCCCCTCGCTCGCCCCACGGCCGACGCCAACCATGACCGACATGGGCGTTGCCAAGCCAAGTGCACATGGGCACGCAACAATCAATACCGCCACGGAAGCAACCAACGCGTGAGCCAGCCTCGGCTCAGGGCCCCAGAGCGCCCATCCAAAGAAAGCCAAAATTGCGCACAGGATCACCGCCGGTACAAAATACTGAGCCACCACGTCGACCAACTTCTGAATCGGTGCCCGACTACGCTGAGCCTCGGCCACCATCTGGACGATGCGGCTGAGCACGGAATCGTTACCAACTCCGACCGCTTCGACCAGCAGAGAACCGGTTTGATTCAGCGTTCCACCAGTCACGTCGTCGCCCTCGGACTTCAGCACCGGAATCGGTTCACCGGTCAGCATCGCTTCATCAACGCGGCTCGCCCCGCCTAGCACCCGTCCATCGACCGGTATCTTCTCTCCCGGACGTACGCGTAGACGATCCCCCTTCCGCACCAGATCCAGCAACACATCTTCCTCGCCGTCAGGCGTCGCGCGATGGGCGATCTCAGGAGCCAACTGCATCAGCTCACGAATAGCGCCACCCGTTTGTCGGCGCGCCCGAAGCTCCAATACCTGTCCCAACAACACCAGCGTGATGATGACCGCAGCAGCCTCAAAGTAGAGCGGTGGACTGCCGCCCTCGAGGAACGCCTCGGGAATCATGGCCGGAAATAGCACGACGAACAAACTGAACCCATACGCTGCCAGCGTGCCAACGGCAATCAAGGAGAACATATTCAGATTCATTGATCGGAACGATTTGGCACCTCGAACCAGCAGCGGCCAACCGCACCAGAATACGACCGGAGTAGCCAGCCCCAGCTGAAGCCAACCCATGGCGCGATGCGGAATCCATTCGGTCAGTTTTAGACCGACCATCGGTCCCATAGCCAGTATCAATAGCGGTGCCGACAGCAGGCTTCCGGCCCAGAATCGGCTTTTCATATCGCGATACTGGTCGGCTTCGGACTCGTCGCTCAGATCGATGACCTTGGGCTCAAGATCCATACCACAGATCGAACAGTCCCCCGGCCCAATCTGCTCGACCTCCGGGTGCATTGGGCACGTGTACACGGCTCCCTCAGCCGCTTGTCCCCGGCCCAACCTAGCTACTGGCTGATCCGTAGCGGGGCGAGCAGCGCGACAGCACTCATGGCCAGACTCCTTCCCTGCCCGCTGCGCCTCCTTCTCGGCAAGTGCCGATAGCACGCCTGCGGGATCACTCTCAAATTTCGTTCGGCAGTGTTCACAACAGAAGTAGTAGGCGTCGCCTTCAAAGTTGCTTTGCAGTGAAGCCTCCGGCAAAACAACCATCCCGCAGACTGGATCCTTCACGGTGCCCTCGGCAGCCTTCATCGCAAATCCCTCGATCACGGTCGCCTGCCCGCGCCACAAGCCCAATGCTCAGGCGGACAAATCGGCAGTTATGGTGATACCCCTCTATGGTATGCAATCCACATGCCAACGCCACCGCTATCTTTCGTTTCCAGCTCTCCGCAAGGAGCTCGGAACCGACGCTTTGACCGTCCGCAGGTATAAAAGATAGAGACCTCAGCGATCGAGGCATTTTGATTTTGACTGCGAGGCGAGTGAAAAGCTACAAGGCAAGTCCTCTCTACCTGATCTGCAAATGCAGTCGGTGATCGGGCCCAATTTGTCCGATTTCGCGTTCCAGTGGTGCAAGCGTGGCGTGGATCTCCGCCAGTACCCGTTCAGGATCCGCTCCGCGTCGTATCCTGGCAAACAGTCCGAGGGACTGCTGCTGGGAAGCACGCCGGCATGAAACGGCCTCCGTAGCTTGGACAATCCGACATACCGACTGCCACGCTACCGTCGTACCCGGAATCAACTCGCGACGAATTAGCTCGATCTGTTGATCGACCCCGAGATAAGCAGAGGGCGTAGCAACCATAATCTCGGTGAGCGGACCGGCCCCGGGAATTCGGATCTTTCGTTGGCGACTTAACACCGTTGCCATCGCTTCTTCGATCGCACTGCGGTCGATACCATGAAAATCGGCTTGCGTCTGATCGATTTCGAACCGGACGGCTCGACGTTCGTTCGCGCTAGTCATCGTCACGTCCGTTAACTTGCTATTCTTCCGCAGTTGGCTTGCAATCTCCTTGGCGATCTCTTGCAACGGAGCCTGTTCCTCTCCTGTTATCTCGATACTCAGCTCCGCAGGTAGGACCTCCAAAAAGGATTTCCAATCGGTTGATCTGTCGTATCGAAATACGGTGCCTGCGGGATAAATCCGCTTGGTCGACGCGTTCAAGATCTGCTTCCAGTCCAGCGCCAGTTCCGACAACTCCCTGGTTAACCGGACGTCAGACGTCCTCGAAAACGATGCGATTTGTTCATCCAGGTCTCGGGAACAAGCGTTCGCAAAGTCGCTCGATTCGATATGCACGGCAAACACCAAGAGATGGTCGTGAAGAGGTTCACCTGCCAGGTCGAGTTCCGGTGCCGGTACGGTCTGGACACGAAGTTTCACCACATCGTCGAGCGCCGGTGTGGGGGACTTGCTGGACTGATTTAGCAACTCAATCAGCGACGGCGCGTCCAGTAAGGGCGTTGCTTCCAGTAAGGACCTTGCTGAAAAGCGTTCGGTCGGTCGTAGCTTGCGTCGCCGGAGATCGGTCTCGATTGTTTCTGCGATGGCGTCTAGGGAGAGGCCCGCCGCGTCCAGATACTCCGGCGCAATCTCGATTTCCAGACGACGCTTCGAGCCAGTCCAAACGGAGACGCGCGAGACATGGGGGATTCGCAAGAATTGAGGAACCAACTCATCGACGAGAGCGCTTTGTTCGCCTAGAGTATCCATCGACGGTTCCTGCTCGGGTTCACGCCCCGGTTCCTGCGCGATGGCGACCAATAAAATGGGCCCCTGAGGGACGACATCCAGTGTCGGTTGCCCTGTTTGCTGAGGCAGCTCGTCGATCAGCTGGAGTTCGTCTGCCACGGCGCGCATCTGACTGTCAAGTTGTCCGTGCGGGTCACATTCGAGCCAGATTGCGACTTGGTCCGATTCCACGATCGATTCGATCCGCTGGACCATAGGCAGTTCTGAAAGTCGCTTCTCAACGGGGGCCGCCAGCCGCTCGGCCAGTTCTGCTGCGGAGGAACTCTTGGCAGCATACTCAATTTTGATATGGCGCGGCTGGTATGCGACTGGCGCATCTGCCTGCTGGCAACCCAATGCTGAGGTGAGCAAGGAGAGAGCAACACTGCTTACCAGGAGAGTTGTCGTGGTGAATTGACGTGGCTCAAGCATATGGGGGTGCCCCTTGAAAGGTAGCGGTTTTATGGCACACAACACCATGGCCGTGGGGTTGGGTCGTCGCTGTCGCGGCAAGTGAGGGTTTCCGGGCTGTCGCTTCGGAGGAGTAGGGTCGCGCCAATCGCGCCACTTCAAAATCGCCACCGTTTTCCATACTCCCTATGAAGATTGTTTTGTAAACCCCAAAGGGGACACGCGCCGAATCGAAAGCCACTGATGACCGGTTCAAGGGTAGGCTTCCAGGTCGCAGTGCGAGGGCTGGACGATGCGGGACGGTTCCGCGACGTTGCCATACTTAGCGAGTGTCGCCGCCAACTCCACACGCGCCCGTGGATGCCCCAGGGCAAACCTTGTTTGCGAAAACCGCCTGAATCACCAAATTCGCCCGATGCCGATGGTGGCGAATCGATTGCTGGAACGTTCAGCCTTCGATGGGTCGTATTCACTTGGCCCCGCCGAAATAGTTGACACGGGTGGTTATGTGCACGACAATAGAAGTGCCACATCTGGAGAACCTTTCGCCCGCGTCAGGAGTTACTTGATAACACGACGTTGTTCGACACAGCCGATCTCTGATCGGCTTCTTCTACGATTCCACAAAACAGCGAAACATGCATATCTGGTGAGTTTGAGCTTGTCGTGTGAGCAAGCTTAAGAGGTAAGTTCGTGACCACGTTTGACAGGAGGACCGAGCGATGACGAATCGAGTAGTTCCAGCAACCATCTCGACGGCGGTGATCTTTCTCTGCACTTTACTTGGAGGAGTCCAAAAAGCGCACGCAGTAGGCGGGCAGACGTTCCTCGATGTCAACGGCGACGGATTTGTCGCGCCGTCCGATCTCAATTCCCTCATTACGCACCTCAACTCGTTGACGGCGCCCTGGCAGAATCCGGTGAATCAGTTTGATGTGGACGGAGACGGTTTCGCCACCCAAGCCGACTTCGACGCGCTGTTGAACGACCTGAATACGAACGGCTCGCGGCAGGTCAGCGGCTTTCCCAACGGTCTGGAGCTGTACGACGTCAACGGAGATGGATTCATCGTCCCTTCGGACCTCAATTCCCTCATTACGCACCTCAACTCGTTGCCGACGCCCTGGCAAAACTCGGTGAATCAGTTCGATGTCAACGGTGATCGTTTCGCCACCTCAGCCGACTTCAACGCGCTGTTGAACGACCTGAATACGAACGGCTCGCGACAAGTCAGCGGTTTTCCCAACGGTTTGGAGCTGTACGATGTCAACGGAGATGGATTCATCGTCCCTTCGGACCTCAATTCCCTCATCACGCATCTCAACTCGTTGACGCTGCCCTGGCAAAATCCGGTGAATCAGTTCGATGTGGACGGCGATGGTTTCGTCACCTTCGCCGATTACAACGTGCTGCTGAATGACCTGAACACCAATGGCTCACGGCAACTGACCGGTTTTCCATAAAGCGATCGAAAGCCGCTAGGGCTGGAGCGAAGCAGATTGGCTACGTCCGCGCAGGCTCAAGTGACTCGGCGGCGAGAGGTTCCGACACGCCTGCGCGGAGTTGCCGCGCGGGCGTTCGACCTGCAAATGCACGCTCGGTATACAATGGGAGGATCAGACTGCTCGTTACTCTAGCTGCCGGGAGATTACGATGACTTGCCGCACCATGGCCCACGGGATACGTCAGGTTTTGCTGGTCGTGTTCTGCGTGACGGTCGGGGGCAGCGTGTGGCCGACTCGCTTGGATGCTCAAGTAACCGACGTGAGAGCTCGGCGAGAAGTCGAGCGTTTGCGTCAGCAAGATGCCTCGCTCAGGTCTTCCATCCAAGGGCAGCAGATTGATCGGCAGGCAGAGATTGGGCGACTAGAGGCTCGCATTGTCAAGTTGGAGAGGCTGGTGCGAGGTTTGCCTCCGCGAATGGACAATACGGGACTAATTGAGTTGTTAGTAACGCTCGAAGAAGGACAGGTGCTTACGTCCGGCTTGCCAGCTGCTACTGAAGATCAGCCTGAGCCGTCCGACAGCGACCGGCAGCGACGTCGACAGCAGGTGTTGCAGCTGATTGCTCAAGATTACATGGCGGCATTGCAGGTAGAGGCTTTGGAGATGAAGGTCGCTCTATTGGAACACTCGGCGCAACTGAGCAGTTTGCAACGCCTGGCCACCAAGGGATTGGCTACGCGCCCGCAGCTGGAGCTCCAACAACTCAAACACGAAAACGCGGAGGCTCAGTACGCTCGGTTGGAGCAGCAGCAGGCGGGGCTATTAAAACTATTCCCTGCGTTTTTTTCTGTTGCCACACTTCCAGCGCCGAAGGAAGACCGACCTCCTAGTCCAAACAAGACGCCGTGAAGTCCCTGCGCTATTTGCTCGAAGCCTCTTCTTGAAAATGTGTCGCCGGACGCCCGGCAGCGCGTGTCATGTGCCGGACGCCATTGACCAAGGAGCGTTCGCGATCTGGGAGCATTTGAGCCGTAGGAGTGAGGTGTTTGCCAGGACGACGGTCTATCGGACTTCCTACGCGGTGGGTGTTAGACCTCTTCACCGTCTTCGTCCAGGAGTCTCTCCAACCCTCCCAATTGCCGCCTTAGACTGTCCTCCTGCGCCTTGACGTCACGTACCCAGCTATCGAAATCATAATGAAGGGAAAGATCGGAGCTAGGCACTTCGCCAAGGACCCAACCCAGCGCGATCAGCTTGCCGACCTGCATTCCATACTTGAAGCTGTCACCCTTTTCGGCGGCCGTATTGACGTTATCAAGCAACTCAAAAACACGCCTTATCTCGGCTGGTGGTCTTACCTTGGGTTCATGGGCCATCGACACAACTCCTTTGAGCGAGGGACGGGAGCCGGCAGTTCGAGCCGCGATCCCTCAATCCCAATATTCAGCTATAGTTCGCAACGCAACCGTTTTACCCGAAAACAAGCCACCATACGAGCACAGCAGGTGCTCCCCCGAGTTAAGTTGGCCGCGCTAGCGTATCTCCGAGATACTGGGCATTTGGACGCTTTAGCTGGACAACGCGCCATTTGAACGCGGCAGGCACTCTCAAAAAGCTAATTCGTGATGAACGTATCGCGGTCCAGTCCGCATCGCTGGGGGAAACAATGGTTCCGTTTTTTTGCCCATCTTTTCCAGCAATCATCACGGCGACGCATGATCGTACCTTGGGAGGCGCAACAGTTTAGATGCTTGGTGGTTCCACTGTGCCGTCTCCTGAGCTTTGATTTTGGTCTCCCGGGCAAAGCTCAGGCCGTACACTTCCCATGGGACACCTCCTCACGGAATTGACGGCAGAGGACTCCCACGTGCTGAACAAGCGGAGGGCACGGCACCCGAACCCGCAACCGGGCGAACCAGCGCCTGATTTCGAAACAGCTTCTGAGATCGCTCAGATACGCCAGCACCGCGGTACCGAGCTTGATCTTCTCTTCCGCGCTCCGGACCTCCTTCTCAATGCCTTCGATCGCTTCCGTCAGTTTTCTTTCGATGAAACGAAGAGCGACTGATTTCTTGGTCTCTGCGTTGTGTGAGCTGAACGTGGCCATTTTCTCTTTGAGCCGCTTGATTCTTTGCGGTGCGCGCTCGACCATGATTCGGTACTGCTCACGTTGTTCAGCCACCTGATCGCAGATGAAGCGAATCGGATCCTGGGCGTCTTTAAACGCCTCCAAGAGGTAAGCCGCGACTACGTCCTCGACGGTGTCGCCTTGCTTGCGGCCCGTCTGGTCGTAGAGCAGGCGACGCCCCGGATCTCGAAGGATGAGAGCCGCCTCCGCTAGTTCCTTGAAGGCTCTCGCGTTACCGCCATTGTCGGGGTGGGTCTCCCGCGCCCGCCGGCGATAGGCCGCGTCAATCTCTTCAGCGCTGGCGTCCTTGGGGACGCCCAACATCTCGTAGAGGTCCGAATCGTTGTTCATGACTGGCTGTGAAAGAATCCGAGGAAGAATGGTTTGGTGCAGATTGCACCTTCTCAGATGCATCGCGAGCCTGACCCGGTCAGTGCATCGGGCCGCACAACCCAAGCGATCTGTCATGCACGCTCGCGCAAGCGCTACTGGCACATGGCCAAGACCATCGCCAGTGGAGTCGGGCTCACTGGCGCCTGGCTGGAAGAACAAGGCTTGATCAGCATCAAGATGCTGTGGGTAGAACTTGCTCCACTTCGTCGAACCGCGTAGTGCGGACCCGCACGCTACGTGGTGTGGGGAGGGCCGTCAGAGATGGCGGTCCTTACCCGATTATCTGGCCAATTGTGGTTCCATATTAGCCTCATCGACAGAAAAGAAATGGTCAATGATAAGGTTGTATGGGAGTTGCATCACAATACCTGCAGCACGTCGGATTTCTAATAAACGCCTGATGATTTCTAATTTCAAGTTGTCAATTCGAATTTGGGTTCGTTTCGGCAAATTGCAAGAAATCTCCCCATTTGTAGATGACGCAAGACGCTCGATTTCATCCAAAGCCGCAACTATTTTTGTCACCGATAACTGAAATGCGGGATCGGCAATTCTGGGAGTTAATTTTTGCAATCGCCCAAGGCAATTTCCAAGCGACTCATTCATTGCCTTCATGCTGATTTCAGATGCCATTCTTGTATAAATTGCACGTCTATAAGATGCTTCGAGTATCTCCTTCGCTATTTCCTGATCTTCGCTGGATAGCTTGCTGATAAAATCGTCGTGTTTTGGCCGCCCGAGTTTCTCAAGAAGCATCTCGTGAACTTCGTCCTGTGAAGTGTTTGACAGGCTGATATAGCCGATGACAGACGGTAACCCGGGTAACTCAGAAGCATCTGTTTTTAAGCAAAGAATGTAGTTGTGGTGTTCCCTCATGAAACGAGAAATGGCATTTTGGCGTTCTAAATTTGTCCACGCCTTCTTGACGTAATCTTCGGATACCAAAATGAGGCAAAATTTTGCGTCATTTTCATAAACATTGCCGAGTGCGAGGGACAGATCCTGTCCCCAGAGTTCAGCTCGTTCAAACCTGTCATAGAAAACGGAGTATCCCACAGCATCGAGACGGGTGGCAATGGATTCGGCTAGTTCTCGTTGTTCCCCAGCGAATGAAATTGCGATGTCGTATTTTGCCATGTTTTCTCCAGGCCAGATAACAACTTATTGGTCTGCGCGGCGCAAGATAACGTGGTATTTGCGCACATAACACGGAATTTGCGCGCAGAATATCATTTCCAAAAGAAGCTCCTGGGCGGCCAACGCGCACCCTCCGCTGAACAGTATATCGAATTTGCGAATCGGCTATCATTGCTAGATGCCAGTTTTCAGAGATTTGGGGGCGTTCCGCGAGCTGCTTTGCTCCTTTTTGTTGAAGGGCTTGAATACGGTGGACGTGCTGACCAGCCAGCGCGTCCAGGGTCTTTGCAGAGAGACCGATGCGACTTGCGCGCACGTCTCCGAGACAGCGGATGCATCGTCCACCAGCGGCGAGCCGCTGGCCAATCTGCTCGTGGTGAAGGTCACCTCAGCAGCCAAAATGCTGCGAAGCTGAGGTGTCGCGACCAAGGCGTTCTGAAGCTGAATCCTTCGCGCCGGCAGCTTGTCCAACTTTCCTGAAAGAGTTTGTCAAGCGCGAGCGGTTTCCATTGGGGTGACTGCGTAACGGTATCGTTTTGCGTTGCCGCATTGTTTTGGGTTT
>JANQJJ010000026.1 GCA_028281725.1 Pirellulaceae bacterium | reverse complement strand
CTTCGTGACGGGCACTTGAAGCGGCCAACGAACCAGCCGGCAGGAGATTCTCGGAAGTGGACTCGAGCAAATTTGACGTGATCGTGATCGGCACCGGCCCCGGCGGTGAAGGCGCAGCCATGCAGGCGGCCAAAGAGGGAAAGCGGGTGGCTGTCTTCGAGCGGTATGCTCGAATTGGCGGCGGCTGTACTCACTGGGGCACCATCCCCAGCAAGGCACTGAGATTCTCGATCTATTCGATGATGGAGGCAATTAATAACCCGATCGTCAAAGCGCTTGGCGTCCGACCTACGCCTACGCTCAGTCAACTGCGAGCGAGCAGCCTGAGCATTATTGCCAAACAAGAATCGATGCGACATACGTTCTACGAACGCAATCAGGTTCCTGTCATTGAAGGGCAAGCCAAGTTTATCGATGCCAACACCATCGAGATCGATGACGGCACTCGTTATCAGGCCGATTCATTCGTCATCGCCGTTGGCTCTCGCCCGTTCCGTCCCTCCAATGTCGACTTCAGTCATCCAAGAATCTATGACAGCGACACGATTCTCGACTTAACCGAACGCCCCCAGTCGATCACCGTCTATGGCGCCGGCGTGATTGGTTGTGAGTACGCCTCGATGTTCCGCAATCTAGGCATCAAAGTCAACTTGGTAAACACGCGGCAAAAGTTGCTGGAGTTCCTGGACGACGAAATCATCGACGCGCTCTCCTATCACCTTCGCGACCAAGGCATCTTGATTCGCCACAACGAAACGTTCGAACGACTGGAAGGGCAGAGCGATGGTGCCGTGCTCTACCTGGAAAGTGGCAAGCAAATCAAGACGGACATCGTGCTGTGGGCCAACGGAAGAAGCGGCAATAGTGACCAACTGGGGCTCGAGAATATCGGCATTACCCCTTCGAAACGCGGCCACCTATCGGTCAATGCGCAGTTTCAGACCGAATTAGAAAACATTTACGCAGTTGGCGACATCATCGGTTTTCCCGCCCTCGCCAGCGCGGCCTACATGCAAGGTCGCGCGGCGGCGTTGCATCTGACCGGCTGCACGGATCGTAATTTGAAACTGAGCGACATTCCCACTGGGATCTATACCAGCCCGGAGATCAGCAGTGTCGGCAGAACCGAACGCGAATTGACCGCCGAGAAGGTCCCTTACGAAGTCGGCCACTCCCAGTTCAAAAGTTTGGCCAGAGCGCAAATCACAGGACGGGCGATCGGAGTGCTCAAGCTGCTCTTCCATCGAGAGACGCTGGAGATCTTGGGCGTGCACTGCTTTGGCCCCAACGCATCGGAGATCGTCCACATTGGTCAAGCCATTATGAAACAGCCAGCGCCCTACAACTCGCTCGAATACTTCATCCACACGACCTTCAACTACCCCACCATGGCCGAGGCCTATCGCGTCGCCGCTCTGAACGGCTACAACCGATTGTTCTAGTCCGGCTAGAAAGCGCTCCCCGCAAAACGCTACAACCCGCAGACCGCGACGATCGGCGGAGCGCCCGGCGATCAGTTACCTGGCGTGCCCGTTAACAGCCCAATCGTGTTCAGGGTTCAGCGGGCCGGTGCCGGTCTCTTTTGGGAATCCAAGTCTTCTGCCATAATCGGGTCCCTCGCGCAGAGCAACGCCACGGATGAACCTGGACCGATGGGCGCGTGTCTCCGAGCTGAATCCCCAGGCACCTCGGCACCCAAGTTGGATTTATGACTGCCATCGATATCGCGATTGTTGACTACCAAATGGGCAACTTGCGCAGCGTTCAGAAGTCGCTCGAGCACGTCGGCGCCTCGGCGGAAGTGACCAGCGACCCGGACAAGATTGCTAGAGCCCACAAAGTCATCCTGCCAGGTGTTGGGGCGTTTGGCGACGCGATTCGTGAGATCAAGGCGCGTCAGTTGACCGAACCCATCGTCGAGTCCATCGACGCCGGCAAGCCGTTCCTGGGGATCTGCCTCGGCCTGCAGCTGCTTTTTGAAATTGGGCTCGAAGGCGGCGAGCACCAGGGCTTGGGAATCCTCGCCGGACGTGTCGAGCGGTTTGCACGATCGTCGAATCTGAAAGTCCCGCATATGGGCTGGAATCAAGTCGCCGCGGATCGTCCCGATTGCCCTCTCTTAGCCGGCGTCCCGAGCGACGCCTATTTCTACTTCGTGCATAGCTACTTCGTAGTACCCGCCGATCCACCGGTGCGGTGGCTATCCTGCGACTACGGCATCCAGTTTTGCGCGTCGATCTGGCGCGACAATCTTTTTGCCACTCAGTTCCATCCCGAGAAGAGCCAACGCAATGGCCTGCAAATCCTGAAGAACTTTGCGAAGCTCTAGAGGCGTCTACTTCTGGCTGGCGCATATTTTCGCCCCGATGTCGCCGGAGACCAACAGGCCCGCCCCGCTGCAAGATAACGCTTGCCGCCCTCCCCGACTGAATCATTCTGACATCATAGAGTCTTTTTGATTCATCCGTGCGGGCCGAACCCGGTTCGAAACTGCGAAATAGCTTACATTTCTAGGGTCAGTTCGGTTTGGCATGGTGATTGCGTTCCGATGGTTCCCCAGTTGAGCAAGATCATCAGAACCCTCAGGAGGGAATCCTATGAACCAAACACACGCATTGACCGCAGCGACCGCGATGGCCGTACTGACACTCTGCGGCGGGACAGCCGGAGCCCAAAGCTTCCCTGGTGGACTTCACGACCACGCCTACTGGCAACGCCCGGTTCATCAGCCCAGTCTGGTCAAGCTCTCGGCCCATTGCCGGGAACTGGCAACGATCGCCCGCCATCTCCGTCTGGACGCGCATAGCCTGTCTCAGGACTACGTCGGATCGGCCGAGATCCGTGCGTCGGTCGACTGCCTGGATCGACTCAAAACCCACATGGATGAGTTGCTTCAGCAGGCCGCGGGGACGGGGACCATCTCCCCCGGGCTGGTCCGCCACATACGAGGGGATCTCCGCGAAGTCAAAAGCCTTTTTTATCAACTTTATGGGCAGCTCCAACATCAGGCGATCGGCGGTGTTCGCCCCTGTGACTCGAAGCTGATCAGCCATATGCAGCAGATCATCGTCGACGATGCTTTTCCGCTGGTCCGTCTCATGGAGACCTGCCTGTCTGGACAGGTGCCTGCGGTCGATCCCCATCGTGTTCTGCGCCCGACCTGGCCAACGCCAATTCCTAGCGCTACCATCCGCGCACCCTTTGGCCGCAGTATTACCATCGGTCGCGGTTTCCGAATCAGCTTCTAAAAGTAGCCTGGAGGGAACCAAACGTGGAGTTCGACCCATTCGACTCCACGTTCCTGCGGCGACAGCGAAGCGCCGGTTGGGGTATGTCGGGGCTAGCGTTCTGCCATGGCTTTAGCCTGCTTGATCGCTTCGGCGCCAAACAAGTCGTCCCATCGCGTCTCAGCCAGGCGGACCAGTAGAACGACATGCTCTTCGGTTTGGTGCACTGTTTGGGTCGTAAAAAATGCGCTACCGATCGCCTTGGGCGGCAGAGTGCTCGATACGACCAGGACTTGTCCAGGGCTGAGTTTGGCTTGGATGGCGAGTTGTTTCCAGGTCTCGCGAGGCCGTTGCATCTCTTGCCGGACGCCGAATGCCGTACTCACGAACGCTTGGCGATGCACGCCATGTTGCACCTCTGGAGTCAATTCGATCGTAGCCTGGCCATCTCCGTGTGGGATCGCGCGAAGATCAAACAGAACAGCCGCCTTTTCGTAGGTGGCGCCGGACAGTTTTCCGTCGAAGGTAGTCACGATGGTTAGGGGCTTGGAAAGCTCTCGTCGCACAATCAGTTCTTTGCGGCGGCCCGCTCGGCATTGCAGTTGACGCATTCTGCTGTCGACATCTGCCGCCAGGCCCGCATGCTCCAACGCGTCGGTCGTCTGCTTGGTCGACGTCTCCTGGATCTGATCTCGAATCATCTTGGGTAGTTCACCAATCAGAATTCCCGCGCGCAATCCGTTTTGGTCAAACCGTCGCCGCGACTGAATATCAAAAACGCTCTCGTCGGTCCGCTGCCAGATGTCGCCAAGTGGCTGCAGAGTGTGGGATGGAAAGCGTACCAAGACGGTTTCCAGTACGATGCTATCGGGACTGCTTTGGGGAGGCGGTAGCAGATTGCCGCGCTCTGCGGCGGCTTCGGCAGACCACCGAGCACAGCCACCGAGTGCGAATGCGCACAATGTCAGAATGCCCCAGTTGCGAGGCCGGCAAAGGGGGCGACGCGACAGGGAGCCGCGCAAATCCAGTGCTAAGCGAGGTTGGGGGGTCACTCCAGAACCACTGGGAAGGTTGGGACGTTCATGCGAGCAAAACGGCGAGGTCGATCGAAGCTGAGCCTAACCGCCCGAGACTAGCGTTTTTGCCGATTCCCCGTCAATGGCGAACGGATTCTTTGCCCAGCGCGTCAAACGCTCGGGCTTTCGATTTGCGACACTAGTGGTGGGTCGGGTAAAGGGGTCAGGAGTCAATTGCCGGAACGGCCCTTCGGGTGCTGTGCACAATTGACTCCTGACCCCTTTACCCAAATCTTTAGTGTTGA
>JANQJJ010000024.1 GCA_028281725.1 Pirellulaceae bacterium | reverse complement strand
GCGCGTCGGTGGCCCTCGGCTACTCTCGCGCCCTTCTCGACGCCGAATCGCCACTCTGGCAATTCTGCCACTGGCTGTTTTGGCTTCGCAGTTATTTTACACCAAGCGACTATTGGCCGAGTCCACTCAGCGCCCCAACGTTGTTTTCATCTTGGCCGACGACCTCGGGTATCGTGAACTAGGATGCTTTGGACAGAAGCGGATCAAGACGCCGAACCTGGACGAACTGGCTTCCCAAGGAATGCGGCTCACGCAGCACTACTGCGGCAACGCGGTATGCGCTCCGTCGCGCTGCGTTTTGATGACCGGCAAGCATCCCGGGAATGCGGCAGTTCGCAACAACCGGTCGACGCCACCGGAAGGCCAATGGCCAATTTCAGATAGCGAAGTCACTGTAGCGGAAGTGTTCCAGAGCCAGGGCTACGCGACGGGAGTCTTTGGAAAATGGGGGCTCGGTGGCCCGGACTCGACCGGAGAACCACTCAAACAAGGCGTTGATCGCTTCTTCGGCTACAACTGTCAGGCGCACGCCCACAGCTACTACCCATCCTATCTATGGAGCGACCGCACGCGAATTGCGCTTGAGAACGATCCGCCGATTCCTGGTCACGCAGGCTTGGGGGACGATGCCGATCCGGCGGACCCCAAGAGCTATGATCGATTCAAGGGGCAAGACTACGCGCCGGACCGAATCAACGAGCAGGCGCTGGCATTCATCAAGGCCAATCGCGACAGCCCGTTTTTTCTTTACTACCCCACAGTCATTCCTCATGTGGCACTCCACGTGCCCGATGCAGAACTCAAACCCTACACAGACCTCGGCTGGCAAGATCCGCCATTCACTCGATCGGACGGTAGAGGTTACACACCTCACTTCACGCCACGTGCTGCCTATGCGGCCATGATTACGCGGCTGGACCGCTATGTCGGCAACATTCTGAATTTGCTCGATGAGCTGGAGTTGGCCGATCATACGATTGTCGTCTTCAGCAGCGATAACGGCACGACGCACTTAGGCCAGGAGGTCGACTACGAGTTCTTCAGTAGCGTCGGCGAATTGCGTGGCCTGAAAGGTTCGCTATACGAAGGCGGTGTGCGTGTGCCTACCATCGTTCGGTGGCCGGGCAAAGTGGCCGCCGGGAGTGACAGTGACCGCGTCAGTGGCTTCGAAGACTGGATGCCAACCCTGCTGGAGCTGGTCGGCAACCCGGCGGCAACACCGGCGGATATCGACGGCATTAGCATGGCCCCGACTCTGCTTGGCAAGTCCCAGGAGGAACGTCCCTATCTCTACCGCGAGTTCACCGGTTATGGCGGCCAGCAGACAATTCGTGTCGGCCCCTGGAAAGCCGTCCGTCAAAACATGAGTCAGGGCAACTTGGAAATCGAACTCTATGATATCGCTAGCGACCCTAGCGAAACCCACAATGTGGCGGCGAAACATCCCGAGCTGGTGTCCCGGTTGGCCGAGCAAATGGAACAGGTACGAACTCCGTCGAAGGACTTTCCGTTGGTTCCTTTAGATGCGCCTGTTAAGAAAAAGATGCAGAAAAAAGACACTTCTCGGTGAACGCCACCACGCCAGCGGCTCGTGCCTTGGCGCGCCTTGTCTTCGAGGCTCCGTCTCGTCTGCGATCAGCCATTGGTCACTCCACGGCTCGTAGCCGAGGCAGGCAGAGCCTGCGGGTCACTCATTTACCAGGCGGAGCCTGGTAACCAGATGGTGGCGCTGACCGAGAAGTGTCGAGTTCGCCTTGAAATACGTTGACGCACCAGGCTATGTGGGCGTGCGGGCTTGCACTATCGTGCCATTTCAATCGCGTGGGCTACTTGTTCTTCGCTTACGCCGGGAACGAGTTCGACGTGTCCCAATCGCGATGGCAGAATAAACCGGAGCTTGCCGTGCTGGACCTTCTTGTCGTGCTGCATGACTTGCCATAGCTGCTCCGGTTTCGCATCCGCGTAGCGCGTCGGTAACTCGAGCTGCTGCAACAAGCGTTCTTGCCGCGAGACGAAGTCGGAAGACACGCGTCCCAGGGTCTCTGCCAGCAGGGCCGCCATGTGCATCCCAATCGATACGGCCTCGCCGTGCAGTAGCGTGCCGTAACCGGTCACACTTTCCAGAGCATGAGCAAACGTGTGCCCATAGTTTAAGATGGCCCGCAGGCCAGTCGTCTCACGCTCGTCCTGTCGCACCACGTCCGCCTTCGCCTGGCACGACTGAGCGACGATCTGGGAAATGGCCTCGGGTTGTTTCTCGAGAATCGCCCGCGCGTTGCCCTCGAGAAACTCGAACAGGTCCGGTAGCAGAATCACACCATACTTTGCGACCTCGGCTAGCCCCGACACGAATTCGCGACGCGGAAGCGAATCCAGACTGGCGGTATCGATCACAACCAGGCTCGGCTGCCAGAACGCGCCGACGATGTTCTTCGCCCCGGGTAGGTTGATACCTGTTTTTCCACCCACACTCGAGTCGACTTGGCTGAGCAACGTGGTCGGGATTTGCACTAGCGGGATACCACGGGCAAACGTGGCGGCCATGAAGCCTGCCAGGTCCCCAATGACACCACCACCAACTGCTACGACAACCGATCCACGGTCGGTGTGCTCGGCCAACATGGTCTGCCAAATCTTCTCGGCGGCGGATACCGATTTGCTGGCTTCGCCACTTGGAACCGCTACCATGGAGACTCGGCAGCCCGAGTTCTCCAGGCTGGAAAAAACCGCGTTGGCAATCGCATCCACGTTCTGATCGAAAACCAGCACGACATGCTCTGTTGCCGGGCACTGCTGAGAGATCCACTCGGGAACCAGCGACAGCAGGTCGCGCCCAATGTGGATTGGATAGCTGCGATGGCCCAAGTCGACCTGCACCGTCGTCGCCATGTCACCCGAGGCGCTCATTTGTTCGTCCACCATTACCGATTTCTTGGGTTCGTGGCTGTGGGTCGGGTAAAGGGGTCAGGAGTCAATTGTGCACAGCACCCGAAGGGCCGTTCCGGCAATTGACTCCTAACCCCTTTACCCAAATCTTTAGTGTTGA
>JANQJJ010000138.1 GCA_028281725.1 Pirellulaceae bacterium | reverse complement strand
CCTTTTCCTCATCGGAGAGCTCACCGTCCGCCATGGCCGCTACGAACTTGGCATCCCCCAAAGCTTGCAAGAAGGCGGTGAGGGCGGTGATCTCATCCTCGGTGAGCTTTCCTTGGAAGGAGGGCATCTGCGAAACGGATTCGTAACCGGCGCGGTACTGAGCTTGGGGCTGGAGTATCGATTCGCGAACGTACTGTTCGTCGAAGACGACATCCTGGCCCTTGGAATTCTTGAACGACTTCCCGAAACTTTCTGCAAAACTCGGCCCAACGATCTTCTTGCCCACTTCGAGCGAGTGACACGACTTGCAGCCCATACGCTTGTAGAGCCACAGTCCGTGGGCGATCGGATGCGTAGGTGCCTTAACCGCCTCGGCCAGCCAAGCTTCATAACCCGCCTGGTCGTGTACCACGACTCCGTGACGCTTGATCATCTCACTATGCTGATCGCCACAGTACTCCGCGCAGAACAGATCATACTCCCCTTTCAAAATGGGTTGAAACCACATGATGTTCACGCGGCCAGGCACGATGTCCGTTTTCGCACGGAAGGCTGGCACGTAGAAGGAGTGCAGAACGTCTTCGGACCGCATCCGCAGGCGAATGGCCTGATCGATCGGAATATGCAACTCGTCGCTAATGGCTCCATTGGGGTACTGAAACGACCAGTCCCATTTTCGAGCCGTGACATTGATATCAATCGTATCCGCGGGAGGACGCATCATGTCCATGTAACCGTAGACACCCCGTGCAAAGATCCAACACACCAGCAGCGTTGGGATAACCGTCCAGGTAATCTCGAGTGTGTTGTTATGCAGTGCGCGAGAATCGCCCTGATAGCCTGGACGCCGCCGGTATTGAATGACGAACCATGCCATCGCTGCCACGATGAGCACAAAGAAGAAGATAGAGATATAGAGGATATACATGAAGAACACGTCGGTTTCTTCCGCGAACGTCGATGCTTTCGGCGGGAACCAAAACGTGGCGTTTTCGTCAGCGAGCAGCAATAGGTTTCCAGGGAGCGACATGAGTCTTACTCTTGAGATTCCGTCAAATGGGAAGTTCTGACTTGTTCAGCACTATTATAGGAGTCGGGCACCCGCTGGGCCGACTGCCCGGCAACGCTGGGCTCATTTGCCGCATCAGATTCCGTGGCGGAATCCGCTGGCCCACGGCGCCGAGAAAACCAAAATGGAGCGGTGAAGCCAAACAACAGCATCGCGAAGGCAGCACCACCAAAAGCCATCATGCGGCGTGCATCGGCTGAATATCGGTTGGCGTCCGGATCGTATAGGTAGCAAAACTGGATAATCGCGTCCGCAATCGAGGACGTTAACCGACCTTCGGCCGCTTCGGCGATCGCTAGTTGGAACTGCTTTGGCTCGACGCCCAGCGACAGCAGGTAGCGGCAAATACGTCCATCGGCACTGACGAAATACGTGGCCGCGGGATGGTTGTATCGCCGATTGGCCTTGTCATACGTATAGCGGAAACCGACCGCGTCGGCCAACTTGCGAATGTCCCGTTGCTTGCCGGTCAGGAAGTGCCAGCCTTCTTCGGCCCGAGTGCCCCGCAACAAGCCGGTATACTTTGCTTTCGTTCGCGAAGCCTTTGCCGGACTTTCCGATGGGTCGATACTGACCGTGACCATTTCAAAGTCGTCTCCAATGCCGCCGCCAATTTCGCGAAGCGTGCTGACCAAGTTGTCCAACTGGGCGATGCACAGTCCCGGACAGTCGCTATAGTTCAGCGTCAGGACAATGGGCTTGTCCTTCTTGAAGAACTTGCCGAGTCCGATCTTGTTGCCGCGTTCGTCCTTGAAAATCAGATCCAGCGGAATGAACTCGCCGACTCGATCTTCGACATCAATCCCCCGAGCACCAGCCGGCAAGTCGGTCAAGCGCTGCGCGCCCGCGTCGGTGACCAGTGTGCAGAGGATGCACGCTGGTAACGCGAATGTCAGCAGTTGATGAAATCGAATGGACATGAGGCTTGTTGTAGAGGCTTCTTAGGGCCCGGATAGGTCTCTCAGGTTCCTACGTACTAGGACTATCTTTTGACTCAGACTCCAGTTCTTCGAGCAGCAGCCGCTTGGCGCGCTCTACCGGAATATGCAATCGCGGCTGCATAACGGGTGTTGCCGCTTCCGTGGTAGCAGCGGGTGGGACGGACTCGCCTTCCGCTGGAGCTACCTCCACCATCACCTTGGCGTAACGCGAAACCGCTGCCTTCTGCTCGCTGATGGCCTGGTCCGCAGCAACGTAATGGGCATCCGCCAGCTTGCGCTGATCCTCACCGTCAATCCAGCTGTAGCATAAGGCGCGAACCAGCAGAATGATGATCAACAGGAGCACGGAGCTGACAAACGTCACGTAACCAATAATGGTGGTGTTTAAGTCGTCGTAGCGAGCCATTGTATCGTCTTCGAATTTTGCTTTGGAAACGTGATTCTGACTTCGGGATTTACGGACCGACGTGGTAGGCCAAGGCATCGGGCAGCCAAGGATCTTTGGTGGCAACGACCGGAGTCTCTCCTACACGCAGCAAGAACAGCGCCAGGAAGATCGACACCATGCCGACCCAGCAGACCAAATGCCCAATAATCATCATGGAGCTGACAGGCCCTACGTTCGGCATGATCAGGAACATCATGTCGAGCCAGTGCACGAACAGGATGAAACCAGCCCAGCTGGCCATCAGCGAACGACTGCGTCGAACATACCGTGACATGGTCCCCAGGAAGGGAATCGCAAAGTGCAATGCGATTAGCAGCAGGCCCAGGTATTGCCAGCCGTGCTCCATGCGGTGCTTGTACCATAAGGTTTCTTCGGGAATGTTGCCGTACCAGTACAGCATGAACTGCGAAAATGCGATGTATCCCCAAAAAACGAGAAAGCCGAACTGGAACTTGGCCATGTCGTGAAAGTGTTCGGTAGTTACCAATTTTTCGATGCGACCATTTCTCTGTAGCAGATGGCACGTCAAAATCATGACGGCAAAGAAACTGAGCATGCTGGCGGCGAACAGGTAGACGCCGTAGATCGTGCTAAACCAGGCGGCATCGGTCGACATCATCCAGTCGAAGGCGGCGAAGTTCAAACTCAGAGCAAACAAGATGATGAAGGGCCCGGCCCAACGCTGCAGCTTGAGGGTAATCTCCGTATCGCCCGTGTCATCCTGCTTGCGACTCAAGCTAAAGTAGACGTTGGCCGCGACGAACCAGATGGCAAAGTAAACAATCGTTCGCAACGTAAAGAAGCTCGGATTGAGATAACCCAACTTGGCCTCGACTATCTCAGGAAGCCCGCCTTCTTTGCCCGCGTTCCACTCATATAGCGCGGAACTATCGGTCAGCAAGACCATGGCGAGAATCGGCACGAACAGCAAAGCCCACCACGGAATCGTAAAGGCGAATAACTCGGCGATGCGCCGAATCGAAGCACTCCAACCCGCCCGGGCGAGATGCTGGACCATCACAAAAAACAGGGCCCCGAGACAAAAACTCAGGCAGTACATGTAGTTCGCTAGATAGGAATGAAAGAACGCCCTGAAATTGGTACCGGGGTCTTCTTCACTGCCGGTGAAGTAAAACAGCCCCAAACTGACCAACACGCAGATCGCTCCAACAGCGACAAGCACCGGTGCAAGCCCCCGCCAGCTAGCCGGCAAGGTAATGTTGTCGTTCGGAATATTCGCAGCCATCGATGTACCTGGTGAAGTATTGCGACAGAATGATCTCGAGTGGTAAACGGAAACGATCAGCCCCAGCTCATTCGGCTACCGGAGCGGAAGTCAACGCGGTTCCTGGGGGAACGTCTTCTTGTTGGGCGTTTTGGCTGCGCTGAAGTGCTCGAACGTAGAGCACCACCGCCCAACGCTCCTTGGGATTGAGCGACGCAGCATAACCTCCCATTTTGCCTTTGCCATGGGTGATCGTGTAATAAATACGCCCCACGGGTTGTTGTTGTATGCGGTCTTCGTGCAAGCTGGTTGGCTGGAGCCAATACCCCTGGCCCAGATTCAAGGCGCGCTGAGAAACCAGCCCATCGCCGTACCCGCCGAAACCGTGGCAAACAGCGCAGTTGTGCTCGAATTTCTGTTTACCCAACGCAAACAATTTCTCGTCCACCGAAATCGGAAACTGACTCAGCCACGCGTACTGGGGTTCTCCGGCCGCCGCTGGAGCCGCTTCGGCGCCAGGCTCTTCTGCTCCTCCAGCCGGGCTCGTCTCAGCCTCGGGCTGCGACGGCGTCTGGGCGTCAGCGGACGCCGGTGCGTCGCCGGGATTTGTGTCGCGCGGCTTAGGGGCCGGGGGGCGTTCGTCTGACTTCTCTCCGCCCTGATCGGCCTCAGAGGCCTGACCTTCTTGCTGAAAACTGACCAGACGCTGAGCCGGCGCACCACCGGGCAATGCGGCTGTTTGCTCCGGATCGTAGCCCAGATAGTAAGGATCGGTTAGTTCGAGTTCTCCCCGCGCGATGGTTCCAGCAACCGGAGGCCTTTGGACTCGACCGTCGGGAAACAACGTGGTTCGGGTCTGAGTCTTCTTCTTGGGCTGAAAATCCATATCGAAGAAAACGTGGAACCTGGGGCTCCCGCTCTTGGAAGCGCGCATATTCAAGATGATTGCGCCGGGTATCAACGTAATCAAAATCAGGGTCAAAATCGCAATGATCAGTGGCTTGGGGATTTCTGTCGGGCTGTCGTCCTCCCGCACCTCCTCAATGGTCGCCGCTCCCGTGTCTGTGAGCAGACTTTTCACTTTGTCCGAATTGAAGTACTTGTCGCGCGAGTCCACCCAAAGAAAAAACCGATCATCCGAAAAACGATCGAATTTGGGATTGGTGAAAACCGGATTGCTGAACTTGGGCAAACCATTGAGTCCCAGCATCGCAAATACGGTAGTAAAGGCGGCAAACAAAACGGTCAGTTCGAACGCCACCGGAATGAACGCGGGCCAACTGGCAAACGGTTTGCCAGAGATGATGTAAGGGTAGTCCACCGCGTTCATCCACCACTGCATCGTCAGGGCGACCGTCGTTCCGGTCGCACCCGCACAGAGCGTGAACCAAGGCAGGACGGTTGGCTTGATCCCCAAGGCTTCGTCGATACCATGCACCGGAAACGGGGTGAACGCATCGGTGCGCGTATACCCCGAATCTCGCACCTTGCGGGCTGCATCGAGCAGCTGGTTTTCGTCTTCGTACTCAGCCATCCAGCCGAACGCTTTGGGCGGCGCGACTTTCTTTTCAGGCTTGGGATCGCTCATGGTTTAGCAACCTGACGTTTCTATCGTTAATTCAAATCAAAGCTGGTTATTAGGGTTCTGACTTGGCCGTCAGACCGATCGTTTGTCCGTGTTCTCCGAGGCCGGACTTGATCGCGACTCGGAGCGGGTTTGCATGTTAGTGGTCACCGCCGTGGGAGTGACGATGTTCGGCATGTGCGTGCTGGCTCATGACTCCCTTGACCTCGCTGATCGCGACGATGGGAAGGTAACGGCAAAACAGCAAGAACAGCGTGGTAAATAGACCGAAGCTGCCGATCAGCATGCCAATATCGACCCAGGTTGGAGAGAAGTACCCCCAACTCGACGGCAGGAAGTCGCGGCTGAGCGAAGTGATGGTAATCACAAACCGCTCGAACCACATACCGATGTTAACAAAAATCGTCACAATCCACATCAGCGTGGTGTTGGTGCGGAACACTCGGAACCAGAATAGTTGCGGAGAAATGACGTTACACAGGAACATCGTCCAATAAGCCCACCAGTAGGGACCAAAAGCACGATTCCAAAACGTAAAGAACTCATATTGATTCTGACTGTACCAAGCCATAAAGAACTCGGTCGTGTAGGCCAAGCCCACCATCGAACCGGTCGCCAGAATGATCTTACACATGTTGTCCAAATGCCGCGGCGTGATCAAATCCTTCAGATTGTAAATGACGCGGACTGGAATCAGCAGCGTCAGCACCATGCCAAAACCACTGAAGATGGCTCCCGCAACAAAGTACGGAGGGAAGATCGTGGTGTGCCAACCGGGTAGCTGGGAAACGGCGAAGTCAAAACTAACTACCGTATGCACCGAGAGCACCAGCGGAGTCGCCAGAGCGGCCAGGATGGAATAGGCTTTTTCGTACCGCATCCAGTGACGAGAGGAACCAGACCAGCCCAAACACAGCAAGCCATAAATCATCCGCCGCCACTTGCTCTTGGAACGGTCACGAAATGTGGCCAAATCGGGAATCATCCCCATGTACCAAAAGACCAGCGAAACCGACGCGTAGGTTCCCACCGCAAAAACGTCCCACAGGAGTGGACTTCGGAATTGAGGCCACATCCACAGATTCAAACTGGGATAAGGAGTCAACCAAAAGGCCAACCAGGCCCGGCCCACGTGGATGCCCGGAAACGTACCGGCGCAGATGACCGCAAAAATAGTCATCGCCTCAGCAGCGCGGTTAATGCTCGTTCTCCAGTTCTGACGAAACAAGAATAGAATCGCGGAAATCAACGTACCCGCGTGACCGATACCGACCCAAAAGACGAAGTTGACGATTGGCCAGCCCCAAAAAACGGGGGACATGTTACCCCAAACCCCGACACCCGTCAGAATCAGGTAACCGATCAGACCACCAAACATGAGCATCGTCGGAAAGGCAATTGCGAAGGCAATCCACCAAGCCATCGGCTGCGCTTCTTCACTGATGCGGGACACCATCCGGGTAACCGAACTATAAGTCTGATTACCGGTTACCAGCGGAGTACGACGACCGGGAGTGTCGATCGTGTTGTCAATTGCGGGACTAGCTATGCTCGCCATGGGCTGCGCCAGATTCCATAAGTTTGTGGTCTAGTTGTCGTGTTAGTGGGCCGCAGACTCGGCACCGTTGTCATGCTTTTCTTCGCCGTGATCTGCAGCATGGCCGTCTTCAGCAGCATGGCCGCTACCGGCACCATGCCCGTGTGCTTCAGCCAACTGCTCGGTCGTCTTCAGCCGCGGATGTGTGTTGCGAACGCGGGCCAGGTATCGGGTCCTGGGCTTGATGTTCAGTTCCCCCAGCATGTCATAGGCGCGAACGCTGCGCTGCAACTGGGAAACCCGACTGTTCGGATCCTTGAGATCGCCAAACACAATTGCCTGGGATGGGCAGGCGGTCTGGCAGGCGGTCTGGATTTCACCGTCTTCGACCGGACGCCCCTCGTTGCGGGCGTTGATCTTCCCGTTCTGCACGCGCTGAATACAGTACGTGCACTTCTCCATCACACCGCGGCCGCGTACGGAGACCTCTGGGTTGAGGACCAACTGCTGCAACTGGCGACTGGCTTCTTTGGGGTCTTCGAGTTTGTCCTTCTGCTGCCAACCGTAAAAATAGCCGTACTCGGTGTTGTAGTTGAAGTAGTTGAAGCGACGCACTTTGTAGGGACAGTTGTTGGCGCAATACCGGGTGCCCACACAACGGTTGTAAGCCATGGCGTTGATGCCTTCTTCGGTATGAACCGTCGCGGCAACCGGGCAAACCTGTTCACACGGAGCCGTCTCGCAGTGAACGCAGGCTACGGGCTGATTGACGATCTGGGGTGTTTCCCGCTCACCGCGGAAGTAGCGATCGACCCGAATCCAGTGCATTTCGCGGCCGCGACTGACCTGCTCCTTGCCCACGACGGCGATGTTGTTTTCCGACTGGCAGGCGATGACGCACGAATTGCAACCGGTGCATTTATTCAGATCGATGGTCATGCCCCATTGATAGGGCACCTCCGGATCGCTTTCAGCCGCATTGATTGGCTCTTCCCACAAGGAATCCAGCGGAGGATGGTGGGTCCCTAAATGTTCGACATAGTCCGCGCCACCCTCGTCGATCTGCTCGACAGTCCCTTCCCGGACCAGAATCCCCGCTCGATCCTTGGTCTCCTCCAACCCCAGCGTGTCGATGGCGAAGTGATCTTGAGTCGTTACTAGCTTATAAGGAATGAACCTCGGCCGAGCCTCGACACCGGTCATGATGTGCATCTGGTCGGAAGTACGAATGGGCGAGACATCCTTCCCAACGTCGACTTGCTCATCGCTCGAAACGGCTTCATCTCGGCAGATACGACCGTAGCCGAGGTGCACCGTAATTGCTCCGGCTGCCTGCCCGGGCTGAATAAAGACAGGCAATTCGAGCTTGGTATCCCCATGCACCAGCCAGACCAGATCCGCCTGCTTCAGATCAAGCGCCTCAGCCGTCTTGGGACTGACGATGGCCGCGTTGTCCCACACGATCTTGGTAATCGCCTGAGGCAACTCCTGCAGCCAAACATTCTTCGCGAAACGACCGTCGTACAGCGTGTCGCTAGGTGCGAACAGAATTTCCAGATCGCCGTTTTCGAAATTGTCGAGATTCAGCGTCCCGGTCGGCGAAGGACCTTCCACATCCCAATCACCGTCAATGGCGGCCTGGCCAGACCCCTTGGCAAACCCGTCATGGAGGGCTTCACGCCACTGCCGAGACGTCAGCCGACTGCCAGCCACCGCGTCTGCCGTTTTACGAACGATTACCTCACCGGTTTCCGCCTGCCCGAGCAGCAACGAAAAGATCTCGACAGCACTCTTCCCGCCCAGCAACGGCAAGATCTGAGGCTGGCAGATACCGTAACTGCCATCGGCACCGAGCACGTCGCCCCAGCTCTCCAGGGCATGAGCCAGCGGGACACTCCAGGCAACACGCTTGGCGGTTTCGTCCTCAAACTCCGCGAAGTAAACCGCATGATCGAGCTTCTCGAGTGCGTCGGCCAGCATCACGTCGCCTGGCGCTGTATAGACCGGGTTGTCGCCCAAAATCCACACCGTGTCGACCTGGCCCTTGTCGAGCTTGTCGACCAAATCGCCGAGGCCAACCGTGGTTACGCCGTCAATGGCCGATCGACTGGGCATCAGCATGACGGTCTTGCCGGTGTTACTCAGCTTCTGATTCAAACGCAGCACGGCGAGCTGAACCTCCAGCGGCTGATGCGAACCGGTGGAAACAACTCCCGCCCCCTGATGCCCTACCAAATCCTCGGCCATGGCCTCGATGAATCGCGAAAGCCTTTCAGCAGAATCGGCCAGCTCGTCAAAAGCGGCTTCTCCCTCGACCGCAGGAGCGGGCTGGCCACCGGCGAGCAATTCGTCGACACGCTTCTCCAGCTCAAATACAAAGGCACCGATCTGGGAACTGCGCACGGCCAGTCGAGAATCGGCCGCAGCTCCGGTAACCGAATAGCTCGACTCGACTGAATACAGACGATTCATCTTGCCGGGCTCAGGATCGCGACCGCGAGCAAATTGCCGAGAATAGGCCAGCGCGTTCGGATCACTGCCAAGCAGGTCACTGTCCAAGCAGCAGATCACCTGGGCGTCGCCGAGACTCAGCAGCAACTCCGCAGGCTGGCCGGCCGCCTGCTCACACGCAGCCCGCCGAGCCGACTCATCAACGGACGAATACGTGGCTACCGTTGCCCCAGGAAGTAACTTGACCGTGTCGGCGACCAAGCGGTTGATCGACGGAGAGAGTGCTGGCGACATCAAGATCGCCAGCGAGCTGCCCTGCGATTCCTTCAGCGATTCAAGATGCTCCTGCGCGTACTCGGCAAACTCCTCCCACGAAGACGCGGCAAGCTCACCATCAACGCGCTTGGCCACACGGCTGGAGCGATCTGGGTCGTACAGGCCCAGCACGCAGCCTTGAGAAAAAACATCGGTACCCGCACTGGCAAAACGCTCCTTGCCACCAGAAAGATCGTTTGGCTCCGAAGCCTTCATCGACGGATGGTCAGGATTGCCCTCAATCTTGATGGGACGGCCATCCACATTGCTGACCAGAAGATGCACCGCGCGACCGGCCAGTTCAAAGTTGGTCGCATAGTGCTTGGGAACGCCTGGCACCGTACCCGGAGGACGAACCACAAAGGAAGCGATTTGCTCCGGCCCGTAACGGCAACCGGCCAAGCCACCGAGCGCCATCGACGCGCTCATCAGCTTCAGCCAGCGGCGACGTGAGACACCCTCGGGGAACTCCGATGCGGCCTGTGGAAACTCCCGATGCAAGAACTGCTCGAACTCGGGGGTCTGCTCCAACTCGCTGACACTTCGCCAATACCCCCCAGACCCCTTAGCCGGATCGGTTGGACGGGCTTCGCCTGCATTGGTGCTGGTGATAGGAAGCTGCATCTTTTTGCTTGCCTGCATCATTGATTTATGGGCTAGGACTACTGGAACTAGCTGGGCTGTTTTTGGGGGTCTGAGGTTCCCTCGGTCTGAGAAAACCACCGTGGGAACGACCGATTCTTACTTAACTATCGGTGACAAACCGCACAGTTCGTTTTGGGATGGATCCCTTTTTCCGCGCGAAGCTTGGCACCAATTTCTTCTCTCGTACCTTCCCCCTCGGCTGGCTCCCAATCCAGCTTGGTAACAAACTCGACCGGTCGTAGATTGGGTTCGGGATTGAGGTGGCACTCGATACACCAAGCCATCGATAGCTCTTCGGCCTGATAAACCTTCTCCATCGTATCGATTCGGCCATGACAACTAACGCAACTAACGCCGCGATTGACGTGTGCGGAGTGATTGAAGAAGACGAAGTCCGGTAGCCGGTGAATACGAACCCAAGGAACCGACTCGCCCGATTCCCAGCTCTCGTGCACGGCCCGCAGCTTTTCGCTAGCGGGATGAACGGCCGACAACTTCGGCGCCCCATCGGCACCGATCGGACTGTGGCAGTTGATACAGGTCGCCGTGGGAGGAATGCTTGCGTGGGCCGCCTTGTCTACATTGACGTGGCAGTAGCGGCAGTCCATTTTCAGCTCGCCAGCATGAATCTTATGGCTGAACGGCACCGGCTGATCCGGCATGTAGCCGGGATTCAGGGTCACGTCGTCTGTCGCACCCAGAAATAGAGTGCCCGCGTAACCGGCGCCTCCGAGTGCAAAAATCCCGAGCAGAGCCAGGAATTTGTTGGTCCACCGTGGAAATAGAAATCGAGTCATAGCCCTAACGATGAGTTGTAATCCGGTCCTTGAGTTCCACAACTTCTGGTCTAGTCAGGTAGGCCAAGAAGTGTCATTCAGATCCCAGAACGTTACGAAGACGCGTCCGAACGAATTAGATGTCGCTCAGTATCTCTTCAAGGACCGCATTTGTTCAATACCACCAAACGCCGAATAGGCGGTCAATTTACGCGACAAATAGTCGCATTCGCCTCAAGCAACAGAAAATCTACCTATAGCGCCCCATTTAACTTGGGAATACCGCTAGGCGACGTTGGCAGGCGTCGGGCTGGTTTCTTTGGTGCTCAGCGGAGCCGCCCCAAATACCATTTTGGCTAATGCCGCTTTCATATCCATGGTCAGAATAAACACGGCAGGAACCAGGAACAGTGTGAAAGCTGTCGACAACACGAGCCCGCCCAGCACGACGGCGCCAAGTCCGCGATAGAGTTCGCTTCCAGCTCCCGGAAAGAGGACTAAAGGCAGCAGCCCCAACACCGTGGTGGTCGTGGTAATGAAGATCGGACGTATGCGGATACGCACACTTTCGGGAACCGCTTCTCGCGGAGCCTTGCCGGCTCGAATGGCCCCCAGAGATTGGTGCACAATCAGGATCGCATTGTTGACGACGGTGCCAATCAAGATCACAAAGCCCAGCATGGTCAGCACGTCCAGCGACTGGAATACGAACCGGTTCAGCACCGACAGTCCCAACACACCGCCGACAGCGCCCATCGGAACGGTGAAAATGATGACAAAGGGATACAGCCAAGATTCAAACAAGGCCGCCATCAGCAAGTAGGTAATGGCCAATGCCAGAATCAAATTCCAGCGGAGGGCGTCCCAGGCATCGCGCAGTTTGTCCGCGGTGCCGGACAGGCTGATCATCGTCTCGCCATCGATGACTCCTTCTTGATGCAGGGCCGAAACAATCTCCGTATCGATTCGCTGCATGGCCTCTTCCAAGGGCAACGTCAGCGGGGGTGTTACCGAAATCGTGATCGCTCTGAGACGTTCCCGGCGCATGATGGACTCCGGCCCACTGCTGTACTCGACATTCGCCAGCGCTGAGAGCGGAACCACCTGCCCGCTTTGCGTCGCTATGGGAAGGGAAAGAATATCTTGCGTGCGGCCGGCGAAGCTATCGTCCCCTTTGATCGTCAGATCGATCTTGTCGCCATCTACGAAGTAGTCGCCCGCGTATGCCCCATCGACAAACGCGTCCACCGCATAGCCCAGCTCCGATGCGCTGACTCCCATCTCGGAGGACTCGACCAATTTCGGTTGAACATGGATTTCCGGACTGGACAGGTCCAAGCTCGGTCGCGGTGATGCTTGAGCCTCAGGGATAATCCGTTTCACATCGTCCATGACTCGGCGGCCGATCGCAATGAGATTGGTCAAGTCGCCACCGGTAATCTCGATGTCGATCGTTCGTCCGCCTGTAATGCCCCGCTCAAACAGACTGGATTGTTTGGCGATGGCCCGCGTACCTGGAAACTGGGAGCCCACCTGTTTGGCTAGCGGAATCAGTTCCCTGATGCGCGTTTCGTCACTGGCACGGAACCCCATGAACACCGATGTACCGCGCACCGAGTAGAAGTAGTAGTCGATCGGCGGATAATCGAGATCGGCCGCGGTGGGGCTTCCGGGGTCGACGTCCCAGTAGGGTCTTAGGTCGGTCTCGAGTTTCTCTCCCATCTCCATCAATTGCTCGATGTTGTAACCCGGTGGCGGCGACAGGCTGCAGAAAACGAAGTTCCGATTGCCCGAGGGCAGATACTCGACTTTGGGCCAGAGCGCGTAGCTGACGCCCACAGACAGCAGGACCATGCCCAGCACGAGAGCCACCGACCGGCCTCGTCGGGCGAGTATCCATCGATTGGCCTCAGCTACTGAGTTGGCCAGAGAGACGCTGGCCCTGGCGATGCCGCCCACGATCCAGCCTGGGCCGGTCGCCGCCGGCAAAGTGCTTTCGGCACTGGCGATACGCGGTTGGGGCCTCCTAAACGCCGAGCCCAGGGCCCCGCCAAACAGACGCGCCGCGGCGGTGGGAATCGCCGTGAACGAAACGATCAGGGATAACCCGACGGCGCAGCTGATGGCTAATGCAATATCACGAAAGAGCTGTCCCGATGTCTCTTGGATGAACAGAACAGGCACAAAGACGGCAATCGTCGTCAGCGTCGATGCCACCACGGCACCGGCGACTTCCGACGTGCCCCCGGCCGCGGCGGCAAACGCACTCTCACCGAGCGAGCGGCGCCGATAGATATTCTCCAGCACGACCACGGCATTGTCGACCAACATGCCCACGGCGAACGCAAGCCCCGCCAAACTGATGACGTTGAGAGATCGCCCCATCAGGCCCAGTAGTAAGAATGTGCCGATGATGCTGACTGGAATCGCCAGCCCCACCACCAGGGCACCGCGACCAAACCAAAATCCGGCGGCTAGCGTGAGCAGGACCGTCAGGACGAAGAACCAGGGAGATACGAAGACCGATGCGACGGCGCTGGCGGTGATGATCGGGATCGCCAGCAACGTACGATGTCCTAGATGCAAAAACAACATCAGCACGATGATTGTCAGGGCACCGCCCACAAAAATATTCTGCTGGACCAAGCGAATTGCCGATTTGATGTACTCCGTTTCGTCGTAGTACTGAAACAGTTCCAGGTTCAGCCGTTTGAGGACTCCGTTGTTGAGCTCTTCCGTCGCCTGCTGTAGGCCCTTCATGACTTCCAGGACATTGGCGTCCGACGCTCGACGCACACTCAGTCCGTTGGAGGTCAGACCGTAGCGCCGCGAAAGGCTGTCCACTTTCTTGTAGGCGACTCGTACATCCGCTACGTCGCCGACGTAAATGGGGGTGCCACCTTCGGAACTGAGCACTTGTCGCTTGACATGTTCCGGATCCCGGAATTGCCCCAACGTGCGGATCACCCATCGCCGCTTGCCTTCCCAAAGGTCACCGGCGGACGTATCTTTGTTCTGCCCAGTCAGCGCCGCGCGGACATCGGCGATCGTCAGTTGCCGAGCAGCGAGTCGCTCCGGATCAACGATCACCTGCAGCTCTTCTTCTTGGCCACCGTACGTGTCCGCCTCGGCCACCCCAGGCACGCGTTCGAGCTGCCGCTCGATCAAGTCTTCGGAGAGTTTGCGGACCTCCTGCAAATCCACCTCCGGCGGGAGTAACTCACTGAGCTGAGGATATTCGTCCCCGAGTTCGTTGTAGGCCTGTTGTAGTCGAAAGACGCGGAGTCCCGTATTCATGGCACGCCGCGCCGGTTCGAGCGCTTCGCGCAGCTGCGGGTGTGTTTTTTGGAACGCTTCGATTTTCTCCTTCTCAGGAGGACGAGCGGTCAAGGCGAATCTCGCGATGGGACGGTCGGCAACGTCCGAAGCTTCGATGACCGGCTCGGAAGCACTGATCGGATACTCGCGGACCTGCTGTAGCCGCGTATTGACGCGCATCATGGCGTCTTCAATATCCGTCCCTACGGCAAACTCCAGTGTGATATTGCCCGACGAAGATCGACACTGCGAAGTCATCTTGACCAGACCTTCGACAGCCGCCAGCTGCTCTTCCTGTTCTTGGATAATCTCGCGTTCGATTTCCTGTGGACTGGCGCCCGGCCAACGCGTATCGACCGACAAGACCGGATTCTGCACAGCCGGAATCAGCTGTTTGGGCATCGTTACCAGCGAAATCGAACCGAAGAGCGCCACAATCAGGATGCCCACCGAAACCTTCACAGGATTGCGGATAAACGATTCGAACAATCTCATTGGGGATGCTTTCGGTTCGCCTGGACAGACGAGTTGGGAGGACGCATTAGGCAGGAGGGAGAGGTGGGATCAGGCAGGTCTAGTTTGTCGGGATATCGCTTTCGTTGCTGGTAGGGGACTCGCTCTCGATCACTTCGACTACAGAGACCCGGGTCCCAGGAACCAGGCGTTCATTGCCGACGACCACCACCTGCTCTCCAGCGGTGAGCTGACCGTCGACTTGAATCATACCACCCGCGGCAACACCCAGTTCAACGGGCACCTCTCGAGCCACGCCACCGCCGGCTTGGCCACCGGCTTCCGCGGGCGGGTCCCGATCCACGACGAACACGGCGCGCTGCTTGTCATTGAGTACCAGCGCGTCCTTGGGTACCAGCGGCATCGTTTTCTGCTGGCCGGCCGGCAAGTCGACTCGGGCCATCATGCCTGCCATCAACAGAGGGACTCCGTCGCGGATTTCGTTCTGCATACGAATCAGGACGGGGAACGTGCGAGCGCGGGAATCAGCAAACGGCACAATCCGGTTGATGGTGCCGGTCAGTAATCGGTCGGGCAGTTCCGGGAATTCCACCAAGACGGTGTCACCGCGCCGGAGCCGAGTTGCATAGTCGGCCGGTACCGGAGCCCTGATCTCGACCTGATTGAGTTCTATCAATTGGACGATCGGATCGCCGCTGTTGATCCATGCTCCCATTTCCGTAAATTCGGCCGCAATAAAGCCGTCAAACGGAGCGCGGATGGTGTGCTTGCTAATTCGATCTTCAATCAGCCGGACGTT
>JANQJJ010000553.1 GCA_028281725.1 Pirellulaceae bacterium | reverse complement strand
GGCAGCGGACACACGAGCTGCGCTGGCAAAAGCTGACTGAAGTGACTCCCGGACCGCACATCAGCGGCAAGCAGGCGATTGTCGGACATACGCATAATCGAGGCGGTGAGATATTTGATGTCGGGCACCTGATATGCATCGACACCTACTGCTATGGAGGAGGTTGGCTAACTGCGATCGATGTTCGTACCGGCCAGCTATGGCAGGCTGACCTGGCAGGCCGGATGCGTGAGACGTAGGACTGCCTGCGGGGGTAAAGCTTGGCTAGTCCGTAAAGCCCTGCTGATCCGCAAATTCTACCAGGTTTACTCAATCGGCCTGACTGCGAAAGCCGAAACAAGGAGTGTTGGGAAGTGGTATGCCCCATGGGTAGTTACCGCTTAGTCAATGCTTTCAAAGCCTTTCGCAAGGGTGCGGGTATGAGTGGCACTTTCCGTGTTGGATTTCCTATTGGAACTGCGCGGATTTTCGTCTTGAGATCCATAGTGAGGATGTTAGTCATCCCGTGGCTCACGATGATGATCTTGATGGTAAACGGTTCGGCGGCTCATGCCCAACTGCGTACCGGTCGCGTCGATCGCAGGTTGTACCAAGACGAATTGGCGGCTGCGCGAACCCCGGTCAAATCCAGGCGCGATTCTTCGGTTGCCCCCGCTAGCTTTTCTGAGGCCGAAGAGCACTCGGTTTTGGAACCCGAAAGCGAGATCTATGAGGCCGATGATTGGGAGGTCGTCTCGGGAGGTCAGGTTGATTATGGATGCGACGGGATGGGGTGCGATTCCGGCTGCCATGCGTGCGGCCCAGGTTACTCCACCTTGGCGCCGACTTGCTTGTCACTGAATTGTTCGCCAGGATGTGGGCCGCTAATGGCACTCTGGTATCGCATGAAGGTTCGAACGGAGGTGCCTCTGTTTTGGCGTCGCGGGCAGGCACCGCTGCCGCTCGTTACCACATCCCCGCCGGGAACCGACGCAGGCGTGGCGGGAGAGCTCGGCCAAAGCACGACCACTACGCTACTGGGAAACAGTGTGCTCAATGAGTCTTCCAATGCAGGATTCCGACTGACGCTGGGAACGTGGCTGGATCCTGCTCAGCGCTATCATTTGATGTTTAGGTACTGGAACGCCGGCGACCAGGATGACACGTTTAACTTCGACTCCAACAGTTTTTCGATTCTCGCCAGGCCATTCCTGAACACAACGGTTGCCGGTGCATTTGAACAAGACACCCAATTGGTCGCGTTTCCAGGAGAGAGTACGGGTAGTATCAGCGTGGCGACCACTTCCTCGGTGGATGGCCTGGAACTGACGTTGCGGCGGCTTTTATATCTGGATCGTTTCACACGAGTTGACTGGCTTTACGGCTACCAGCACGTCAGCATTGAAGAGGGGCTGACGATTTCCAGCAACACGACCGTGACAGGTAACGTGCCAGCGCTTCAGGGGAATATCATCGCCGTCACGGACCGCTTCGAAACGACGAATGATTTTCATGGGGCCTCCTATGGCATTATGAGTTCGAGACGATTTGCCGATTGGAAGATGGAATCCATGTTCCGATTGGGGCTGGGGAATCTGCGGCGCCGCGTGAACATTGACGGTACGACGTCTACGACCTCCTCTGGAGTGACTAGCACGACAGCAGAAGGTTTGTTGGCTCGAAATACCAACAATCGACCGTTTGTGGACGATACGTTTGTCGTGATTCCGGAGGTAGGGATCAACTTCGCGTACCAGTTGCGGCCAGGATTTGATTTCAACTTCGGCTACAACTACATGTTGATTCCCAAGGTGGCTCAAGCGGCGCAGCAGCTCGACAATGACTTGGCGGTCAATCTATCCGATCCGCTAACTGGTTCCATCGATCCTCAGTTGGATTTCGACGAACGGAACTACTGGTTGCATTCGCTCGGTTTGGGATTTCAGCTGCGTTACTAGAGCCGCGCAGTCGGGGCAGACGGGCGATACGCTCCGGCGGTCAGCAGGGACATCTCCCTAGTTGTGCTCCGATGTAGACGCCTCCTGATGGAGCCGCAAGTGGTGAACTCGTCCAGTCCTGAAACACCCGAGAACGATCCGTTTGCACGGGCCCCTATCAGCCAGCTGGTTGGCCTGGAAGTCCAGCCGGGGCAGCCGGGCGAAGCGGTCGTGATGCTCAACGTGGATCGGCGAATGCACAACCCGATGGGGTTTGTCCATGGGGGCGTGATTGCTCTGCTCGCTGACGCGGCGATGGGCATTGCATTCGGACGAACGCTCGAAGACCAGCACGGTTTCGCTACAGTCGAGCTGAAAACCAGTTTCATTCGTCCCGTGCAGGCGACTCGGCTGTGTGCTACCGCGAAGCTAGTTCAGCGCGGACTGAGAATCGGTTTTGTCGAGTGCAGGATTGTAGACCGTCGAAAGCGGTTGATCGCTACGGCGAGTTGCACTTGCACCATAAACTCGCTCGGTGAGTAGCCTCGGCGCTAGGTGGGTTCGGCGCCGTGCCCCGCAAAAAAAGCCAGGCGGATCAGGGGATCCACCTGGCTTGGGTCTCCGCGAGTTGTCGGTTCCGCGGTGCTGGCAAAGCTTGCAATCGCCGGTTAGAGTGTCCAGCCGTCGCGGTATTCTCGCTGGACGAACTGATTCGCGGAGGGAACGTTGGTGCACTGGAGTTTCTCGGCGTTCCACTCCAGTCGTTTGCCAACTTCGCCGCGCAGCGCGAGGATACCGACCAACATCGTCTCGGTCAGCCGGCCTGCATATCCGAAGTTCGACATGGTTCCCGGCTGGTGCTCGCCCGTGATCGACTTGACGAATTCCCACTTTTGCCGCTCGTCGGTAAGGCCTTCGTACGGCACGCGAGGCAGGCTTCGCTCTGGCAGTTCGAAATCCTTGGTGGGTTTGCCATTGCGGATCAGTTCGTATTCAGCGCCATAGTCATTCTTCGAGAAAATGACACCTTCCGATCCGATGACTACGGCGCCACTGGTCCTGATTTTGCCCGATTTCTGCGCGGCAATCTTCTCTTGGAACGATTCGGGTAGCTGGTCAAGAATTTCATCCGCAGGCAGGTTGCCTCCGTCGTACCAGTAGAAATCGGTCGCAGCCAGACCATCGCGTTCCGGAAACTCAAACTTGAGTGTCGAATTGGATGGATACTGCTCGTTGTCGACGATTCCCGAGTTTTTAAGAGCGGTTACCGCGATGGGATCCCACAGCTTGAGCGCCATGACAGGCATGTTGGTGGTGTGACAAGCCATGTCACCCAAGGCTCCGGTACCGAAGTCGATCCAACCACGCCAGTTGAACGAGTGATAAGTTTTTTCGCCCTTGTAGGGTCGCATGGGGGCCGGACCGATCCAGGAATCCCAGTCGAGTTCTTCGGGGATGGGATCGCTGCCCTCGGGTCGCCCGGCACCCTGCGGCCAAATGGGACGGTTCGTCCATACGTGCACTTCGCGGACATCACCGATCGTCCCGGCGCGAATCACTTCCACCGCTTCGCGAAGACCATTCTCACTGGTGCCCTGGTTGCCCATCTGAGTGACGACGCCCATTTTCTCGGCAGTCTCTCGCATCAGACGAGCTTCTCCGATGGACCAAGTAAGAGGTTTTTGGCAGTAGACGTGCTTTTTCATCTTCATCGCACGTACGGCGGCGACCGCGTGCGTGTGATCAGGCGTGCTGACGGTCACGATGTCGACCTTGTCTCCGAGCTTGTCCAGCATTTCTCGGAAGTCCTGAAACTGCTCAGCGTCCCGAAACTCGCGTCCCTTCTTCTTGAGCGTCCGTCCGTCGACATCGCACAGGCCGACGATGTTGACGCCTTGCTCGGCGATTTGGCTCGTGTCCGACGAACCCTTTCCGCCCACACCGATACAAGCTGCTGAGAGCGACTGCAGAGCGGAAGCTCGGGTCGAGGACTTCAGACTGGTGCCCAGCCAAACGCCTGCACTGAGTGCCGCCGATTGGCCCAGGAACGCGCGACGTGATTTTTGATGTGACATTTCGATTTAACCTTGATCTATAGGGATGGATGGACCGGCACGCTGAGCACCAACGTGGATCGATGGAACTGCGTTTGTGACCAGAAAATTGCGGTTGGAACGGACCTGGATTGGGGAGGGGATTTGGCCCAAGAAGGCCCACTAGTGCCTGACTAGTATACGTAGGCGGCAGGTGGACAAACAAGCCTCTGGAGGATTTTGACGTGCGAAAGATGTTCAAGTGGCTGGTTGCGGGTTTCCGCCCAGGAAATTAGGTTGAACGCTTGTAGCGCCATTTGGAACCGAAAACCGCTTACGGAGTGCCGTCGCATGCCATCACGCCCAATAAACCGAAGCATGTTGTTTGTGCAGCAGCTGCTGATTCTGGTGGCTGTTTTCAACCTGGGATGTCGTGACGCGACCAAAAAAAGTAGCCCCAGCGAAAGTGCAGCTCCCGAAGCCGCGCTGCCCGTGGATGATCCCCAGGCGATCGAAAAACTCACCGATGCCGGATTCTCATTGACGAAGGACTCGGAGGGAGTCGTCACCGCCGTATCTGTCAATCGAACCGAAGATGCCGGGGACCTAATCCCCCTACTCGCGGGACTGCCCAGCGTCAAGTCAATTAAGCTGTCCGGCCCGGGCGTTACCGACCAAGGGTTCAAGGCGCTCGAGGGGCTCACGAAACTAGAGCGTCTGGACCTGGAAGCGTCCGGTGTGGGCGACAAGGCACTTGAGTCGGTCGGCAAGATATCCGGCCTGCAAGTCCTGGGCTTGCGGACGACCAGCGTGACCGATCAAGGGCTGGGCAGTCTGGCCGGGCTGCAAAAGCTGCGCGCGATCGATCTTCGTAACAGCAACATTACCGACGAAGGATTGACGCATCTCGGCAAGCTGTCGGCTTTGGGCGATCTCCAGTTGGAGCGGGCGAAAGTGTCTAAGGTTGGACTGAGTGAATTGACCGGTCTGAAACTCAAGTCGCTGAACCTCAATACGACCGACGTTGGCGATGAGGCTCTGAAGATTATTGGCGAGATTCCAACGATCGAGTCGATACAGCTCGATTCGGCCCGCATCTCCGACCAAGGCATGCCCTATTTGGCGAAACTCACCGGCCTAAAGCGTCTTCGCATTCGCTACTGCGATATCACCGGAGAGGGCATCGAGCATCTAGCCGGTCTGAAGAAAATCGAGCGGCTGGAGCTCCGAGACAGTTCGGTGGACGATTTGGCGATCCAGGTGATCAGCCAGTTTCCGAATGTCAAATATCTGGAACTGACTGAATGCAAGTTGATTAGCAAGGAAGGTTTTGCTCCGTTGGCCAAACTGACAGGACTGACGACGCTCGTATTGGGGGAAACGAAGTTTGGCGACGATGGCATGGCCGCCCTATCGGGCCTGAGCAAGCTGCAGGACCTCAATCTGGAGGCAACCAAAATCTCGAATCAGTCCGTGGATACGATGCTGAAGTTTCAGGCGCTGACCAAGCTGAACATCGGTGGGACGCGACTCGACGATGAGGCGGCAACCAAGTTGGCAGAGTTGCCCAAGCTGAAGTGGATCAAGGTGAGCAATAGTCGGATTGGATCCTCGGGGGTGGAGGCGTTGACCAAGGCTCGTGAAGGAATCGAGGTGGTCGAGTAACCGCCGCCGGTTGAGCGCCGTCGACGCGCTACCGGTGAACCCGAATCTTCTTGCCTACCAGAGGGGCCCGTGGGGAGAGCTAAGGCGCGCCTGGTCGGAAACTGGGGCGCGCAATCGAACAATTGCGCAAATCTTGCGGCGCGTGGGGTTCGTCCTGATCGCTGATCCATGGTTTGCAGGTTTCCTCTGGTTTCGCGTGCACGCGCCGCTAGCAAAGCTCCGATGAGGAAGAGGCTAGATGTGCTTATGAACCGTCCCCTTCCTGATGGAGGTCCGCCCGTGTGGCGCGCGTTCTTTTTTGCGATCGGAACCATGTTAGTCATTGTGGGGGTCGAGTGCCTGCTCATCGAGAGCGCCACGCTCACTTCGGAGAAGGTGCCGGCCGCTCAGGTCCGCAACGGCTGGTTGCCTCAGCAATCGCCCGTGCAGGTCGGTACGAATCGGGTGGTTCACCCACCAGAATGGATACCCTGGAGCCTTATTGCTTCGGGGACAGTCGTTCTGCTGTACGCTCTGACTCTACCTAGCCGGTGGGGTAATAAGCCTTCTGAGTGAGGGTTTTTCGTCGGCTTTAGTGATCATTTGATCACAACTCTTGGCTTCTTACCTCGACAACCCGCGGCACCTCATTGACGGAATCGGTGCCTGCGAATACTCTGCTAAATTCGGCAATTTGATAATTGTCGTCGGTGAATCATTTTTTCTAATATGACTGCCGCTTCCGTGGCCCTTGGTGGGTCGCAATCTGGTTTACGCCCGATCACTCAGCTAGCCAAGGTTTCATGCAGATTAGGAATCTAAAGGTCTTTTGTGATGTCGTCCGCCGCCACAGCTTTTCCAAGGCTGCGACCGACAACGCGATGACTCAGAGTGGCGCCAGCCAGGCGGTGCAGCAGCTGGAGGAGTATCTTCAGGTGCAGCTGATTGATCGCAGCAAACGCCCGTTTTTACTGACTGCGGAGGGCAACGCATTTCATGCGGGCTGCATGGAGATATTGCGGCAGTTCGAGTCGTTGACCGAAGAGGTGCGATCGATTGGTGACGAGGTGACTGGCCGGGCTTCGGTGGCGGCCATTTACAGTGTGGGGCTGAGCTATTTGCCCGACTTGCAGAAGGCGGTCAAAGAGCGTCATCCCGAGGCTGAGGTTCGTTACCAGTTTGGACATCCCGACGAAGTCTACCGTTTGGTCGAACAGGGAATGGTAGACTTCGGTTTGGTAAGTTATCCCCAGTCGTCAAAAACGATTGCTGCCACCGAGTGGCGTGAAGAAACGATGTTGTTGGTTGCTGTCGACAGCCACCACCTGGGCTCGTGCGAACAAGTGGCTCCGAGCGATCTCGCCTCAGAATCACTGGTGGCTTTTGCACCCAACTTGCGCATCCGTCACGAGATCGATCGCTATTTGCGGCACCTCGGAATCACGATGCAGATTGCTGCGGAGCTGGACAATATCGATTCGGTCAAACATGCGATGGAAGTGAACTCGGCGGTGGCCTTTTTGCCGGAAAACACCGTTCGAGAAGAGATCAACCATGGTGAGCTGGTAGCGCTGGACTGCCCTTGGCTGGACCTGCGGCGACCGCTCGGTTTGATCCAACGACGAAGTGGAACGCTCGGAAGGACAGCCCGCGGAGTCCTGGAGCTTATTTTGAGCACCTCACAGCCCGCCGGGAAAGAGGTCGGCAGTTGCGGGCGCGGCAGTCAGGGACGACGGGTGAAACCGACAGGCCAGGTGAACGGCAATCGCCGTGCGAACATTGCCTAGTTCGCGCGCGATTTCTCTTGCCTTGCATGCATCATGAAATATTTGTCATAAGTAGAAGCGGAAGAAGTAAGAAGTATAGGATAGGCGGAATAAGAACAATGCAGCCTCTCAATCAAGTACCTCAAGCGCACGGTTTGTATGACCCGGCACACGAACATGATTCATGTGGTGTTGGTTTCGTCGCGCACATCAAAGGCCAGCGTAGTCACCAGAACGTCAAAGACGCCCATATCCTGTTGATGAATATGGAGCATCGAGGTGGCTGTGGTTGTGAAGACAATACCGGTGACGGAGCCGGTATGTTGACGGCGCTACCCCACGAGTTTATTGCCAAAGTCGCCCGGGCGGAACTCGGCGTGGAATTGCCCCCGGCAGGCAAGTTCGGTGCCGGCATCGTGTTCTTGCCGCGCGATAGGGCTCAGCGCGACCGGTGCAAAGAAACCGTCAACAGACTCATCGAAGAGTACGGACAGAAGCTGGTCGGTTGGCGTGACGTGCCGCAAGCAACCGATGCGGCCAATGTCGGTCCAGCTGCGAGAGCCGCTGAGCCATTCATGGAGATGTTGATTGTTGAGGCGGGAGACGCGGTCGAAGATGATGCGTTCGAACGCAAGTTGTATTCCATCCGCAAACGCAGCAGTCATCTGTTGCGATCCGACGAATCGATGTCGCAGGCCAGGCTCTTCTATATCTGCAGCCTGTCTACCAAGGTCATCGTCTACAAGGGCATGCTCACAACGGCTCAGCTCGTGCCCTACTATCCCGATCTGCAGGACCCGGATTACACCACGCATATCGCCATGGTTCACTCGCGTTTCAGCACGAATACTTTTCCGAGTTGGGATCGTGCTCAGCCGCTTCGCTTCATGAGCCATAATGGCGAAATCAATACACTACGCGGCAACAAGAACTGGATGACGGCTCGCCAGGGAACGATGCAAAGCGAGCTGTTCGGTGACGAATTGCGGGGTCTGTTCCCGATCTGTGAACCCGACTGCAGTGACTCCGGTACCTTCGACAATGCTCTGGAGTATTTGTTGATGAACGGTCGCACATTGCAGGAAGCGGTGATGATGATGGTGCCCGAAGCCTGGCAAAAGCATGACACGATGCCGGAGAACAAGCGGGCTTTCTACGAGTACCAATCGTGCGTGATGGAGCCCTGGGACGGGCCGGCATCGATCAGTTTCACCGACGGCCAGTACATCGGTGCCGTACTGGATCGCAACGGTCTGCGACCTAGCCGCTATTACCTGACGCACGACGATCGCGTGATCATGGCCAGTGAAGTCGGCGCGTTGCCGATTGTACCGGAAAATGTCAAGGCGAAGGGACGCCTGCAGCCCGGTCAAATGTTCCTGGTCGACTTCGAACAGGGACGGTTGATACCCGACGAAGAACTGAAGCAGACATTCGCCGACAAGCAAGACTATCGTCGCTGGTTGAATGCCCAGCGAATACAACTAGGCGATCTAGAGCCTAGTCGCCACGTTCACCGCTTCGATCCGGATACGTTGCTGGCCCGCATGCAGGCGTTTGGCTACACCGCGGAGACGATGCAGTTCATGCTCATGCCGCTGATCCGTGACAAGCGGGATCCAGTCGGTTCGATGGGTAACGACAGCGCACTGGCGTGTCTCAGCGATAAATCCCGGATGCTGTATGACTACTTCAAGCAGCTGTTTGCCCAGGTTACCAACCCGGCGATCGACTCCATCCGCGAGGAGATCATCATGTCGCTGGAGTGCTACATTGGACCTGAGCGGAACTTGCTCAGTGCGACGGAGGAGCACTGTCATCGTCTGCTGATCCCACACCCGATCCTGTCAAACGAGGAGTTGGCAGCGATCAAACACATGGATCATCGCGGCTGGAAGACGCAGGAGATTGATCTGACGTTTCCGCGCTCCGAGGGCAAAGCGGGCCTGCTAGCGGCGCTGGATCGGATTTGCGCCGAGGCAGAGGCTGCCATCCAGGCCGGCTACAGCCTGGTCGTCCTTTCGGATCGAGCGATTAGTCAAGATCGCATTGCCTTGCCGACGTTGCTGGCCTCCAGCTGTGTTCACCACCACTTGGTCAGGAACAATCTTCGCACTCAGATCGGGTTGGTACTCGAAACGGGTGAAGCACGCGAGGTGCATCACTTCTGTTTGCTGGTCGGGTATGGCGCCGATGCGATCAATCCCTATCTGGCCTTCGAGTCCCTATGGCAGGCTCGACGCGACGAGATCATCGATACCGGTGAGTTCTCAGACGACGGGAAGATTGTGGCCGCCTACAAGAAGGGGGTGGCCAAGGGAATGCTCAAAGTCATGGCCAAGATGGGAATCTCGACGTTGCAGTCCTACAAAGGGGCTCAAATCTTCGAGGCTGTGGGGCTCAAAGATGACGTTATCGATAAATGCTTTACGCA
>JANQJJ010000542.1 GCA_028281725.1 Pirellulaceae bacterium | reverse complement strand
GTTTGGAAACGTTGCCGTCGATAGGGCGCCGGAGCAAACTGCGGAGGAATCGGCGGGCGCGGCAGCCCAAGACGGATTCGAACTGCCACGCGGCGTTTCCAGCAAAGAGTGAAGATCGGTTTTTTCGAACGTATCTCGATTCCCTACCCCTGATGACACCATCGATCCCTAGCTCGGACGCTGAACTCGCCCCGCTTTCCCGGGCATCCGGAATATCGGTTCGTGATTTGACGGTTCGCTATGGACTCCGGCAGGATGTCCTAAGCGGGCTTTCTCTGGCGATCGAACCTGGAGAAATTGTCGCGCTGCTCGGAGCATCCGGTTGCGGTAAGAGTACGCTGCTGAGAGCGATCGCCCAGTTGCTCCAGCCGACGACCGGTTCGATCGAGTTTGACGGCGGAACTGCGGGGCGTCGTGCAGGGGACTTGGCATACGTGTTTCAGGATGCCACGTTGCTTCCCTGGCGCACCGTTGCCGAGAACATTCGTTTGCCGCTCGAACTGGGGAGACATCCTCGCGCGGCGGGGCATCGTCGCAGCCAGCTGCCGCTGGTGGGCGAACCGAGCGACGATCGTATTGACGATTTACTTCGATCGGTCGGTCTGGGCGAAGAGACCCGTGATCGTTTTCCGCGCGAGCTTTCCGGCGGGATGCGGATGCGGACCAGTATTGCCCGTGCCTTGGTCACTGATCCCAGCGTACTCTTACTCGATGAGCCTTTCGCTGCGCTAGACGACTTGCTGCGCTCGCGGCTGAACGACCTCGTGTTGGAGCTCTGGCAGCGCAGGGCGCGCACGATCCTGTTCGTGACCCACAACATTGCGGAAGCTATTTATCTCAGTCATCGCATCGCGGTTTTGAGCGGCGGGAAAGTCGCTAAAACGGTGGATAACTCGCTTCCCTGGCCCAGAAGCTCGCAGCAGCGAACCACGATGGAGTTTGCGACCCTGTTTGGTCAAGTCAGTTCCTCACTTGCGGAGGTGGCGGTTTGAGTGATTCTGCCGGCAACCGAACCGCGCTGAAGAATACGGGAGCTGCCATCGCAGTTTTCTTGGCCTGCCTGGCGCTCTGGTACGCTGTCGTTCAGGTCAGGCAGATTCCCAAAGTCATTCTGCCAACACCTTTTCAGGTGGCGAGCGCCGGCTGGGAGCAACGGCAGGCGCTGCTGGAGGGATTCATCGCCACCGGTGCCGGTGCAACGCTGGGACTGTTCTCAAGCGTCGCCCTCGGCTCGCTTGTCGCCGGTCTATTCAGCCAGTCGAAACTGTTGCGTTCGGCCTTTTATCCCTATGTGATTTTTTTTCAGACGGTTCCTATTGTCGCCATCGCGCCCCTGCTGCTGACCTGGTCCGGGTATACGTTCCGGACCATCGTGTTAGTCGCCACCATCATTAGTATTTTTCCTATCGTCTCCAACGTGACCGCAGGCCTCATCTCGATCGAGGAGAATCTGACGGATCTCTTTAAACTGGGGGGCGCTACCCGTTTGCAGATCCTGACGAAGTTGCGAATTCCGTCTGCCGTGAGTCACTTGGTGCTCGGCATGCGCATTAGTGCCGGACTCGCCGTCATCGGAACGATTGTAGGCGAGTTCTTTGTTGGTAAGGTGGCGGGATGGTACGCCGGAATTGGAGCGTTGCTGACTCCCTGGCAAAACCGCAGCGATACGGCCGCGGTGATCGCCGCGGTGTTTGTCAGCACCCTACTGGGACTGGCCATGCTCGGGATGGTCAATCTGTGTGCTTATTGGTTCCTAAGACGCTGGACTGCGGGTGGAAGTTTTGAGAAGGGGTGAGAAGTGGTTGGGGCAAGGAATGCAAATAGTGGTTGCCAGCCCACGCAGCAAAACGCGCCTGATCAGTGACCTGCCAAAAGCACTGACGGCATGGGAGCAGGCACGGTACAATGGTCGCGGCGCAGGATAGGAGGACATGGGCGGGCCCTCCAGTTTTCTGGGCGGCGGCGGGCGGACCGCCGGGCTATCGGTCAGTAGATGCGAACTTGGTTTTTGAGGAATGTGATTGCCGGTGATCGATCCAATACCGAAGTTGCCTGAAGTGGCATGGGTTGTAGGGCTCGCCTGTCTACTCTTGGCAGGCTGTTCGTCAACCAACAGCTCGAGCGCTCCGGTCGATGAGCTGCAGCAGGTCGTGCTGATGCTCAACTGGTATCCCGAGGCAGAGCATGGTGGATTCTATGCTGCCAAAGTTCACGGGATTTTTGAATCGTATGGTCTGGATGTCGAAATCAAACCGGGTGGTCCCAACGCTCCGATAGCCCAGGAGTTGGTCGCCGGGAGAGTTCAGTTTGCGATTGGCAACGCGGATGATGTCCTCTTGTTTCGCCAGCAGCAGGCACCGATTGTCTCAATCTTCGCCCCAATTCAGAATACGCCAAGATGCATTCTGGTTCGCCAGGAATCGCCGGTGACCTCGCTGCAGGGGCTTGGGGGGATGATGTTGCAAGCCAACGAGCGAGCGTTTTTGACATTCATGAGATCTCAGGGGCTGCTCGAAGGCGTGCAGGTCGTCCCGTACCAGGGCTCGGTAGCGAGATTGGTCAGCGATGAGAATACGGCGATTCAGGCGTACTCGTTCAGCGAGCCGTTGATGGCCCAGC
>JANQJJ010000510.1 GCA_028281725.1 Pirellulaceae bacterium | reverse complement strand
ACTTCATGAGCAAAGTCCATACAGCATAAAAATCTACACGTATGAGGATGATTGATGAAATATTACAGAATCGGGCACTGTTAGAACTGCCTAGCCAGAAGAAAATAATTGCATGAGAAGAAAGCAGGGCCAACGTAGCCATAGTTCCACATACGAGGTAGAGGAACCTTTAAATCTCCAAGGCGAAACCAAATTCCCAAAAATTCTCTGGCTTAGCATTAGAACGGCACCTGCAGCGAAATCTACTACCAGCTCGACAACGGGCAATCGGTCGAGATATGGAATCTCGTTTTCACCCAATTCAACCGCGTTGGTTCTCCGCCGGACAACTTGCGACCGCTACCAAGCAAGAACATCGACACGGGCATGGGGCTGGAGCGTACGGCGAGTGTCCTGCAAAACGTGGCCACCAACTTCCACATCGACGTCCTGCAGCCCATCGTGGAGGCTGCAGCCGAGGTCTGCTCGGTTAAATACGAATACGAAAGCGACAACGGTCGTCGTCTCCGCCGCATTACCGATCACATCCGCGCGTGTACGTTCTCCGTCCACGAGAATGTGATCCCAGGTCCTAAGAAGGCGCGGTACGTCATCAAACGCTTGCTCCGACGCGCCGTCCTGGACGGCCATCAAATGGGCATGCGTGAACCGTTCCTGCATCAGCTGGTTCCCGCCGTTGCCAGTGCCATGTCAGCTGGCTATCCCGAGCTGACGGAAACGGCTCAACGGGTTTCCGAGGTGATTCGCAAAGAAGAAAGTGACTTCTTTTCGACGATTGACGCCGCCCTGGAGCGAATTGAAAGCGTCTTTAAGTCGCTCAAGTCCAGCGGCGGTGTGATGGTCGATGGCGGCGAAGCGGCCAACCTTTATCAAACCTACGGCGTCCCACCGGAACTGTTTCAAACTTTGGCAGCCGAACGCAAGCTCACGTTTGACTGGGACGGCTATCGCAGAGCGATGAAGGAGCACGAAGACGTCAGTGGCGGCGATAAGGTAAAGCTTTTTCAGACCGGCCCGATTGAGACCCTTAAAGAGGCACTGCGTCGCACCGATTTCCTGGGATATGAGACGGTTGAAGCGGAGGCGGAGCTCAAAGGCATCATCTGCATCATGGATGGCCAAGACCGTTTGGTCAGCGAGCTGGTTGGCGGCACTGCAGAGGCTCAGGCTGTTCGCGTGATCCTTGACCGCTCTCCATTCTACGGCGAAAGTGGTGGCCAAGTGGGTGACACAGGAACCATCGAAGCGGCCGGCATGGTATTCGAAGTGTCGGACACCCAGCGGGCCGGTGAGCTGATCGTGCATTCCGGTACTCTGGTCTCCGGGAAACTGACCGAGGGCATGCAAGTCACGGCTAAGGTCGATCCAGAGCGGCGAGACGGCATTCGCCGAGCCCATTCGGCAACGCACATTTTGCACCACGCCCTGCAATCGATCATTGGCGAGCACGCTCAGCAACAGGGCAGCAAGGTGGACGAAGACTGGCTGCGTTTTGACTTTACCAACCAACAATCGCTGTCTGATGAACAGATCGAGTCGATTGAGTCGATCGTGACCGAAAAGGTCCAAACAGCCGAGCCCATCTCGTGGCACACCGTTCCGCTGGCCGAGGCGCGCGAGGCCGGGGCCATGATGTTGTTCGGAGAGAAGTATCCCGATCCGGTACGCATGGTCAGCATGGGTGAGTTCTCAAAAGAGCTGTGCGGCGGAACCCACCTGGATAACACCGGCGAAGTAAAACAATTCGAAGTCATCGCAGAAGAAAGCGTATCGGCCGGCACGCGGCGTGTTGTCGCCCTGACCGGTCAGCGCGCTCGGCAGCACCGCGAACAAGTGCAGCAACTGCTCGGCGAGGCGGCTCAAAAACTCAATTGCTCCTCAGGCGACGTGGCCGAGCATGCGAAGAATCTGGTGCTTTCGACCCGTTCCCTGAAGAAACAGCTCGCCGGCGGAGGAGCTTCCTCGGATACGCCACCGCAAAAATCCGCGGGGGACGCCAAAGATTACCTTACCCAGCGAGCCGTACTGCGCGATGCCTCTCGAATCCTCAACGTATCGCCACAGGAGATTGGGCACCGCATCGAATCGCTACAAGAAGAGCAAGCCAAACTTCGCCGGCAAATCAGCGAGCTGGCGTCCGGCGGCGATGTATCTGCCGACGCGTTGCTCGAGAAGGCAACTCTCGCTGCCGGGACTGCCGTCGTGATATCTGAAACTCCCGGTGCGACGCCCAACTTGATGCGTCAGTGGATTGACCAGATCCGTCAGAAGAGCGCATCGCCCACGGCGGTGATGCTGGCCAGCAAGGTCGATAAGGACAAAGTGCTGCTGGTTGCCGGCATCAGCAAGACGCTCGTAGAAAGAGGACTCAGCGCTGGAAAATGGATCGGTAAGGTGGCTCCCGTTGTCGGCGGAGGAGGCGGAGGCAAACCCGACTTAGCCCAAGCCGGAGGCAAGTTGCCTGACAAAATTCCTGACGCACTCGAAGCCGCCAAGCAGCAGATCGCCCAGATGCTCCAGTAGCAGGAGCGGTGCGCGGCGGCCTGGTGAGAACCTCCAAGTGGGCGACTGAGCATCCGCCGAATGCCTATTGAAAAAGGCGTGCTACCGCCCGGTAACACGCCTTCGATCTGTTTGTTAAACCAAGTTGTGTGAGCCCCCGGTCCTTCCCAAGCCAGATTTTCGACACAACGAGCCTAGCATCAAGAGTAGCTGCTGCGCCGTCCGTCGCCCTGTCGCCCACCGCCACGTGGACGCTCAGCACGTGGACGAGCTTCATTGACCGTTACGCCACGACCAGCAATCTCTTGACCATTGATCGCATCGATAGCCGAGTTGGCTTCTTCCGAGTTTGGCATTTCAACGAACGCGAAACCACGAGAACGCCCTGTTTCTCGATCAGTAATAATATTGACCGATGCAACTTCGCCGTGTGCCGAGAATGTGTTGCGGAGGTCATCTTCTGTCGCTCGGAACGACAAGTTGCCGACGTAAATATTTGTCACCTTCAAACCCTCAACTAAATCAGTGTCATCAACCTACGAGTCTCTAGATCTTCAACCGAACACTGTCTCGAGGGGGAAGGATCCATCGCGGCAATGCAATATCGTATCGGACCAAACAGGCTCTAAACCAATCGGATTATGAGACTCTGCATCATGCGAGTCAATCGATTCCGGCACGTTTCTAGCCATTTTCATCCAGCTCTTCACATCTTCGTGAGGCGACCAATCGACACCACCGAAGCGTTGTCCGAGCTTAGTTTTAGGTCACGCAGCGGAAGGGGGGCATGCGGTCCACCCTACGAAGCTTGCTTGAGTGCAGCCAAAGCCGCGTCGTAGTTGGGCTCGCTGGTTACCTCTGGCACGATTTCTGCATAGACCACACTGCCGCTGCTATCTAAAACGAACACACTACGCGTATGCAGCTTGAGTTCGTCGATCATTACCCCCCACGCGAGGCCAAATTCGCCCGCTTGATAGTCGCTGGCAACACGCATGTTCTGCACGTCTTCGGCCCCACAAAAACGATTCTGAGCAAACGGTGTGTCCCGGCTGACTGTGACTGCATTGACTTGATCCCCCAGCGCCGCCAGTTCCTGGTTGAACTTCTTGGTCTGGATCTGACAAACCCCCGTGTCCAGGCTTGGGACGACCGACACGATGGTTGGCTTGCCTGCCAAGTCCTGCTTGGTAAGCGTTTTCAGCCCTCCGTCAAAGTAGTGCAAGGTAAATTCAGGAGCCGGCGCCCCTACATTGAGCGCGTCACCGAGCAAGGTCATGGGCGCGCCCTTGAACGTAATTACACCTGATTGAGCCATGTCTTTCCTCTCACAATGTGAAGTTCTAACTAAATTGCGGCAGAAGACGTTCGACCGCAGTTTCGAACCGACGGTGGAATGCAAGACAGACCCCCAGCGCCTGCCTCTGCGTACCGCGGCACGGATGATCGTAGGCGATTCGGCAAACGGCTCCAAGATCCCGTCCACGTCGAAATAGCGCAAGCTTCAAGCCGCAGCAGCGAGTCAGGAACTCCTGACATCACAGATGGTGCACATGGCTGGCGCGCCGGGTTGGTAAAACGATCCAGTTAGCCGTGCAGCGCGCTGAGAGATATCATTTGGCAGCCACGGAGGCCCGCCAGTCGACTTCCAGTTCGTTGATTACCTTCTCAACGCCCTCTAGTTTTTTGAGCGTTTCTTGCGCCATCTGCTTTTGAAAGAAAGAATCGACTCGACCATGGAGTACCACGATGCCAGATTCTTCCTGGCAGAATACCTGGTGCCCGGCGATGTGGGGGCTACCTTGGATTGCAGAGTCAACTCTCTGTAGCAATTCAGCTGCCGAAGCACCCTGGGTTTGGGATATGCTTGCCACGGAATAACCTTATAGGTTGGAAGTCTAGAGCAGGAGAGATTGGAGCGGCGCATAGACTGCGACAGTTTCTATCATCGGCCAGAGACTCTGCAAAAAATGACTACTTGAGTAGAAAACCTGGTTGGCCAGTCGATTTGTCAACCGCGTGCGAGAATCGTAGCAGTGGCACCGGGCATAGGACGCACACCAATCGCACCGATTATTCGATCGCTGGCAGCATTTAGCTTGCGGCGCACGGCATCTTCCGATCGGCGGCCCAGTCTGCCAAGTTCAAAAGCCGGTTCTGAAGGCTCGGATGAAGCCAAGTCGACTTGGCAGCGTCAGGCGTGTTTTTGAGCAGGCGGGATAGCGCTTCCCCCAGAGCCTGCGGAGCTGCCTCGGGGTCGGTCTGAGCCCAATCGCAAACCTGAATCGCCAGTCGACATGCCTGCTGATCGGCATCCAGTTCACAGCGTCGTGCCACGTGACCGATACCGAACATCAGCGTGGCACACGCGGCGGCGGCAGCCGAGAACTGACCGGTCGCCACCGAAATAGAGCCCTCGGGGACGCATGTCAAACCAGCACCGATCAGGCAAGCGGCGCCGACAGCCCAAATCAGCGGCAAGATTCTCCAAAAGGCGTGCCTGCGAATCACATGAGCCATTTCATGCATCAGGACCATGTCTAGCTCCCGCTCGTTCAACTGCGATATCAACGCATCGCCCAACCAAAGCTGACGGAAGGGCCGAAGGCCGCCAACGACCGCGGCCCCCGCCCAACGACCGTGCGTACGCAGCAGCATGGGCTCGAGTCCTAATAGGTTGAGTTCTCGTTGATAGCCCAGGATTCGGTCTCTCAAAGGTCCCTGCGGCAGTTGCTCTGCGCCCATCCAACGCCCCAGCCACACCGGCAGCACCCACAAGACCAGCGCGATGGACAGCAAAGTCGCTATGACCGTAACCACGTCGTCGGTCAGCGCACCGCCGGCAAGCATCGCGATGACGTCGGTAAATAGAGCAATCAGCAGCAGGGGCGCCAGGCAGGACATCAGACTCGAGAGTTCGCCCAAACGCAGCCTCAGCTTCCAATGCTCTCGCCAACCGAGCATCTCGGACGTGGTAGAGGCTTTCTGCGGCAAAGCCTCAGCCACAATCTCGTCGAATTGGGCTGCGGTCATTTCGATCAGAGCGAGAAACACGACGCTAGGGAGAAACCAACAGACGAAGACAGCCACCTTGGGCAGCCCCAAAGGCTCCAGTGCGTTCAGCCAGGTTCCCCAGCCGGTTCCGACTAACGATACCGGCAGAATGACAACCCAGACCGTCTCGATGACTCGGCGCGCCCGCGAGAATCGTGCTTCGGTTGCGTCAATCTTCAGCTCAGACGCAGTGCCTGTCGACCCAAGCCCGCTAGACCGCAGTACCGAAACGGCGGAAGCCTTCGTCAGTAGACCAAACCCCACCGAGATTCCGGCGATTGCAATCAAGGAGGACAGCCAAACACGCTCGGGCTCACTGCCTGCCACTTCTCGGCAAACGAGCGTGACGAGAACTAGTAAAAACAGACGAAGTGAGACCATGTTGCCGTACTATGCAGACTGCGGATGTGCCGAACCGGACGCAGATCTCCAGACTAGTTACACGACTGCGCCGCGAGCACATCAGCCATCGAGCGGACTTGAGGTCGCACCCCATGAACTTACGAACGTGAGGACTATAACGGCTAGGCGGACGGGGTGGGACTCTCGCCCAGATGGAAGCCCCCGTTTTTTGCTCACCTCCCCTCCGAAGAACCCGTCTCTCTCGCGCAGGCCTAGACCGAGCACCGCCTACTCCAAGCCGCCTGAAATCCCTGGGGCTAGGTACCCAGAGAATTCATCCGGAGAATTCCTGCTAAAATGTGCTGGATACCGAACGACTCACAACGGAAACTGGTATCGAAATGAGCATCCACCGTAGACCTCGGCAACCCATCCTGAGCTTACTGGCATCGTGCATGTTACTCACTCCTGGTCTGTGCCGGGCACAGGAAGCTGCCCCCATCTTGATCGGTTCTGAAAACCTCTCTGAGCAAATCGCAGATTCCCAGTCACCCCCGGACATTGTCGATGTTCGTCCGAGAGACGCTTTTTTGGCCGGACACATACCGGGAGCCAGATGGGCCGACGCGAGCCGATGGAAAGCCAGGTCTTCGGAGGAGCAAGGGCTAACGGACAAGAGCTACTGGGCGGAACAACTGGGCAACTTGGGGCTCTCACCGGAACGAACGATCGTCGTTGTCGGCGATTCTGTACCTAACGCTGCCCGGGTATGGTGGCTTTTGCGATACGCCGGTATGGCTCGCGTCCAATTGCTCGATGGCGGCTATTCGGGATGGCGTGCCGCGCGCCTGCCACTAACGACACGCGCCGAGAGCGTTGAGCCAACGCAACCGGAGATCACTTTCCGGACCGAACGGCTGGCGCAACTGACCGATGTACTGCCTGCCACGAGCGGTCAAGCCAGTTGCCAGATTCTAGATAACCGCAGTACTGAGGAGTACACCGGTACCCGTCGTACCGCAGGTCGCTCCGGTCACATCCCCGGCGCCTCGCACCTGGAATGGACTCGTTTCCTAGGCAGTGACGGTCGATTCCTAGACGCCGTGGCGATCAAGCAACTGCTCACGGAGGAAGGGCTTCTCCTGGACGCTCCCATCGCAACGCATTGCCAAAGTGGGGCTCGCAGCAGCGTGGTTGTTTTTGCTCTCGAATTGGCAGAAGTCCCCAAGGTCAAGAATTACTATCGAGGCTGGGCCGAATACTCCGCCGCGGCCAATGCCCCGGTCGAGAGGTAGTCTATTTGCCTTGGTAAGTTCCTCGACTAGTTCTGCGAAGTCCGGCCAATAGTACGCCACGTGGGCGGAAGGCGATCGGCGATCTCAATCTCCGACGGGCACAAGGTGGGTGGCGGGACTGGCCTGTCCGCAACGTAGGCCGCGGTCAATTCCAGACCTTTGCGTAGTGAGATTGCACTATTAAACACCTCCGGAAAGGCAGACTTCGCTTTTCGGTGATCCGCGTGCGCATGCAACACTTCGTTACGAGGCGGCAAATAGTTGATCTCGGGCGCGGCCCGAGTCAGTTCGGCGATTTCCAGAGCCAAGTCACGCACGGATAGCGACTGGTCACCGCCCACGTTAAAAATGGCGTTCTTGGCGCGATCGGCCGAAGGAGACGCGGCGATGCATTTTGCAACCGTGTCGATGTAGGAGAAGCTCCGCGTCTGGCTGCCATCGCCAAAAACAGGAAATGCCGCGCCCTGTTTCGCACAGCGGAAGAAGATTCCGACTACGTTTCGGTAAGGGTCGGAAATGTTTTGACGCGTCCCGAATACATTGTGCGGTCGGAATATCGTATAACTTGGCCCGCCATAGTACCTGTGGAATGCCTGAACGTGATGCTCGCATGCGAGTTTCGCAATCCCGTACGGATCGCAGGGTACGCAGGGACTCGACTCGGTCAGTGGGGCATTCGATGACGGATGCCCGTATACGGCGATCGACGAGGCAAAGACAAAGTGCGCTATCCCGACGCGATGGGCCGCGCCAAGTACGTTACTGGTGCCAACCAAATTGTTGTGATAGTTGAAGTTGGGAATGTGATGACTCAGGCCTTCTGCGGCATAGGCAGCCAGATGCATGACGACATCCGGGCGAAAGTCACTAAAAATGTCATCCACCGGTTCGCAGCAGTCGCGTTTAAAGAACCGCGCATCGCTGGGCACATTCTCCACAAAACCTCCGGTCAGATCGTCTATCCCCGCGACGTCCCACCCCAGACTCAGCATTTCTTCTGCAACGTGAGAACCGATAAAACCGGCTATTCCTGTAATCATGACTCGCATAGATACTCCGTGACGTTAGTTGCTGCGGCCGGGGAAGCTGCGATCAGAAGTCTAAAATGGACCTGGTTTTTGCACAATAATCTGGTGACAGGCGGTTGGCAGCTTTGAATTGTTTTTCGGGAATAAGGTAATCCATGCGATTTCTTTTTGTTGTCTCTGGCAAGGATGTACCCTCCACACGCTTCCGCATTCTCCCTTTCATACCATTCTTGGAGGAAGCGGGGCATCGGTGCGATATCGCTTATAGTTGCCCTCAAAAATACGACTACTTCCCCTGGCTTGGCTGGCGGCTGAGCCAACGCTTGAAAAGGCTTGTGCGGCATTGGCATGTCGTACTTGCCGAGCGACGACAATACGACGCGATCCTGATCGAAAGGGAGGTTTTTGATGACGACACATCAGAGTTCGAAAAGCGTTTTCGTGATGCGACGGCACGCTTGATCCTGGACGTCGACGATGGAATTTTTCTGCTACATCCCGAAAAGTTCGATCGAATATCCAGGATGTGTGATGTGGCCATTGGTGGCAATCGCTGGCTGACCGAGTATTTGAAGGAGCGTTGTGCCCATGTCGAACAGATCCCGACGTGCGTCCATTTGGCCAAGTATCCCGTCAGGCCCCCTGAACGCCAGCGCGCGCAGCAGCCGCGGATCGGCTGGATCGGAACCACCCAAAATGTCGCTTTTCTAGAGGTGGCGGCCGAAGCCCTGCGGAACCTTTCCAGTTCGCTTTCTTACCGCCTGATTGTGGTCGCCCCGTCCGCGGAACGTCTGGACGATGTGGAGCTCGGTCGCACCGAAGTCGACTTCCGCCGCTGGACTCCCAAAACAGAGGTGACGGACTTGCTCGACATGGACGTGGGAATCATGCCGCTGCCACCCGGCGAAGAATGGATGAAATACAAATGCGGTTTGAAGCTGATCCAGTATCTGGCCGTCGGCATTCCGGGCGTCGCCTCACCCATTGGTGTCAACCAGGAAATACTCGCCGGGCAACGTGTCGGTCGTGCTGCTACCAGCGTCCAAGACTGGCAGGACGCTCTGGCCGAATTGCTCGGAAATGTCGAACTGCGAAGGCGGTTGGGAACAGCCGGCCGCGGGCTGGTTGAAAAAGACTTTGCCGTCGAAGGCAATTGGCGCAGATTTGAAAAAACGCTTACCGGCTAGCCGTACCGGTCGGCGCGTTCGCAACCACGGTAATACGCCCCGAGCAACGAAAAATACTGACCAGCTTTCCTGGGATCAGCAAGGCCCAACGCCATAGCTCGGGTGGATCGGTCCGAAAGTAGTGCATCCAACGCGTGGGCCACGCTGCCTGGGGCAGACGATCCACACCCCATGCGGCGATGCTTCCCCACCAGAACCTGGTGTTGGCTTGATGGACCACTCGAATACGCTCGAATCCCTGCGCCCCGAGCAATTGCCTCACGCGCGACGCGGTGAAGTCTTGCAGATGTCGGGGAGCATCGTAGCCCAGCCAGTACCTGCCTGCGAGTCTTCGTTCCCAGCCGCCGGCGTTGGGTACACTCAAGGCAAGCAGGCCGCCTGGCCTTAGAATCCTGGCAATCTCTTCGAGCAATTCGACCGGGTTGGGCACGTGCTCCAAAACCATCCAGAGGATGACGGCATCCCGGCTGGCACTGGCCAGCGGTCGATCGCTGAACAGTCCGCAGTAGACATCCAATCCCTGGTCTTTCGCAGCTTGCGCTGCTTCGCGACCAGGTTCAATGCCATCGACGACCCAGCCCAAATCAGAGGCGCGTTTCAGAAAGCCGCCGTGGGCGCAGCCAATTTCCAGCAATCGAGACTCGCCAGGCACCGGCGGCGCCGGGAGGACGGTGGCATGCTCTTGCCCGAGCCAAAACAGGAATCTTCTCAATCCGGGAATCGCACGGACGATCCGCCGTAGCCAAGAGCCCTTCTGCTTCGACGGCGAGGCAGTCTGCGACTCGTTATCGAAGCGATGGGGAACGTAGTTCTGAGGATAGCAGTTCATCAGGGACTCGTCGGTCGGCCTGGGGTTTAAGTACATGTGACGGCAGGCACAACACCGCACGACGACATACTCCCCCGGCATGGCATAGGTATAGTCCTTCGCAACGCAAACCATGCGGTGATCTGAGCTGCCACACAGGGGGCAGTCGATCTCTTGTACTGCGATGCTCGGTGACTGGCTGCCGGCCGAGTTTGCCATGACTTCTCCCTGGAAAGTTCCGACCAGCTACAATGGATCCATCGTTAGGCTAGGTGACATCGCCTAGCTTCAGGAACTGAGCCTAGGCTAATCGATCCCCAATTCTACGGCCATGCCCCCACGAATCGCCTTGGTAATTCACGCTCTCTATGGTGGCGGCGCAGAAAGGCTGATGAGCCAACTGGCAAACCGCTGGGCAGACCAATACGACCTTCATCTGGTGACCTGGGCAGCAGCCGATACAGACCAGTACGCGCTTTCGCCCCGCGTGAAACGTTATGGTCTCGACCTGATGGGATCGAGTCGGAACAAGCTGCATGGCTTATGGGCTAACTGGAATCGCGTCCGGCGCCTTAGGCTGGCGCTTCGCGACATTGCACCGGACTTGGTACTGAGTTTTTCGGACCAGATGAATATCGTATCGTTGGCAGCCACTCGGCCGCTCCGTCTACCGACTTGGATTGCCGAACACAGCGACCCCCAGAAACAACAACTTAGTTTTCTATGGGAAGCGTGGCGGCGGCGTGTCTATCCGAGGTGCACCGGCTGCGTCGTCCTGACCGATGAGTTTGCCGACGCGATGAGCCGCTGGATTCGGCGAGAGAGAATTCGGGTGATCCCACCTGCGATCGATCCTCCTGAACCTTCGCCTCGAATTGCCGGCGTTTCGGAAAGGGAGCCGATGAAAGGACCATCCACGCTCTTGTTCGTCGGCAGGTTAAGTCCGGAGAAGGGGGTCGACATCTTGCTGCGTTCCTGGCAGCAGATCGCTTCGAAGTTACCGGATTGGCAACTGCTGATTGCCGGTGACGGGCCTCTCAGAGGCCAGCTGCGACAGCAAGCTGAGGGGAATCCTTCCGTTCGCTTCCTAGGCTGGACGGACAACCCCTGGCCGCTTTATGCAGCCGCCGACCTGTTTGTGCTTCCCAGTCGCTACGAAGGATTCCCGGTTGCTCTGCTGGAAGCCATGAGTCAGCGTGTTGCCTGTGTCGCCACGGAGTGCTCCGGCGCGATAAGGCAACTGACGCGAGAGCACCTCAGCCTGGAAACAGTACCGGTAGAATCTCCGCATGATCTCGCCGCAACGATTTTAGATCTTGCAGCTAGGCCGGATAAAAGGAGCCAACTGGGCGCCGTGGCCAGACAGACGGCGGCCCAATACCTGTGGAAAAACGTGGGCCCGCGGTGGGATTCGATACCTCGATCGGACACCGAAATCTACTCAGGCTCCTTGAAACGGTAGCCGACACCGCGTACGGTTTCGATCACGTCGGCCAGCGCCCCTAGCTTCCTACGGATGGCACGAATGTGCACGTCGATGGTGCGTTCGAGAACCAGCGTATCCTCCCCCAGTGCCGACTCGATTAACTCACTGCGTTCGTAGGCTCTGCCAGGTTCGGTGATCAGCGTTTGCAGCAACTTGAACTCACTCCGCGTAAGCTCCAACTCCTGGTCCCCCACGAACACCTGGTGGCGGCGGAGATCCACCTTGACCCCCATGCATTCGAGTGTCTCGACCACCGGTTCGGCTTCCTCGGACGTGCGCCGTCTCTGCAGCGCACGGATACGTTCGAGCAGGACTCGGACGCTGTAGGGTTTGACGACATAGTCGTCGGCCCCCGCTTCAAAACCGTCGATCTGATCGAAATCTTCGCCTCGGGCGGTTAGCATCAGAATCCCGGTATCGCGTGTTTCCTTGAACTTGCGTAACTGGCGACAAACGTCGATTCCGCTGATACGTGGCAGCATCAGATCGAGAATGACAATGTCCGGCTCTTTCTTTCGGGCCTGTTCAATACCTTCGCGACCGTCAAATGCGCGGAATACGTTGAAGCCCTCCTGCTGGAGATTGTAGAAAAGAATATCTGAAAGCGATCGATCATCCTCAACGATCAACACTTTGGTCTTAGACATTTAATCAGCTTCTTCTCATCCCTTAGTCGGAACGGCCTGACGCGGTGGGACTAGACTGATTCGCGTTGGGCTGGCTGTGCTGGTGGCGCACAATGACTCCGTTGACCATATAGATGACGTCCTCTGCCACACTGGTGGCGTGATCGGCGATCCGCTCAAGATGTCGTGAGGCGGAAAAACAATGCAGCGCCGGGGGAACCCACGTCGACTCCTGCTGCATCAGCTGAGCTAACTCTTCAATGACCTGCACATTTGTCGCGTCGACCAGATTGTCTCTTTCAATCACACTGTAGGCGAGATCGATATCGAGGTTGACGAACGCGTTGAGCCCATCGCGCACCATGCCGATGGTCTGCTCCGCCATATCACGAATCCGCTCGGGAATCGGAAACTCTCTTGCTTCGGTCACGTTGCTCGCGCGCTCGGCAACATTGCAGGCTAGATCCGCCATGCGTTCCAAGTCGTTGTTGACTTTCATCATCGTCGTCAGCCGTCTCAAGTCCGCCGCTACCGGCTGGTGTAAGGCCAACATCTTCAAGCACTCTTCTTCAATCCGCACTTCGGTTTGGTCGATCTCACTATCCAAATCGATCACTTGCTGTGCCGTGTCGATCTCCCGCTCCATCAGAGACTTGACCGACAGATTGATCATCTCTTCAACCAATCCCGACAAGGCCAAAAGCCGGTGATACGCTTCTTCCAAATCTTGCGTTAGATGCCTCGACATTCCTACGTTTCCTCCCAAAGACTAGCCGACCGACCACGACGTGCAGGCAGAACCACGGCGTTCTGAACCAGACTCTTTTATCAGCTTTTGCTTCGCGAAGGTAGGACGAGTAACCGCGTGGGGCGGTCCCACTTGCCAGTGCCAGTGTTGTAACTTGCGAGTGTCGGCAGCCACCAGCCGGAAATCAGTGAAGATTTTGTGAATAAAAACTCCACTTTCTGTCGCTTTAGCTGCCGAATCTGGGCAACCTGACTTCAAAACAGCTTCCGCGCCCCGGCTCGCTGGTCGCCGTCACGCCCCCGCCCAGCCCCTGCACCAGGTGCTTGACGATGGACAGGCCTAAACCGGTACCGCCGGTGTCGGTAGAACGGTCCTTCTCCGCGCGGTAGAACCGTTCGAATATCCGCTCCAAGTCCTTTTCCTGGATGCCGACCCCCGTGTCCTGCACCTGAAAGACACACCAATCCGCCTCTGACGAAAGGAGCACCGAAACAGTGCCGCCGTCTTCGGTGTATCGAACGGCATTGGACAACAGATTACTGGCAATCGTCTGAAAACCATCGCGGTCACTACGGATGACCATCGGCTCGGCAGGCATCTCAGCCTGGACTTTCACGCCCTTGGAACGCGCCATCGCGCCCGCGGCGGCCACGCACGGTTCGACTGCCTCGCGCGCGTCAAAGGACTCGATCTTCAGAGCCGATCCGGATTGAACTCGTGATAGCTGCAACATGCCCTGAACCAAGCCGTTGATTCGGTCGGCTTGAGTGACGATGTTTCCCACGAACCGTTCCGCCGCCTCCCGGTCGTCGAGTGCTCCCAACTGCAGGGTCTCCGCGTAAGCTCGAATCGCCGCTAGCGGCGTCTTCAGCTCATGCGATGCATTGGCAACGAAGTCACGACGAACCGACTCGATCCTCTTGATCAACGTCTCATCCCGCACGGTAATCAGAACGCCAAAGCGTTCCTCACCCAACGGCATGGGGCGCGCTAAAATGCGAAGCGACCTTTCCTGCCCACCAAACTCCAGCGTCTCTTCTCGCGAACTGTGTTCCTTGAGGACATGTTCGACCAGCTGTCCGACTGCCGGAACGCGGACTATTTCCAAAAGGGGACGATAAAGATAAGCCTCATC
>JANQJJ010000128.1 GCA_028281725.1 Pirellulaceae bacterium | reverse complement strand
GATTACAAATAAATAATATACGACGATTTTTTAGCGTTACCGACTTGAAAAGTCCTGCTATCTTAGATCATTTCACAATTCTACGACAAGAAATGATTGATGTATACAGGAAAAACCGTTTTTGCGCAGTTATTTGAACGTATGCCACCGCATCAGTTCCGCCAATGCGTAAAGCACCACAATGGCAATGGTAAAAAAGAGACTCAATTTGGATATAACTCTCTACACTTTTCTACAGATTTTGAGCGTCAGTGTGTTTGAGCAAATTGATGTTTTACAATTAGTTACAAATTCTGCTGGCACGATTCAGGATGCCGACATCTGTAACTAATTGAATTTATTTGACTTATAACCGGACACTACTGAGTACAGATAATAAATAATGTTATGCGGCAAAAGCAATAAGAAGGAACGCATACTAGAGAAATGGCACTGAAAAAGTCTCAACTTTACAGCTCGCTCTGGTCCAGCTGTGACGAACTGCGCGGCGGCATGGACGCCAGCCAGTACAAGGACTATGTCCTGTTCATGCTGTTCATCAAGTATATCTCCGACAAGTATGGCAATTCCGACGACTTCGCTCCGCCGGTGACCATCCCCAAGGGCGCGAGCTTCACCGACATGGTCAAGCTCAAGGGCAAGAGCGATATCGGCGACAAGATCAACACGCAGATCATCCAGCCGCTGATTGACAGCAACTCCCGTTTGGCCCGCAGCGATTTCCCTGACTTCAACGACCCGAACAAGCTCGGCGAAGGCAAGGCGATGGTGGATCGTCTGACGAACCTGATCAGCATCTTCCAGAAGCCGGAGCTGGACTTTTCGAAAAATCGTGCAGACCACGACGATATCCTCGGCGACGCCTACGAGTACCTGATGCGGCACTTCGCCACCGAGAGCGGTAAGAGCAAGGGCCAGTTCTATACGCCGTCGGAGGTCAGCCGCGTCATCGCTCAGGTTATTGGTATCTCGCCCAAGACCGCTGTCGCATCGACCACGGCCTACGACCCGACCTGCGGATCGGGATCGCTTTTGCTCAAGGTCGCCGCCCAGGCGGGCAAGCACATCACGCTCGAAGGGCAGGAAAATGACCAGACAACGGCAGGTCTCGCCCGCATGAACATGATCCTGCATGACTTCCCGACAGCCAACGTTCTGCAAGGCAACACGCTTGCCAACCCTAAATTCAAGGACGGCGAGCAGCTACGCACCTACGACTATGTCGTCGCCAATCCACCGTTCTCCGACAAGACTTGGAGCAACGGTATCACTCCCAGTGCCGATCCCTATCAGCGGTTTGCTTGGGGTTCGCCGCCCGCCAAACAGGGCGACTACGCCTACCTGCTGCACATCATCCGCTCGATGACGAGTAACGGAAAAGCCGCTTGTATCCTGCCCCACGGCGTTCTGTTCCGAGGCAATGCCGAGGCGGTAATCCGCAAAAAGCTCATCCGCTCCGGCTATCTCAAGGGCATCATCGGCCTGCCCGCCAATCTGTTCTACGGCACCGGCATCCCGGCTTGCATCCTTGTGCTCGACAAGGAGAATGCCAACGCCCGCAAGGGCATCTTCATGATCGACGCCTCCAAAGACTTCATTAAGGACGGCAACAAAAACCGTCTCCGCGAGCAGGACATCCACCGAATCGTCGACACGTTCAATCGTCAGGCGGACACGCTGTGCTACGCCCGCATGGTTCCGTTTGAGGAAATCGACGACCCGAGGAATGATTACAACCTCAACCTGCCTCGTTACATCGACAGCACCGAACCGGAAGACATCCAGGACATCGACGGCCATCTGCGGGGCGGCATTCCGGAACGGGACATCGACGACCTGGATACCTACTGGAAGGTGCTCCACGGCGTGCGCGAGGTGCTGTTCGAAAATGCCGTACGCCCCGGTTACTGCCAATTGCGACTGCCCATCACTGAAATCAAGGCCATGATCCTCGAGCACGACGCGTTCGACGCGTTCAAAACCACAGTGACCGACATCTTCGACAAGTGGCGATCAGCAAACGTGAAACGACTCAAGGGGTTTGATCAGGAAGACCAGCCTAAGGAACTGATCGCGACCATTGCGGAAGACCTTCTCGCCGCGTTCAAGGCAGCACCACTGCTGGATACCTACGATATGTACCAGCATTTGATGGACTACTGGGCCGCGACGATGCAGGACGATTGCTACCTCATTGCCGCCGACGGTTGGGTGGCTGAAACCCACCGCGTTATGGAAGAGGTCAAGAACGGCAAGAAAAAGGGCGAAATGAAGGATAAGGGCTGGACTTGCGACTTGATCCCCAAGTCCTACATTGTTGCCCGCTACTTCGCTAAAGAACAGGCCGAACTGGACGCCCTCCAGGCCGAACTGGACGGCGTCACCGCTACTCTCTCCGAACTGACCGAGGAACACGGGGGCGACGAGGGTGCACTGAAGGACGTATCCACTAAAGGCGATGCGCAAGAGGCCTGCACGCAGGCTTTGCTCGTGCTTTGGAACGAGCAGGGGCCTGACGCCTTCAAGGAATACAGCGCGCTGATGGACCAAGCCGAGGAACACGCGGCCCAACTCCGCAAGCTCACCGACCATTATCATATCTCGGTTTTGAAGAACAGCAAAGGCAACCTCACGCTCAAAACCATTAAGGATCGCCTAGCCTCGACGGGCGACAAAGTCGAGCAGAAGACACTCCAGAAGTACCTCGACGCCGACAAGCAGCAGAAAACAAAAGCAAAACAGGCCGCTGGACTGTTGGCTGAAACCATGAGAAGATATGAAAGCCAACTAACCACCGATCCGCTGCCCGAAGAACTCGCGGACCTGCAGGTGACCGTCCGCTACCTGGAACTGCTCGACAAGCAGAGCATCCTCAAGAGCAAAGTCAAGGAGGCCGACGCGGCGCTCGACAAGCTCGCCGATGACAAGTACCCCACGCTCAGCGTTAAGGAGATCAAGACGCTGGTTGTCGACGACAAGTGGATGCCTGCTCTGGCCAACACCGTACAAGGCGAACTGGGTCGCGTCTCGCAGACGCTCACCGGCCGCATCCGCCAGCTTGCGGAGCGCTACGAGACGCCGCTGCCGCAGCTCACTGATCTCGTGGCCGACCTATCCACCCGTGTGGACGAACACCTGGCGAGAATGGGGGCGGTATGGAACTGAATCCAGGATACCACGAGACTGACCTTGGCTCGCTACCTTGCGACTGGTCGATCAAGCCGCTCGGGAAGATTGGAGACGTACTGATCGGCCTCACCTACGTGCCGTCGAATGTGCGCCCTTACGGCACTCTTGTCCTGCGATCCTCGAACATTCAGAACGACGCGCTGGCGTTCGAGGACAATGTCTTTGTCGGCATGGAAATCCCCGAACGGATCATGGTGCGCCCCGGGGATGTCCTGATCTGCGTCCGAAATGGCAGCCGTACCTTGATCGGCAAGACAGCGCTACTCGATGAGCGGACTATCGGGATGACGTTCGGGGCCTTCATGGCCGTGTTCCGGAGCGACTACGGTCGGTACATTAACTACCTGTTCCGTTCGCACATCATGAAGCGTCAGATTGACGAGCATCTGGGCGCGACTATAAATCAGATCACCAACAAGAGCCTCAAGTCGTTCCAGATACCACTCCCTCCCACAGAGGATGAGGTTGATGCCATCGCTACAGCGTTGAGTGACGTGGATGCGTTGCTGGAGGGGCTGGATCGGCTGATCGCCAAGAAGCGCGACCTCAAGCAGGCCGCCATGCAGCAACTCCTCACCGGCGATACCCGCCTGCCTGGATTCAGTGGCACTTGGAAAACGATCCTGCTCGGCGAGATTGGCATGTTCCTCAAGGGCAAGGGGATCAGGCGGGATGACGTGTCAGACGAAGGCGTCCCATGCATCCGCTACGGGGAACTTTACACAGAGTACAACGACTACATCACCAACCCACGATCACGCATATCCCGTAACGTTGCCGACACAGCGTTGCCGATCAGACATGGCGACCTTCTGTTCGCGGGGTCGGGCGAGACGGCAGAGGAGATCGGAAAATGTGCTGCTTACCTCGCCGACGAGGAAGCCTATGCTGGTGGCGATATCGTCGTGTTGCGACCTTCTGGCCAGAACTCCCTGTACCTCGGCCACCTTCTGAATCATCGCGTTGTCGCTGAGCAGAAGGTACGCCTTGGCCAAGGCGACGCGGTTGTCCACATCAGCACGCGAAATCTGGCCCAGGTCGTTGTCAAGCTTCCACCAATTGATGAACAGGAAGCCATTGCGCGAGTCCTTTCCGACATGGATACTGACATTCAAGCCCTCGAGCAGCGTCGCGCCAAGGCTGCCGACCTCAAGCAAGCGATGATGCAGGATCTGCTGACCGGAAAGACCCGACTGGTTGAACCGCAAGTGTCGGACAAGCAGGTCGAAGCGGCGTCGAGCCAAGCCAAGGGACACAATTGGGCGATCAACGAGGCGGTCGTTATAGCCATGCTGGTTAAGCAATTCGGCAAAAAGGAATACCCCCTCGGCCGCAAGCGGTACACGAAGCTGTCCTACCTGTTACACCGTCGCGTGGAGCAACAGGCCGATGGCTACCTCAAGAAGGCGGCTGGGCCGTACAACCCGCAAACCAAGTACGGCGGCCCGGAAAAGATCGCCAAGCAGAACGGGTACATCAAGCAGCATAAAGGCCCGAAGGGGTACAGCGGATTCATCGCCGCAGACAACATCGCTCAGGCCGAAGGCTACTTCGAGAAGTGGTACGGTCCGGCAGCCATTCAGTGGCTGGAGCAGTTCCGCTTCAAAAAGAACGACGA
>JANQJJ010000467.1 GCA_028281725.1 Pirellulaceae bacterium | reverse complement strand
ATCACCGGGCTGCAGTGGGTTGAATACTTAACCGCATTGCACGGATTCTCCCGGCAAGAAGCCCTGCAGCGGTCGATCGACAGCCTGGTTCGCGTGGGGATGGAAAAAGACATGCGCCGCCCGATCGGCAGCTACTCTCTGGGTATGCGGCAGCGAGTGAAACTGGCGCAGGCAATTGCTCATGGACCTCAGCTGCTGATCCTGGACGAGCCGTTCAATGGCCTCGATCCGATCGGTCGGCACGAACTGACCGAGTTTCTCCGGCTTTGGAGTGACTCCGGCCGCAGCCTGATTCTTGCCAGCCACATTCTGCACGAGGTGGAGGCGATTACATCCTCCTTTCTGCTCATTCACGGGGGACGCATTCTCGCCAGTGGCAACGCGAGTGAAGTGCGCTCCATGCTCAGTGGTTTTCCGGTCGAAGTCGAAATCTCCGGCGACGGGCTCGAGCATATTGCCAAGTCATTTTCCGACGAGCCGTGGTTGACCGGCTTGGAGTTTTCCGAGGATCGTAGTCGGCTCGTCTTGCGGGTCCGCGATCAAGGGCGCTTTCAACAGCAACTGGCCGAGCTGGCCTGTTCTCCGGGAATCATGATCTCTTCAATCGACTCTCCCGATGGGACGCTCGAGGCCGCTTTTGAACTACTGCTGCGTGTGCATCGGGGCGAGCACACACCGGGGACTCCATGATGTTGCATGCGACATTGCAGGTTGTTCGTTTTGAACTGTTGAGAACCCTCAGGCGGGGACGAATCGCCCTATGGATCGCGCTGGCCGGATTCCCATCACTGCTGATGTTGCTGGTGCAGCTACAATCTCGCGGCGACGTACCCGAAGAGGCCTTGGCAGTGATGTCTTACGTGCTGGTGCCTCAGATCAGCTGCATGCTCGGGCTGCTCCTATGGGCCACTCCGGTTGTCGGTTCGGAAATCGAAGCGCAGAGCTGGGTTTACTTGACGCTTCGCAGCCAGGGGCGGGCAGCCATTGTCCTGGGTAAGTACCTGGTATCGGTCATCTGGACTTCGACATTCGGGCTGGTATCCGCGATCGGTATCAGTCTGATCAGCCTAACGAGCCAGCCAGTGCAGTTAGCGCTGGCAATCTCAACACTAGTGATCTTGTCTTCGTTCTGCTACGCGGCTCTGTATACATTGATCGGAGTTGCCTTGTTTCGCCGCGCTACGGTTCTAGCGGTTGTCTACTCGTTGATCATCGAAGGTGCCGTTTCGTGGGTGCCCGCCACGATCAACAAGATAACCGTTAGCTACCGGCTCCGTACGTTACTGGCCGAGTGGATTGAAACCGATCGGATTCGCCAAGCGTTTCCGGCGGGCTTCGGAGAGGGGCCCGCGTGGCAGCACCTGCTGGTTTTGGCTTTCTATGCTGTGATTCTCATGACAATCGCGACCCTGATCGTCAGGTCCCGAGAGTACCCGGTGCAGAGTGACGCTTGAGTTTGCCTCCCATTTATGGCCGCTTTCTGCTCTGAACAATTGAAATGGGAGATCGATTAGTCGAAAATGCACTCTGCCTTTCCGCAGGCTGTTCCCACCCCTGATCGATTCCAACCGCCCAGAGTCCCCGCGATGCGAGTCCCCACGATGCACGTGTCCGCTTGGTTCGCTATCGCCCCGCTTGTAGGCGCGCTGAGTTTCCATGGCACTTCCGCAGCCAGTGAGCCCCCCGCCGAACGTACGGGGGCTGGCTTGGTCGCTCTGTATGAGTTCGGCGAAGCGGCGGGACCACTGATTCGTGATCGCTCCGGAGTTGGAAAACCCCTGGACTTGAAGATCGAGGATTTGGATAAAGTTCGCCGTATCGAGGGAGCCCTGGAGATAAGCGGACAAACCAAGATCCGATCAGGCAAGGCCGCTGGCAAGTTGATAGCCGCGATCAAGCGCAGTGGCGAACTGACCGTCGAAGCCTGGGTGCGGCCGGCCAAGCTGAATCAAACTGGACCGGCACGCATTATCACCCTTTCCGAAAACACGACCCACCGTAACTTCACCCTGGGACAGGATGGAGACAAGTGGGATGTTCGGTTGCGAACCAGTAAGACCAGCGACAACGGTACGCCGTCGCTGACGACCAAGAACAAGAGCCTCAGTACGAAGCTAACCCATATCGCGTTTACTCGCGATCGTAGCGGCTGGGCTCGGGTGTACGTTGGCGGCAAACAAGTGCTAAAGCAAAAGCTGGAGGGAAGCCTCACCAAATGGAACGATTCGTACCAATTGGTGTTGGGAGACGAGCCGAGTGGCGGCCGTTCGTGGGTCGGCACCTACCATCTGGTCGCCGTCTATCGCCGAAGTCTGTCAGCCAGCGAGATCAATCGCAACTACCTGGCCGGTCGCGGCGCGACGCAGAAAAGGTCGCGAGAAGATCTGGCGGCCCGTATGTTCGAGAAGTCGATTGCACCGCTGCTAGCGGATCGTTGTCTGGAATGTCACGATTCACCCACGAAGGAAGGTGGCCTGGATCTGTCCCACCGCACCTCGGCTCTGGCCGGCGGTGACAGCGGTCGGGTGATCGTACCGGGCAAGTCAGCCGAAAGTCTGTTGTGGGAGTCGGTTCTGTCCGACTCCATGCCTGCGGATCGGCCGCCGCTGTCAGCCGAAGAAAAGGGGCAGCTGCGCAAGTGGATCGATCAGGGCGCCGTCTGGTCCATCGATTTTGTGGATCCAGCGCTGTACGTACACGATGCCGGCCAATCCGAGCGCTGGATCCAGAGGCTTACCGTACCGGAGTACATCGAAACGGTGCGCGCCGCGGTTGGCATCGACATCGCCGACGAAGCGCGGGCCAGCCTACCCCGGGATTTGCGAGCCGATGGGTTTACCAACACGGCCTATAACTTGAATGTCGATTTGGAACACGTGGAAGCCTACGCCCAGCTGGCTCAGAAGATTGTCCGGCGCATGGATGTACTCGCCTTCGCGCGGCAGTTCTCCAAGAACCAGAAGTTCACCGACAAGGACATGGGCGCACTGATTGAAAAGATGGGAACGTGGTTGTTGCGGGGGCCACTCCAAAAACATGAAGTTATCGCCTACCGAGGCATTTCAACTACCGTGGCAAGCGCCGGTGGCAGTTTTGAAGAAGCGGTCGGCCTGATTATCGAAGCGATGCTGCAGTCGCCGCGATTCATCTATCGCATGGAGAATCAGCGCGGTGATGGTTCGGCATGGCCAGTTGCCCAGCATGAACTTGCCTCGCGGCTAAGCTACATTTTGTGGGGCGGACCTCCGGACAAAAAACTGGCCGACGCGGCGCTGGCCGGAAAGTTGGGCGATGCGGACGAGTTGGAACGACAGGTCCATAGAATGCTCGAAGACCCGCGAGCGATTCGGCGTTCGGCCCAGTTCGTTTTGCAGTGGCTGAACCTCGATGGACTGGATAACTTGCAGCCGAGTCCGCAACGGTTTCCCGACTGGAATCAGCAGCTGGCCGCCGATATGCGGGCCGAAACCCTAGCCTTCTTCGAACATGTGGTTTGGACAGAGAACCGTCCGCTGGCCGAACTGCTTAGCGCTCGCGTTACCTTCGCGACACCGGAACTGGCGCGGCACTATCGACTGAAGGCCCAGCCCGAAATCATCGACGGCAGTCCGTTGGCAAAATACGATCTTTCTTCATCTCCAGAGCGAGGCGGATTGCTGACCCAGGGGAGCGTGCTCACGATGGGAGGCGATGACGCGTCGATGGTAACTCGCGGCCTATTTGTATTGCACGATCTGCTTAGAGGCGTTGTCAAAGACCCACCACCTTGCGTCAACACCACGCCCGTACCCACGCGGCCAGGGGTTACTCAGCGAACCATCGCCACCGCCAGAATTCAGAGCGACGCTTGTGGGGGCTGCCATTCCAAGTTTGAGCCGCTGGCATTCGGGCTGGAGAGGTTCGATGGATTGGGCACGTACCGCGAGACCGACGAACACGGCAATGAACTGCGGGACGATGGAGAGGTTCTGTTCCCCGGTCAGGAGAAACCGGAGCACTACGCCTCATCGACGGCGCTGATGGAGTTGCTTTCACGTAGCGATCGAGTCCGCCAGAGTTTGAGCTGGAAAGTGACGCAATTTGCCCTAGGGCGTCCGCTAACCGCCGCTGATGCGCCCATTGTTGATAAGATACACAAGTCTTCTCAAGCCGCCGGCGGAACATACCGAAGTTTGATGACGGCCATCGTGATGAGCGATTTGGTACAGCTAATACGAACAGAACCAGAAATGTCGGAGGCAATAGAATGAACCCTAGCGACAATCATCCTCGGCTCAGCCGCCGTACCATGCTCGTTGGCGGGTTGAAAGGATTGGGCGCGGTGACGATCGGCCTGCCGCTGCTCGAAGAAATGATGCTCTCGTCGGCGGTCGCCGCTCCCAACATTGATGTGCCGATGCGCGCTTTCAATATATTTTTCGGGCTTGGCATTCCGGCGCCGCTGCAAACCGAAGGCTTTGACGGCGTGCTCGAACCGCTTAAGCCACTCGGCGACAAGCTGCTGATCATGCGGAATGTCGATCAAGTGCGCTGCGATGAGTCTGGCATCAACGCCCACTTCGATGGGGCGTCCGGCGCGTTTACCGCCGAACCGCCGAGCGGAGAGGCCAAGTCGGGAGGGCCTTCCATTGATCAAGTCATTCGGAAAACCCACTACCCCAAGGGGTTGCCTACCGGAATGGTTCCGACACTCGTCGGCGGGACGTTTTTCCGCCGAAGTCGCGTCAGTCGCTATGTCCACAGCTACAATCAGGATGGAACGGTTGCCGCGACGATGCAAGAAAGGCCAAGGGATCTTTTTGAACGGGTCTTTGGCACCGTGACCCTCTCGGCCGAAGGCGATCAGGATCTACGGCGGATGCGACTGCGACGAAGTGTGCTTGATTCCGTCGTCGAACAGTACAAATTTTTCACGGGTAAGGCATCGCCCCTGGGCTCGGCGTCGCGCGGCCGCGTAGCAGATCACCTGGATCGAGTTCGCGAGTTTGAACAACGTGCTTTCGAAATGAAGGAACGTCTGCCTGGTTCACCGGACTTGCCACCGCGTTCGACCGTGCTGCACGGTGGCGTTGCCGATCCCGGCGGCGAAGGAATCGACATCACACTCGATGAACTGACCGCGGAATGGCGGCTGATGGCAGATCTGTATGCGTTGGCAATCGAATTGGATCGTGTTCGTTTTGGTTCCCTGACCTTCTTGGCTGCCGGTGAACGGATTCGTCTGACGGGCGATTATGAATACGAAGGCAGAAAGATCTTCCAGTTTAACGATGCCACCCAGCACAATGCGTCCGGTTCCAGCGGGTGCAGCCACGAATGGTGGCATCAGTTCAATCCCAAGAAGAAGAACGAGCAGTTAAGGGCCCACGCGCACATGAAGATGCGCGAAGTCGCCTACTTCTTGCACCGCCTGGATGAGACCCAAGAAGCCAACGGAAAGAGCCTGCTTGAGAACTCACTGATCACCGTCTCCACGGAGTCCGGAGATGGACGCCACAATGACGTCAAACGCGAGTTGTCCGGAGTCTTCCACGCGATCACCGGCGCAGGTGGAAGGTTCAAAACCGGACAGATCATGGATGTGGATGCTGAAGGTATCGACGTCTACAACACGATGCTCGGTGCTTTGGGATCCGAAGATCGGCTGGGCCCAGCCGATCGAGAGCCGAATCATGTCGATGGCATTCTGGCCTAACGCCCGAGGCCCAATGCTGCTGCTCCGCAGCAGATGGAATCGGCTGGGCGCCGTTTGACGTGAAGCGGTGGCGCGTCGGCCACACTTGACGCGGCTGCAAGAAACGCAGAAGGTGTCTGCCTCCGGGGCTTGCGTGAGTTACGTCCCGGAGTGCTCGCCACGGACTCGGGGGCGGATTCTGTTCCCTCGATTTTCGCCGGAGGTCGAACTCATTTTGGGTATGGGAAGAATCTGCTCGGCGGAATGGATTGGGGTTCTGCTCCCCGCAGATGCCGCTTCGGAGAGATGCATCTGCATCTGAGGAAACGGAATATCGATGCCACCGGCATCCAATCGCTGCTTGATTTCCGCAGTGAGTGCTTCCCTAACGGCGAAGAAGTTGTCGGTGGTCGTCCAGAGCCGTACCGTCCAATTGACGGAGCTGTCGCCCAGATTGGACAGGACCACTTGGTAGCCTCGGTCCTCACCGGCGACGATGACATCCGACATCGATTCCGCGCAGGCGGTTAATATGGTTCGCGTTTCCTCTAAACTGGCGGAATACGTGACACCAATATTGACGTCGACGCGGCGATGTGGGTGAAAAGTAAAATTCTCAATGGGTGTTCCTGCGATAGAACTGTTCGGGACAATCAACCGCCGATTGTCGGCCGTATCGAGCGTCGTAGTGAACAGGTCGATCTCATTCACCCGGCCGGTGATGCCCGCAGCGCTGACCAGGTCGCCCACTTTGAACGGACGAAACACTAGTAGCAGAACACCCGATGCCACGTTGGAGAGTGTCCCCTGGAACGCGAGGCCAATGGCAAATCCAGCGGCTGCCAGGACAGCCGCAAAACTGGTCACGCTGATGCCGACCGTTTGCAGGATGGCTAGGCCGGTTACCATGAATATCGTATAGAAGGTGAATTTACCGGCGAACTTGCCCAGAGTTTGGTCGAGCCGGCTGCACATCGCCGTCGCGACCCACCGGGATGCCAGCCTGGCCGCAAAATACGCGACGATCAACATCAGCAAGGCGGTGGCAGCCCGGACCAGGAAGCCAACAATCCAGTCGGCCGAGGCAGCGGTGATCTCCCCAGGGATCAGCGCGCTGAACGAATCCGCCAGAGTTTCACTCGCGGTTCCCGCAGCGCTGCCGGAACCGGTGTCCACCTCCGTCTGGGCCATGTCGATATCCTTCCGAGAGAACTGTCCCACCAAACCCGTGTCATCTGGGCGGTAGAATCTCCAATTCCGATTGAGGGGAGAGTACACTGTTCGCGCCGGATACCGGAACACCAGTTTGGTCCGGCTGAGGTTTCGGCGTGGCAAGTTCTCAAGCCCAGCAAACCATGCGAGTCCATCATGCTCCTTCAGCAGATCCAAGAATCGGTACGCGAGGTATTAACAGAGCTAGCATTGGCTGGTGAATATCGTCAATACGCAGGTACCTACAGTGCCAAGCTGGCCGAGCAACTCAGCCAAAGGCTCGGTGTTTCGGAATGTCTGCTGAGCAGCAGTGGAACGGCCGCGCTGGAGATCGCATTGCGAGCCGCCGGGATCGGTTCCGGTGATGCGGTGATTCTCTCCGGTTATGACTATCCGGGAAACTTCTGGGCGATTGAACGAGCCGGCGCACGACCTGTGGTCATCGATACCGAAGACCATGGATGGCAACTGGATTTTGAACAACTGGACGTGGCAGTCTCGGCCGGCAGCTCGCGGAAATGTAGAGCTCTGGTAGCTTCTCATCTCCACGGTCAGCTGCAGAATGCTCGCCAGCTGCGAGCGTGGTGCGACGCCCATGAGATGCTCTATGTTGAGGATGCTTGCCAAGCCATCGGGGCGACGACGGACGGATCTCCAGCCGGTACCCACGGGCATGTAGGCATTCTGAGTTTCGGTGGTGGCAAGGTCTTGTCGGCAGGGCGTGGCGGAGCCCTGGTGACGTCAAACGCGTCCCTCGGCCAGAAGGCGCGGATCGCCGCCGGAGCTGGTAGCGGGCCGTACGCGATGAGTGAGTTACAGGCCGCCGTGGTACTAGCACAATTGAACTGGCTGGAAAGAGTGAACCAGCAGTGCCGGCGTTTCTTCGCCGACGTCAATGAACACCTGATTCGAAAAGGCGCCCAGCACCTGATGCCTGGTAGCCAATCGTTGCCTGACACCTGTTTCTATCAGGCGGGATGGCTGGATTGTCGATCTGCGGTGCAGCAACCGCCAGCTCAGGAACTCCAGCAAGGAAAAGAGGCGAT
>JANQJJ010000461.1 GCA_028281725.1 Pirellulaceae bacterium | reverse complement strand
AGAATTAGTGGATGGCGAGTTGCAATTGCAGGTAGCCCCCGTTTCGGGCAAGCTGCTTGTGGACGAAGGCAAGTCATCTGCCAAGTCAATCGCCGAGACCCAGCAGATCATTCGGCAAGTTGCCGAGGCGCTGGTTCCGATGCATGACGCAAATATTGTACATGGTCGTGTGCTGCCTGATCGCGTGTATTGGTCTGGCGAGGAGGCAACGCTGGCTCGCGACCCAATCGCCGCCTTGACCGCAACGCTGGAGCCGACGGCAGTTGGCCTGCTGGGGCAACGGCTGGGGGACATGAATCGTGTTCAGTTCTTGGCTCCTGAGTTCATCGCCCCGGGGCAAGTCCCCACCGTTGCCAGCGACATTTACTCGCTGGGTTGCCTTTGGTGGTGGTTGCTCACCGGTCGCCCTGTTGCCTCGGGCAGCGACGCGCAAGGTGTCTTAGCCGCTCATGCGGAAGCGCCTCCTAGGCTGCCTGACAGCTGCGAACTGCCTCAACCCATGGTCCTTTGCCTGAAGCACTGTTTGGCTCGGAATCTATCGGCTCGATTTTCATCCGCGGCCGACTTCTGCAAGGCGTTTGACGCCGCCCTGGATGTCATCCGCGCTGGCAAGACCGCCATCTCTCCCGCCGCCAGCCAAGGGGTGAAGCCAGCGGCATCCGCCAATGCGGCGGCGGAATCGGTAGTCCAGGTTGAGAGCTCGCCCGCGCGAGATTCCACTCAGGGTACTCCGCAAACTCAGCCAGAGACCGAGTCGACGTCGGTTGTGGAGTCGCAGCGGCCGGACAAAAAGGCTCAGCCTGCTTCGGTCACTCCGCCGCTTGGCGACGTTCTCAAACCCAAAACACCAGCACCCACCCCACAGAAAACGAAACGGACCTTGTCTGTTGCCGAGACGCCCGAAGTCGAAGCTGGTGTGTCTCAGACGCCTCAGACGCCTCAGACGCCTCAGACGCCTCAGACGCCTCAGACGCCGGGCAAGCCGCGGCCTGCTGGACGACGAGCAGCCCGGCAGAAGAGGCAATCGGCGACCTCGCAACGGGCGCTCCGGAAAAAGCGCCGGAACCAATGGACGATTCCAGTGATCGGCGGCTGTGGTTTCGTGATTGTGGTGCTGTTAGTCCTTAAACTCAGCGGGGCACTGCAACCGACCGGCGCAGAACAAACGGCCGGACCAAGTGACAAGCCGGCCTACGTCCCGCCAACACGGGAAACGCCGGACATCCCACCTCCGGATCCGAGGGAAGCCGCTTACCAAATTGTCGATTCGACAGGAGCGGAGCTTTGGTTGCCGCCGAGTGTTCCCGCCCCACTGCCTTTGGACACGCTTCCGCCCGGTGGGCAATTGTTTGTTGCCCTGCGTCCATCCGAGTTGCTCTCGTCCGACCGCAAACGGAAATTATTATCGGCTTTCGACAGGCAGCTAACGCCTCTTCTGCAGCAGCTCACCAGCCGTTGCGGAGTGCCGCTGGAAGCCATTGAACAGGTAACGGCTTCGTTTTACTCAGCTACAACGCCAGGCACCATTCCTCAATCGGCCTTGCGCTTAGAGCTGCGCGAGCCAATCACGCTTGATGCCCTGAAATCTCAGTGGCAAAGCCCAGCAGAGGAAAAGGTGGGCGACCAATCGCTCTTAGTCAACAGCGCCGGTGAGGCCTTCTACGTGGGCGATCAGCCGCTCACCGGTGCACAGAGTGTGTCTGTCTTTAGCGTCGGTCCAGTCGAGTTAATGCGAGACGTTGCTCAGACGCAAGGAGCGGCGGGGCCGTTGGTCTCGCAGATGGAAAAATTGTGGAGGGCGACCGATCGACAAGCGGACCTGTCTTTACTGGTTTACCCTCCCTATCTGTTTTCCGAGGGGCGCGGTCTGCTGGCAAAAGGTCCCAAGCGCTTTTCCGATCATCTGCGGGCTCTGGTTGGTACAAACATCCGTGCGAGCTTGGTGCAGATGCATTTCGAGCCGACTTGGTACTTTGAAGCTCAGGCGATTGGCGCTACCGATCGCGATGCGGGGAGAATCATCTCGATGCTCGAGGAGCAAGTCGATGGACTTTCTACTGCCGTCGAGAACTGGTTTGTGAGCGAGCCACCGCATCCGTACTGGCGAGCCCTCGCCTTACGTTTCCCTCAGATGCTCCGCACCGTCAGCCAGTACTCGCGGTTTGGTGTCGAGAATGGAGTTGCCGTGATGAATGCATATCTGCCAAGCGAAGCGTCTGTCAACGTTTTGCTCGCTAGCTGGATTGCGTTGCACGATGGCGCGACGCAGGCCAGCGGAACAGCTGCCAGCGCCGGCGGCTTGGCACCGGAGGCTCGCCCACTGACGCTCGAAGAATACCTGGCGCGTCCAATCCGGCTCAGCTTTGAACAAGAACCGATTGAAGTGGCCCTACGGTTGATCGGCGAAGAGGCCAATGCCAGCCTTCCACCTGGCACGCGGAGCCTGCGTTTCTTGCTCGATGGCGATGCCTTTGAAAAAGCTGGGATCACTCGCAATCAGCAGCTCAGAGAGTTCAACCACGAGAACCGACCCGTGCGGGACGCGCTGACGGAGGTGGCCCGGCGCGGCAATCCGATCACCACAGTCACGGACACGCGAGAGGAAGATCAACGATTAATCTGGGTCGTTTCCGATGATCCGGAGTCTCCGGGTAACCAAGCCATCTCTCTGACCACCCGCACGGCTGCCGCCGCTGCCGGTATCGAATTGCCCGTAGAGTTTGCGACGCCATAGTACGCCACGATATTAGAGGGATTCCGTCTCCAGCATCTGATCGGTGTATAATCCCGGGCGTTCGAACACCACATCTTAGTTTCTCGCAGCCCATCAGAAGGAGCACGAACATGTCCTCGCCGCATCGTCTTGCCGCCCTGTCCACCTTTTGTTGCTTAGTGTCCATGACCGCCTCCGCTATGTCCCACGCTGAAGAGATCGACGTCTGGATTGGTACCAGTAGCGCCAAGCCAAGTCGAGGCATCTACCACTGCACCTTAAAAACAGACGTTGGAAAACTATCCGAGGCCAGCTTGGCCGCTGAGATCCGAGGCCCCGGCTTCTTGGCCATGCACCCCAAAGGACATCGCCTATACGCCGTAGGCACGCTCGGCGGGAAGCCCTCGGTGGTGGCATACAAGATTGTCCGCGAGAACGGTAACTCTAAGCTAGAGCTGGACAGTTCGGCTGAAATTGGCGATGGCGGAGCCGCTCACGTGGCTGTCGATCCAACCGGCCAGACACTCCTGACAGCCCAGTATGGCTCAGGATCAACCGCCGTGTTTTCCCTGAATGATGAGGGATCGATCGAGCAACGGACTCAGCTGGTCAAACACGAGGGAGGTTCCGGCGTCGTGGGCGGAAGGCAGGAAGCGCCTCACGCGCACTGGGTTGGCTTTTCTCCGGACAATCGGTGGGCGTTTGTACCGGACTTGGGGATGGACCAAGTTGTCATTTACAAGTTCGATGCGAACCATTCCAAGATCGCTCCGCACGGATCCGGCCGTGTTCCTCCTGGCGGTGGTCCAAGGCATATGAAATTCCATACCAACGGCAAGTGGATCTATGTGCTCAATGAGCTCAGTCTTAGCGTTTCTGTTTTCGATTTCGATACGAATGAGGGCACCATGCACCTCAAGCAGACCATCGAGACCGTTCCGCAAGATCAGCTGGCCAAGGAGAAATTCAAGAGTGCCTCTGAGATTCGAGTTCACCCGAGTGGGCAATATGTGTACTCGGCCAATCGAGGCCACGACACAATCACAGTTTTCGGAGTCAATCCAGATAATGGAGAACTTTCTGTGATCGAACGCGAACATGTTCGCGGCGCGACGCCTCGTAACTTTAATCTCGATCCATCCGGTCGTTGGTTACTTGCAGCCGGCCAAGATTCGCATACGCTGGCTTGTTTTGACGTCGATCCGGCTACCGGAGAGCTGGCTTACCATCGCAGCATCATTTCCGTACCGGCTCCCATTTGTGTTTTGTTTGAACCCGACTATCGATAACTATCTTGGTACCCGCCCAGCGAGGTTAACCCTGCCATGAGACGAACGTCAGCTTTCTTGCTCATCGTGTATTTTGTTTTCATGGCCGGGGTTGCCAACGCGACTCCAACGCAACCGGACGCCGGTGGCCAGCAGCAGTCAGCCGCTGATGGCGGGGGTAACAAGCAAGGTAGTTCTCAGCAAAGCAGTGAGCAGGAAACGACGGATTACTACGATATCGGCGGCTTCCATCACGCAGCCACGACCTCGTCGGAATCGGCGCAGGTTTGGTTTGATCGCGGGCTGGCGATGTGCTTTGCCTTCAATCACGAAGAGGCGGTGCGGTGCTTTGAGCAGGCTCTACGCGAGGATTCGTCGATGGCGATGGCCTTGTGGGGCATGGCCTATGCGTTGGGGCCCAACATCAATAACACTCAGATTGAAGCGGCTCAGCTGGCTCAAGCCGGTTTCGCGCTCCACCTGGCGGAGTTGCATTCCAAGCAATCGACACCTGCGGAGCGCGACTTGATCTCGGCTCTCGCTGTCCGCTACAGGGTCCCAGTCCCGGAGGATCGCGGGCCGCTCAACAAGGCGTATTCCGACGCTATGCGAGAGCTACACGGGAGATATCCGGACAATGCTCTGGTCACCACGCTCTTCGCTGAGTCGCTGATGATCTTGCGTCCCTGGAAGCACTGGACCAAGGGGGGCCAGCCTGCTGAGGAAACGCCGGAGATCGTCAAGACTCTGGAAGAGGGGCTCGCCCGCTGGCCCAATCATCCCGCACTTTGTCATTTCTACATTCATGCCATGGAGGCCTCTCCCACACCAGAAAAGGCACTCCCGGCGGCCAATCGGCTGCGCAACGCCATGCCGGGTGCCGGCCACTTGGTCCATATGCCGTCGCATATCGATGTGCTGCTCGGCGACTACGAAAATGTGATCGCGGCCAATCGCGATGCGATCGAGGTCGACGCTGAGTTCCTGCGGCGCGAAGGCCCGTACAATTTCTACACGCTGTATCGCATTCATAACTATCACTTCCTGGTCTACGGAGCCATGTTCGATGGTCAGAGCGAGCTGGCGCTCAAGACGGCTCGGGAACTGGTCGAGCAAGTTCCCGAGGATATGCTCAAGGAGCAGGTCGATTTCATCGACGCGTTCATCCCGACGGATCTACACGTCATGGTTCGCTTCGGTCGCTGGGAGGACATCCTGAATGCGCCGAAGCCGGCCGATTACCTTCCTATGTCCCGGTCGGTATGGCACTACGCGCGCGCCGTTGCCTACGCCGCCCTCGGAAGAATTGCCCAGGCGGAAGCCGAACAGCAGGCCTTCCTCGAGGCCCGTTCTCAGGTACCCCCGACAAGCATCCTGTTCAACAACACGTCACTTGACATACTCGGTGTCGCCGAAGCGATGATCGCAGGCGAGATCGATTATCGCAAAGGAAACTTCGAGTCTGCTTTTGAGCACCTCGAGGAAGCGGTCCGCCGCGACGATGCGCTGAACTACGACGAACCTTGGGGGTGGATGCAGCCGGCGCGACATGCACTCGGCGCGCTCCTGACCGAACAAGGCCGATTCGCCGAAGCTGAGAGAGTCTATCGAGCCGATTTGGAAAGGCGTCCCAACAACCCTTGGTCGCTGAGTGGATTAGCTGAGTGTCTCCAGCGGCAAGGGAAGAATCGCGATGCGGCCCCGATCGCGAAACAATTTCAGCTCGCATCGCGGCGCGCCGATGTCACCATCGATCGTTCCTGCTTCTGCCGAACCGAATCCAAGTAACGCATCTCAGGGCCGTCTTGTCGGCGATTCAATCGGCCGATTTGGGGCGCAGCGAACTGAAGAATGCGTCGGCGTTGTCGAAGGTTTTCTCGCGAGCTTTGGCCGATGTCGAAGTGGTTCTACCTTTGGCCACCGCTTTGCTGCTGCCTGGAAGGTAGGCCATATAGAGCATCCGGCCGCTTACCAAAAAGACTTCGAGTTCCGCATTTTTACCTCCGAGCACTCCGAGCTCGCTGGTATTGACGCCTGTGCAATGAAGGCCTTCGATGGAGCCGCGTCGCACGTAGACAATGTCACCGCCGGTAAAACTGGCAAATCGTTCGCGGACATCCTCTAGAGTCGCGTTGTGGCCGAGCGGCATGCGGACTGAACCAATCCAGAATTCAGAACCGGTCAGGGGGTGCATAGTCCCCTCGGTTTCGCCCCCCGGCTCCTGGCGTTTTTGAGTCCGCCGCCCTTTGGCAACCGCCTCGTATCCACCGGCCGATAGGGTATGCGACTTCGGTCCCATCGCGACGCCTAGTACGCCCAAGCCACCACAACACAGAATGCATAAGGCAGCAACCACGCCCATAGCGGCCAGCGCGGTGGAGCCTCCAGAGCTTTCGCTTGTCGATTCGTATCGGCGCTTTTTCCTCTTCCGCTTGGGTTGCGGCGGCGGGGGGTTGTCAGGAGGTCGCGCGGTAGCCAAGTCGACCCGCGGGATCATTGGCGAGAGGTCTTCGGTCAGAATCGGTCGATTTGGGGGACGCGGCGCTTTGGGATCGGGGATTTTGACAAGCGTCTGGCATCGACTGCACTGACAGTACTTGCCCGCCGAACTCTCCTGAGCCCGTAGCGTTTGGTGACACTTTGTACACTTAAAAATCATACTTCAACAACGATTTCAGGGGCATGGATCTTGAAATCACCGGCTGACATCTCTCGCAGCCCGAAGCTTTCGGCGTGGTACTACACCTTCTTCCTATACACTGGCCAGACTCCAATCTGACTCTAAAAAACCAAAATTGGTTCAAACGCTCTAAGACCCGCGCCGATGGATACCACCGGCTGCATGGCATAGCTCTTGCCGCGCACACGTGGGTCGGGTAAAGGGGTCAGGAGTCAATTGTGCACAGCACCCGAAGGGCCGTTCCGGCAATTGACTCCTGAACCCTTACCCAAATCTTTAGTGTTGACAAAGCACTAGGTAGTTGGGCAGTTCGTAGTCAGCGGGCTGGTTGGGCGGTTAGTGGGCTGGTTGGGCGGTTAGTGGTAAACCGGGTTGGTGAAAATTTTCCCTGGCGCCGACCGCAAAAGCAAGGCCGATTCTTATCGGCTTGCCCTGCGTACGCCAGCGAGCGTATATCTTGGGTATCTACGCAACGCCATAATCGTCGCAGCTTGACTGTTTTGAGCCGGAACCATGACTCGCAAGGGGCGTCCGTAGACATTGGGTTTCGGGACAAGCCCGACCTCCCAGATCGACGTGACTCCGGCGGCAGTGGCCAGCAAATCCAGCTTGAGTATCTCGATCTGCTGTTTTGCGGCCTGGTCGCGTTGGTAGGCCATGGCAGCAGAACGCATCAGAAAGTCTTCACGTTCCCGCTCCTTTTCGCTTTCTTCTCGTTCCAGCCAGACCTGCCAGCCCGGTTCGAGTATCTTCAATTCATCGGCCGCGAACAGAAAAAACGGAACCGGGATCTCGTCGCCGCTCTCGAGTTGCATACGCACGCCATCGATGGTGTATCGCTTGGCCATACCTCCGAGTGACTTGGCCCACTCTCGCAACGCTTTTTCGTCCTCGATTTCGACCTTCTCCAGGTAAGCAACGGTCTTGAAGATAATTGCTTGATGCAGCGGATCGAACGATGAGAGCTTTTCACCATTGATATGAACCTGTCCGAACTTCCGCTGAATCTCGACTTCTTTTCTGCCGAAAGCGACGACCTGGCCCCGTACCTTCATGCCGTCCCTACCTGTCCAGACTTGCATCTGGTCGGCAGACTTGGCGGTGGCCTCTTCGGTTTCCTTCGATCGGACGTATTTTTGGTCAGCGTCTGACAGCTCGGCAACCTCGATCGCCACCAATTCGCCGGTGGGTCGCTTTAGCACGGCCAAACTATCGTTGAATGAAATCAAGTCGGCTTCGAGCTTGAATTTGCCTGCCTTGCAAACCCAACCTCGCGCATGGGCCGAGCCGGTCGAAAGCAGCGTTGAGACAAGTATCAGTAGTAAGTACTTGGTAATCCGGCACATATTTTTATCCAGTCCGTCCGGGTAGGAAGTCGTGGCACAATCCGCAATCGAAGTCCGGCTCCTGAGCTGCCAGGGATTCTCAGCGGAGATTATAGCCGAACTAGCCGCCTTGTTTGTACCATTTTCCACCCGCCCAAACTGCCACACGCATCAATAATTTCTGGCAACCCAGCAGATGCTCGCGCCGCCAGCCAGCCTGGGCTTGCGCCTGGAATGACCCCCCGATCGAGAGTCTCTCAAGCTAGGGAGGGAATCGCCCGAACAGACATGGTACTGCCGGGGGGACAGCGACGGTCCACTACCGACGATTGGGGCGGCTGGTGATGGCAGCTCCGTTGGTTACCTCTGAGAGCGTGCGTGGATAGTGCCGCGTCTTGACGGGCTTCCAGTCATCAGCGCTGCCGACAGTCCCCTTGGTGGTCAATTTGATAGCCGCTCGTCGCCAGGGATCAGCGAACTTGGCTTGCAACTCCATTCCAGCCCCCATCAGGGAATGAATGTCGGCGTCGGCCACACCATAACAGGCCTCTGCGTTTCCCCCGCTCGCCGAGGGGCAGTGTGCCTTGCCGTGGTCGACGTGCTTGACCCCCAAAATGTGGAAAAACTCATGGACCGAAGCGCGTTGTTTTGCCCATTTTTTGTTGGAATCCTGGACCGTTCTTTGCTCCCAGGTTGAGTAGTTGGTCATGAGGCTGAAGTCTGGCCGGAACGTTCGTTTGCCGGACTTCGTGATTCGGAAAACGGTAATGGAGTGATGGGCATTGGCGGCGGAATTGACCAGATTGATTTTCAGTCGGCACCAGATGTTGGGGTAGTAGTCAATCGCTTTATCCTTGAACTCATTCCATTTGAAGTTGTTGATCAACCAAAATTTTCCATGTCCGGAGCGCCTGGCAACTTGAACAAATCGCGATTTCCATGCGTTCCACTCCGATGCATTCCAACGCAAAATGTCGTGGCTGGTTCCATCGGAATCGTTAGTTGTTCCAGTCCTGGCGTTACCCGACGGGTTACCCTGTTGGATGAACAGTTTGGAGATTACGGTGATCTCGGCATTGTTGTAGCGGTCGCAGACATCCGTATTCAACTCCGCGTCGAACTTCTTCCCCCAAGCCCCCCCGTTGATCGTCTCTTTCTTTTTCATCGGCTGCTCCTGATCGAGATTGGCAATGGCTTCGCCTGGCGCTATTCAGACCTGGCAACGCTCTCGCTGCCTGTCGGTATCGGCTCGGTCGCGTTTACGATTTTCTCCCAAGTTACCCAACTGCCAGAGCGCGTATCGCTTAGGTGGTGCGTCGCCCTCGCTCGGCTGGGCAACGATTTCCTTGATAGACCACGCTATAGGCCCGCGCGGGGCGCACTGGCGAGCGGGCGGGAGTGGGTGGCTGCTACCGATCGTGGGATGCACCCTTTGGATCGGATTCCGGCAACCCACGTCCCGCTCATGGGGAAGCGAAGTGCCAGGAGAGTTGTTACAGCCCCAGTCAGTAGAAATCAGTAGAAAACGGGACAATTCTCGGTGAGGTCCACCACGCCAGCGGCTCGTGCCAAGGCTCCCGCCTTGGCACGTCTTGTCTTCGAGGCTCTGCCTCGTCTGCGACCAGTCATTGGTCACTTCACGGCTCGTAGCCGTGGCAGGCGGAGCCTGCGGGTCACTCGGTTACCAGGCGGAGCCGGGTAACCAGGTGGTGGCGCTGACCGAGAAGTGTCAGAAAACGGAGGCAAACTACTCCGCCTTGTGCAAACGACCTGTTTGTAGCGGCGCGCGTAGGTGGATCGGCCTCCCGATCGGGACTCGACTCCGCCTGGATCTCCTTGGAGAGCCGCCGTTTTCTTAGGCCATGCCTATTCCGTTTTTAAAACTTCACGTTGGGCGATCGCGCTACTTGTAACTTGGCAGAATGGCATCGACGACCAGTTTGCGATCTTCCGCCGAGCCGTTTGCGAGAGCTTCCCCTTCATTGCCTTGCAGTGCAATCTGGTAGACCTTGGATAGTTCCTCGTGGGTAATCAAGCCCATCGAGTTGAACAAACGCGCTTCAAACAGCTTACTGAGGGTACTGGTCTCTTGGTCCACCAGTAGCTGACGGATGCGACTCTTCGCATGCTCAGGTTTCATCGCAGGCATATCGGTCAACTTGACCTCCTTGTCGAACTGGGCGAACAGGCGATCGATGTTCCTCTGAACGTCATCGTCTCCGGCACCGCGCAGTTGCGCACGCTCGAGTTCCACATTCTTGAGCCGGCCGGTAGCGCCGATGGCCTTGCCGGCTACGGTCATCAGCCTCAGCCGCGTCTCGTTGTTGATCAGCTGCGTCAAGCGATTCTGTTTGGCTTCGACGTCAAACACGAACACCGCGTCGACTCCCTGCTCGACGGCCTTTTTGAGCAATTCGGATTGGCTGCCGGTACCCAGGTAGACCAGACCGGGCGTTACTACCTTGCCGGCCTTAATGGTCTTGCGTTTCTCGGCAGCGCCGCCACCCGGGCCGCCGCCGTAGCCGCCATCGCCATAGCCGCCATCCCCGTAACCGTCTCCGTATCCGCCATCCCCAGATTCGCCTCCGTAGCCGCTGCCGAAACCACCTCCGTAGCCGCCAGCCATTCCGCCACCGCGTCGTCGGTCGGGTTTGGGAGGTTCAATGGCGACGACATCGCTGAACAGGCTCCCGAGTTCTCCGGCACTCCAGCGACTTTCGAAGGCACTTACCAAGGCTTCGCCCACGTCGCCGGTTAGCTCGTAGAACGATCGTCCTCTTTCGCCGGCATCGTTTCCGCCGGCCGGTCCGTATCCCTCGCTACCATAGCCGCCTCCGCCGTAGCCGCCACCTCCACCGCCGCCGCCGGCCAATTGCGGCGAACCGATGGGTTTGACATCCGTCAGGTTCGGTGGAGCTTTCAGGATGACTCCAGTTGCAAAGCGCACGGTGGTGGCAGGTCTAGGCCCCAAGCCAAACCATCGGCTTTCGCTAAGAATTTTTTTGCTTTCCTCCTCTTCGGAGGTAACGGCATGGGCAAACAGGTAGTCGACGGCCTCTTTCTCCTTACCGATCCCGAACGCGTATCTCGCCTTTGCCAGGTAGTCAGCGTCTTTGACCGGGTCCAGCGATTCGATGTACTCCATCTCCTGTTGGATCCACGCGATTACCGCTTGTTGCTGAGACTCGCTGGGACGTCTTTTGACGCTCTCTGGAGGCATTGTTCCGCCCTCGAGCTGTTCCAGGACTTGGCCCCAAAGTTCGGCATTGGCGCCATCGGTCAGGTCGGCCGTCAACGCATTCAGACGTACGTCTCCTTTGGCTTGAATGGCGCCATGGCATTTCGAGCAGTTTTGCCCGATGAACTGGAGCACCATGTTCGGGTTGGCGCCGCCGCCCATGCCGGAGCCTCCATAACCGCCCCCCGCACCGCCGTAGCCACTTTCGCCGTAGCCGGACGACTCATCACCGTAGCCGCTCTCACCATACCCGCTTTCACCATAGCCTTCCATCATCGCTTCTTCGTAGCCACTATCGGCCTCGTTCTCTTCGCTGCCATAGCCCCCGTCGAAATTGTAACTGGCATTGAAGCTGGACGATGGATCCTCGTAGCCTTCCATCTCCTCACTGTTTTCCTCTTCTTCGCTGCCGTAGCCTTCGTTGTAGCTGCTGTCAAAGCTGGACGATGGATCCTCCTCGCTACCATAGCCCTCCATTTCTTCGCTGCTGCCAGCTTCTTCGCCTCCCCCGCCTGCTGGAGCGCTCGGGCTACTACTGCCGGAGTTGTTCCCACTCGCTCCCGGAGCTCCACTAGAATTGCCGGCGCTGGCGAGCGATTGATTGCTGGCGGTCGTGGAACCGTCATCGGAACCACCACAGCCGACCAGACAGGCGACCGAAAAGGCCATGAACAACACCGAACCAAAAGAAAGTCGAATTCGCGTCATGATTTCGGACCTCTGTTCCAGATCTAAGCTGACAACTCGGACAAGTCAGGTTGGATTTCAGTAACCTGTATGCATACCCGTGCACTAGGACATTATGTCCGTTGGCCAGTTGAATGTCGAGATTGGCCTGCCAATAATCAGACCGTGTGGGAAAATGGTTTGCCCTTAAATTTACCGTATGTAACCAACCCGTGCTCTGCCGGTGCCTTGCCTGTAAGAGCCCAAGGTGAAGAACTCCATGAATAGTAAAACGCGTCTATCCACCCTGTTGCTTGCCCTGCTCTTCTTGGCGCTGCCGGTAGCGGCACTGGCCCAGGAAGGCAAAATCGTGGTTCCGCGCAAGCAGACTCGTCCGCCGGGACCGCCACTTTCTCCGGCCGAAGCGTTGGCCAAGATGACCGTTCCTGACGGATTCCGCGTCGAATTGGTCGCAGCAGAGCCGGATTTGATGAATCCGGTGGCGATGGCTTTTGACGAGCGGGGCAGGATCTGGGTTACCGAGAGTTTCGAGTATCCTCGCCACGAGCCGGGGCCGGGCCGCGATCGCATCAAGATTCTGGAGGATACCAATGGGGATGGCCGAGCGGATTCAGTCAAGATCTTCGCAGATGGGCTCAATATCCCGTCGGGTATCGCCATCGGCCACGGGGGCGTGTGGGTAGCCAACGCACCGGACATTCTCTTTTTGCAGGATACCGATGGCGACGATCGCGCCGACAAGACGGAAGTCGTGGTCACCGGTTTCGGACGGGTCGATACGCACGAACTGCCCAACAGTTTGACCTGGGGACCGGATGGCTGCCTGTATGGACTCAATGGCGTTTTTAATCCATGCCGGGTCGAATCCGGCGGCAAAGTCTATCAGTTCACGTGTGCCATGTTTCGCATCGACCCGGTCACACGCGAGTTTGATTTGTTCTGCGAAGGCACGAGCAATCCTTGGGGCATCGCATTCGATCCGGAGGGGCACGCCTTCATCAGCGCCTGCGTGATTGACCACCTCTGGCACTTGACCGAAACCGGTTACTACCACCGGCAGGGCGGTCCCTATCCGCCCCACACCTGGAAGATTGAATCGATCGTCAAGCACAAACATCAGATGGCCGCCTACTGTGGCATCACCTACTTCGATTCGGCCGCTTATCCGGCGAACTATCGCGAGCGGCTCGTGATGGGGAACATTCACGGTAATTGCCTGAATGTTGATCGCTTGCAGCGCCACGGTTCCACTTATCAAGGATTCGGAGAAGACGATTTCCTGACTGCCAATGACGTCTGGTTCATGCCGGTAGTCCAGAAGGTCGGGCCGGATGGGTGTCTTTACGTCCTCGATTGGTACGATCGCTATCACTGCTACCAGGATGCAAGTGCTGATCCGGAAGGTGTCGACCGTGGCCATGGACGTTTGTACCGCGTAGTGCACGAGGCAACCGGACGCCCCGCCGTGGTTTCCCTGGCCGAGACATCGTCGGCCGATTTGGTTGCGAAGTTAGGCGATTCGAACATTTACGTTCGCGAGACGGCCCAGCGGCTGCTGGCCGAAAGAAAATGTTCGGGCGTAGTCGACCAGCTGGAGCGGATCGTCCTGGACAGCCACGCGTCGCTCAAGCATCGATTGCACGCTCTCTGGTCGCTCGTGGGAGGCAAAGCGGTTTCATCGCAGTTCGCGGGCAAATTGCTCGACAGCCCGAACAGTTCGATTCGGGCTTGGGGCGTTCGTGCGGTTGGCAACCTGTTGCCTGCAGACCGGGGACTGGCGGAGGTCTGCCGGTCGCTGGCCAAGGACGATTCTGCCGACGTGCAGCTGCAGGTCGCGATTGCCGCTGCCAAGCTAGAGCATGTGGACGCACTGGCAACTTGGGTCGACATTCTGGCGACTTGCGGAGACGACCCTCTGCTACCGCACATCGTATGGCAGAATCTGCATCCGCGATTGCCGGCTGATTCAGCGAAGCTGCTGGCGATGGTGGAATCCATCGAGTTAGACAAAGCTCCGGGGCTGGCGGCCATGCTGCCCAAGGTTGCCGAGAAGTTGCAGGACTGAGCATGCGGCCAGGTTATCACTGCTGGCGAAGATTTCTTTTACGCATATTGAAGAACTCGACTAGCAGCGAGAATGCGATGGCAAAATAGATGTACCCCTTGCTGATGGGCGTACCGATGCCCTCGGCTACCAGCATCACACCAATCAGCAACAGGAAGCTCAAGGCTAGCATCTTGATGGTGGGATTCTGATCCACGAAGTTGCCTACTTGGTTGGCAAACAGGATCATGACCGCCACGGCAATCATCACCGCAGCGATCATCACCCACAGTTGATTGGCCATGCCGACAGCGGTAATGACGCTGTCGAGTGAGAAGACGATATCCATCACGGCGATCTGCGCCAGCAGCCCATAGAAACTCGGATGGTTGGGCGAGGTCACGTGCGTTTCCGAGGGGTTTTCCACTTCATGGTGGATTTCGCGAACGCTGTTGAAAATTAGAAAGAGGCCCCCAGCGATCATAATCAAGTCGCGCCACGAGACGCCGTTGAATTCATCCCAGGCATACTGATCAAATTTGGGTGGTTCCGCACTAGCGGCTCCGGCCATCTCGCCGAGTACCGGTCCGCCGTGGAGGCCCGTCTCCGAACGATCGACGAAGTAGCTTTTGAGTCCATCGATCGGAATCCAGTCGGAAAGCGTGAAGACTGGCGTCACCAATTGTGCCAACCAAAAAACACAGCTGAGCAGCCCGATACGGGTCCCGAGCGCCAGCATCAGTCCCAGACGCCTACCCAAACTCTGTTGGGCCCGCGGGAGCTTGCTTGTCAGGATCGAAATGAAAACGATGTTGTCGATCCCTAAGACGATCTCCATCAGGCTCAGCGCAATCAGCGCAACGATACTTTCGATCATGGGGCGTCCCCAAGGTAAGATTCAATCCAGGGTTCGACCAGGCTGCCCAGTGCCAGCGCTACCAGACATGCGTAGGTAATCGGTCGTAGCCAGCGGTCGCCAAGCCAACTGCCTAGTCGCAGCCCGAGCATAGCGCTAATCATGACCAGTGGCAAGGAGAGGACGGCGACGCCGACAGCTTGCAATACCGCGTAGCCGAACCGCCAACCCAGCAGTGCTACCTGGGGCAGGAAGTTGCTGATGTACATGCTGAACAGAAAAGCACGCGCTCGATCCGCCGAGTAACGTTGGCCGTGTACCCACAGCACCATGGGCGGACCGCTCATGCCCGAGAGACCTTGCAGAATGCCGCTGGAACCGAACGTTACCACCACCCAAAACGGTTTCGCCGCATTTTTCCACTCGATCCCAACGAGCGATTGCAAGGCGACCGCCAGCAGGATGATCGCGCCCACCAGCTGGTTGATTCCAGCAGCGCTCCAGGTCATGACGGCGGCCAGTCCAGCGATTCCAATCGGTAGCGCGGAGATACGAATGGCAGCCGGCAGGAGCACCTCTTTGAATTCGATACTCTTTCTCAGCTTCCAGACCGACCACACATTCTGAGGCATCATCGCCGTGATGATCAGGACTTGGGCTTCCATCAGATCGTTGCCTGCCCACAGCAGCAGGGGCAAGCCGAACAGGGCCGCGGCGAATCCAACGGTCGCCTGAATGAACGCCGCCGCCGAGAGTATGAACAACGACCAGACGATGCGTTCGTCCAGCAGGTAGCTGGCCAAGCCATCACCTAGCAAAATGTTGACTGTCGGCCAAGCAGTTTGTCCCCAAGCGAAATCCAACGTTCATCCATCTTTCGGTCGAAGACCTCACGAGCTCTGCCCAATCCCGCGCTCGGAAAAGTGGACCGGCGAAAACGGCACCAACCGCATCACGGACCGTTATCGCTGAATCTCAAACCACGTCTCTGGTTGGTTGGAATCGTTGAGGCGGAAGACTTTCGATGCGCGCGGGTCGACCACGATCAGGCGGTCTTCGACCAATGCAATTCCGACTGGATTATCCAGTGGAGGACCTTCGAAGAGGATCTTAGGCTCGCCGCCTGGGACGACTTTCCAGATCGCTTTTTGGTAGCCGTCAGAGACGAACGCGACCCCCTCGGAATTCACGACCACTTGGTGGGGAAAAGCAAACACGCGATGGTCCACGATCACTTCGGACTCTCCTGAATCGGAGACGATTTGCAATTGCTGCGGATTCTGTGAGACGACCCAAACCCGATCCTGGCTGTCCACATAGACGCCTCGCGGATTCACATCGGCTACCTCTTCGACTTTCTTGGTGCCCGCGGGAATCCTCATCAACTTTCTCAGTTCCAGATCTGCCACATAGATGGTTCCATCCGATTTGACTGCCATGTCCATCGGAATGCCGATCTGACCACCGGTAATCGGTTCCGCCTTGCCATCGGATGTTACTCGGTAGACATCTCGGGTTGCCGAGTCTCCAACGAGTAGAGTGCCGTCGTTGTCTAAAGCGATGCATCGCGCGGCGTTGAGCGGAGTCCGAAACTTGGGCGAACCTTCAAACAGCTTAGATAGCGACCCGTCCTGCCACTTCCAGACCCCGGGCAGGTTGCGATCGACGACATAGGCCACTCCCTGGTCGTCGACCACCGCGTCGAGTGGATAGACCGGCATCCGTGACGGGCCGCTCGCTTGGGCCGTTTCCTGGCCCAGGGCGGCCTGGCCGCTCAGAAGAATCAGCAGATATCCGGCGAATAAGGGAACGAACTTGATAAGCATGGGAAGGGTTGGGCCTGCAAGAAACGGGCTGTTACGAGTAAGGGAAGCATCTATCGTACTTAATTCCTGACAGTTTGGCAGCAACACTTCAAGGCGACAGATAGAGGTATCCAGCTCGGCGCGGTCAGCTAGAATAGATTGGGTACGGCCCTCACCCCAGTTTTGCGGTACTCCAGCTCAATGACCATCCAGCGCAACCCGACCCGCTCGGTTCGTATTGGCTCCATCCACGTTGGCCAGGGCCACCCAATCGCCGTTCAGAGCATGACCGCCACGCATACGCAGGATATCGACGCCACCGTGGAGCAGGTTTGTGCTCTACACGCCGCGGGAGCTGACGTGGTTCGTATCGCGGTCGATAGCGCCAAAGACGCGGCCGCTCTGGCAGAAATCCGGCGGCAGACGGCAGCCAACCTGTCGGTGGACTTGCAAGAAAACTACCGCTTGGCCGAAAAAGTCGCACCGCACGTCGACAAGATTCGGTACAACCCGGGACATTTGTACCACCACCAGCGCAATCTTCCTTGGCAGGACAAAGTCAAATATCTGGCCGGTGTAGCGGAAGAGCATGACTGCGCCATTCGCGTCGGTGTCAACTGTGGTAGCGTGGACCCCGACAAGAAGGCCAAATTCGACGCGGGCGACGACATCAGTCCCATTCTCGAAAGCGGCCTAGAGCACTGCGAACAACTGGAGAGCCTCGGCTTTGACCGCTTCGTTGTGTCGATGAAAGACAGCGATCCAGCCAAGGTGGTGCAAATCAATCAAATGTTTGCCCAGCGCCGCCCGGATATTCCCTTGCATCTGGGCGTTACGGAAGCCGGCTTGCCACCCGACGGGATCATCAAGACCCGTATCGCGTTTGAGCAGCTGATCGGTCGTGGCATCGGAGATACCTTGCGCGTCTCTTTGACCGTTCCCAACTCGCGTAAGCCCGAGGAGATTCGAGCCGGGCGCGAGATACTCGAGGACATTGCCGCGGGGCGACTGAGGAGTGTGGTCGCCTTGGATCCCAACGCACTGAATATCATTTCATGCCCCAGCTGTTCCCGAGTCGAAAATGAGGCGTTCGTCGAACTGGCCCAGCAAGTCAAGGAGACGACCGCCTATGCTAAAGATTATGCCATTACCATTGCGGTCATGGGCTGCCGCGTCAACGGTCCCGGTGAGACCGATGATGCCGACTTGGGATTGTGGTGCGGTCCGACCCGCGTCAACCTGAAGAAAGGCGAAGTGTCGTTGGGCGCATTCACCTACGAGGAAATCCTAGACAAGTTGCGTAGCGAGCTAGACAAACTGATCGAAGCTCGGCGATCGGTCGAGTCGACGAGCTGACAGATTAACTGACGTGAAAGGAGCATCATGAACAAGCAGTTCAGCATTGTGCCAACCGAAGAGGAGTTGGCGGCCATTGGGCGAGATCTTCGGTTCCATCGCGTCGACAACCAGTCTCCCAAGGTGTTGTCGGCTGACCAGATCGCCGATTACAACGAGCGCGGATACTTAGCTCCCCTGGACGTTTTCTCCGGCGAAGAGATTCGCTCGATTCGAAGCTACTTTGACGAACTGCTCGAACAGGTGTCCCAATCTGGCGGCGATAGCTACTCGATCAGTTCAGCTCACCTGAAGTATGGTCCGGTGTTCGATATTCTCACCGACGCGCGTATCGTGGACTATGTAGCCGATTTGTTGGGAGACCAGGTGATTGCCTGGGGATCCCATTTTTTCTGCAAACTGCCGCACGACGGCAAAGCGGTGGCATGGCATCAAGATTCAAGTTACTGGCCGCTGTCGCCATCCAAGGCGCTGACCGTCTGGCTGGCGATCGACGACGCCGATCGCGAGAACGCATGTATGAAATTTGTTTCCGGTTCCCATCACCACGGCCATATGACCTACCGTCCCAGCAACCCGGATGAGCACAATGTGCTCAATCAAACGATCGAGAATCCGGAGGAGTTCGGCGAAATCGTCTATGACGAACTCCGCGCCGGACAGATTTCCATGCACAGTGATCTGTTGCTGCATGGCTCCGAAGCCAACGATTCGAATCGTCGCCGTTGTGGTCTGACCTTGCGATACTGTAGTGCCGACGTGCGAGCCGAATTGGGCTGGAATGAAAAAGGCGTCGCCGTTCGCGGGCAGGACCCCAGTGGACATTGGCACAACAATCCGCGTCCGGAATGAGTGTCAGGGCCGGCGCGGATGAGCCACGCGTCCTGGCCGGGGAAAGCATGGACGGTGGCCCTCGCCGAGGAGGGATCTCGGGACAGATCTGCCACCGTGAGTTCAAGTCTGCGGGAGTGGATTCCCCCCTAAGTTTGCTGAGCAGACGGAAGACGCTGGTAATGGGGATGCTATAATAGATGTAGTCCTTTGTCAGCACTAAAGATTTGGGTAAAGGGGCAGGAGTCAATTGTGCACAGCACCCGAAGGGCCGCTGGCGGCAATTGACTCCT
>JANQJJ010000454.1 GCA_028281725.1 Pirellulaceae bacterium | reverse complement strand
AAAGCCGGCTTGGATCTGAGCCCCGGCTATCAACACCGGTCCTGCGGTGCCATGGTCCGTTCCGGCAGAACTGTTTTCTGTCACGCGCCGCCCGAATTCGCTAAACGCCATCACCACAACGCGGTCGTCAAGACCACTGCTTCGCAGATCATTCATGAACGCCGTTAGAGATGCCGAGAGATCCCCCAACAGGCTGCTGTGAGTCGCGAGTTGGTTCGCGTGCGTATCGTAGCCCTCCTGCGTTGTATAGTAGACGCGTGCCCGGCAGTCGGTTTTGATCAAACGGCTGGTCAATTTCAAGCGTTCGCCAAGTTGGGAACGTGGGTAGGGCATCTGAGGCACGCCGTCTTTCGAACCAACTTCGAATGTCTTGGTTGACGCATACGCTTGCGATACGCTACGCCGCAAAAAGCTGGTGATGTCGTCCGCGTCCGTTTCCTTGTCGTAGATTTCGAGCCCCTTCAGTCTGAGTTCAAAATCACTCAGCTTGGAAACACTCGTCGCGACACATCGGCGATCGCGCAGTGCGACGGGCAGCTCTCTTTTGCCAACGAACACGGCTTCGCGGGCCGCTCCAAGGCCAGGCGCGGTTCCCAGCGATTGCCCCAGCCAGCCGGCCCCAAAATGTTTTTGGACGTCGACGTCACCGGCGTGCCAGATTCCCATGCTCTCGAAATGCGACCGACTGGGGTTGGGGTAGCCAACACCCTGTACGATTCCCAGTCGACCGTCTTCAAACATTTCTGCCATGCCTTGCATCCGCGGATGCAAGGCAAAATCGGGCGATAGTTTGAGTAAATCTTTGTGCAGACGCAGACCATGTCGGTTCCGTGCGTAGCCTTCGTCAGAAAACGGAACGACCATGTTCATGCCATCGTTCCCTCCATCGAGTTGTATGACGACCAGGATGCGTTGGTCTCCCTCCGGTTCAGCACCGGTCACACTCCGAGCCAAGAAGCTTGGGATCGTCGGTGTCAGAGCAACGACAGCCGAATTTCGAACAAAGTCTCGTCGTTTCATCATTCATCTCCCATGCCTTCCGGCGATTCGGACGATCACACCAAAAATGCCTCTGGCAGCGACAAGACGCGGGCTACGATCGATGAGATTTCCCGTTCTCTACTGACTGAGTCAAGCTTCCCAGGAGCCACCTGAACGGCGGAGCGATTCGCCAAGGCACTGCCGCACAACAATTTGTGAAAGAAGTCAGCCGAATCGGTTGCCAAGTCATGGTGATCTACCAGAGACTGAAACGAAGTCTGTTGATGGACATGTAGATCGCCGGCGGACAAGGCTGCCGCAAAGTTCGAGCGTCCAATGATCTTGCGAGAGTCAAGCCATGCACGGCCACCGGTCCATCCACCGACGTTGGGAGGGAAAAATAGATCTTGGCCCAGCCGGGCCGTCCAGTCCGCCAGCAGTAGCGTGCTGGGCGGAGGCGTAAGCAATTCTAGTGATCGTATCGCGCCAATTACAAACTCGATGGGACTGCTTATGCGTGAGCAGATATTGGCCTCCGAGAAGAATAATTGCGACCGCAGGATGGTCTCCACTGCCCAGCCGATATTCAGCTCACGTTCGGACAGACCGGTTGCCAGCGTTTCGAGGTCCGGCTGACTGGCTACGCCTTCGCCCAGGAGCAAATCGCAAAGCCGCCAGGCAATACGTCTGCTCGTCGCCGCATGGTCCAGCAACAGGTTCAGGAGAGCATCTCCACAAAAAGGTTGCGTAGTCCCCAGAATCGATTTCGTTCCATCATCGTGCGCTGCTGCGTTCCAAAACAGTCGGTCACGCCGGACAGTCCACCCGGTCAGCGCGCGAGCCGCGTTCTTCACGTCGTCCTCGGTGTAGGAGCCGATCCCAACGGTGAACAGTTCCAACAGCTCACGCGCCAAATTCTCGTTCGGATTGCCTTTGCGGTTTTCACCTGCGTCGAGCCAAATCAGCATCGCGGGGTGCTTGATGACCGCCACCAGCAAATCTCGAAAGTGTCCCATGCAATGGGTGCGTAACAGATCGTTCTGGTGTTGCATGAAGCCCAGATTTTGCACCTTGAGATTGCTGGTCGCAAAATGATTGTGCCACAGCAACGTCAGTTTTTCCCGAAGAGGCTGTGGTGAGAACAGAAAGCGAAACAGCCACCAGGCCTTGAGCCGCAGGGGATCGCCACTCTGAACAGCCGCTTCTGCCAGGGTATTCGATGTCTCTTCAAACTGTGAGTTTTCGTCTTCCGCACGGTGGCCCAGCATGCGATCGATGACGACACCGGGCGTGGATTGCATGTCTCGCCGTACCTGATCCCAAGAGGCACCCAATCCAGCTCGTCGATGCAGATGGACGACTCTTCGCCAATCCCAAGGCGATTGATCACTCGGTTGATACGGCTCCCAACTCATGAAAATCTCTGCACGTAAGACATTACTGTTCGAATACGGCTACCTTGGCTGGGCTTCGATTGCTCCAATCTGAATGACGGCTCCAGGCTCTGACTCGCTGCGAATTGCCTGCACGCCATCGAGCAGTTTCGTTGCACGGTACTGCTTGTTGTCGACTGCAAACATGAGGCGGATCTTGCCTGGAAAGGCAGCTACGACTTCGAATCGTCCTTGGTCGTCGGTCATGACCGGCGGCAGTTGCCGGTCCAATTCTCGCTGGAGCGCATTCGCAATGTCATCCACCCATAGGAGTTTGATTCGGGCGTTTGAAAGTGGCAGACCATCCAAGTCGATTGCCTGGCCACCTATTCGCCTTGCCCGAGTCATTTTTACCGTAGGTCTTTGCTTCTCGTCTCCACGCAACGTGAGCATGCCCGTCAAGTTATGCTCCGCGTGGAAGAACTGAATACGGCGAGGTTTCTGGGGATTCAACGCGTAGATTTTGACGGTTGACTCCGGCGCCGGATAAACGATTGGCGCAATCTCTGTGACGCCCGAAACCAGCGCTCCCTTGACCGGCTGTCCCTGGCTGTCTCGGATATCGACAAGCATCTCCAAACCGCGAGCAACGGTCAGATCGACCGAGTGCTCGACTGCGTCGGCAGGAATATCGACGATCTTCATGCCGGTTGCGAAAGATTCCACCTCGTTGCCTGACGAAGAATAGAATAGATCGCCGCTGGAGTGGATTTTAACTCGATTTCGATCCTTACTAGAGAATTCGCCGATCTTGAACGGTCGAACGTACTGACCGTCAATTTCCATTCCGCTTGCGTGCATCATCACGACGTGGGCACCCGGAACGGTTACGACGCGAAAGTCCCCGTTCGCGTCGACTGGAGCGTGTGTCCGTTTAGGTTTGTAGTCCGCAAATCTCGGATTCTCTCGCCATTTGTTTTCAGGCAAGGGAACCAGACGTATACGGCCGGAGACGGGCTGGCCGCTATCTTGTTCCGTGACGCGTCCGGTCAGCAACACGCCCGGTTGAAGTCCGAAATCGAACTGGATTGGCTGTAGGTCGCTGGCCTGCTTTACCGGCTGAGCGAATAACATATAGCGACTGCCAGGCAATCGAGCTTCGATAGAAATGACCGTGTCGATCGCGTTTAACCCACTCAACCGATACTGTCCGTCGGCATCACTGAGCGTGGCAGCGGAACTTCGGCTCAGCGTCCTCCCTCTGACTTCAACGCCGGCCAGTGCTTTTCCGGAGCGCTGGTCAGTTATCTGTCCGAAGATCGTTCTGCTCGGATCGGTCACGATTCGTGCGCCGTTGCCGTACAGCGTCAGATTATTTCGTACCGATACGCCAGATTTGGTCGCCTGTGCTGTGGCCGATTCGTTGTAAATTTTGGGCTGGAACTCGTCGCGAGCCACAAATAGGGTTTGGATACCGGCTATCTCAGGGCTCGCGAATTCTACGCGTATCACGTGTTCTTTTCCGATTCCACGAAGCTCAAAGAATCCTTGGGCATCGGACGGGGTGACTCGGGCCGGCATGTTGAGAGCACTAGCGGATACCGCTGTTGCGAGATCTAGCTGAGAAAAGGCCATGTGCCATTCATCCAGCCAAGCACGGAGTAGTTTGTCGATGCTACCGCTCGAGTCGGTGTAAAGCGACATGACCTTGGGTATCGCTCCTACGATCGGCTTGCCTTCGGAATCAGTTAGCTGTCCACGAATTGGAAACTCGTCTGGCAGAATCAGGCGAACCTCGTGGCTCGTGTTTGCAGGGGAGCTAGCCAAATCTTTGAGGTCTTTCCAAGACATTCCGTGTCCACCCGCGACGGCGACTAGGGGGTACTCGGGTAGGAGCTTGGGGCTAGTCGGAAATGGGAGGTCCGCTTCGAACCGTCCATCGCGGCCAGATGTGGCAACAGCCTGCAGTTGAATGTCGTCGATACTGCGTAACGGGTAGATTTTTGAGCGTGGCCACAATAGCGTTGCTCCGACCACAGGTCGGTTTGCCGAGTCCACTACCACCCCGCGAACTCGTCGAACCACTTTGCCTTGCACCTCAGGTGCCGGTTGCGACTCAGAAGCCTTCGCTTCTCGGCTCTGCCCAGAGTCGGTGGTCACACGTGGCATCTTGGTCGCTGCCTGTTCGCCGTCTGGTTGCGTGTCCGAGTTTCCACCAGCCTGTTGGGTCGATGGTTGGCGTTCGGGTGAGGCAAGCTGCAAATCTCCCAAGTCTCGCGTCTCGCCGGCAGTCAGGACTAAGTCTTCTGCAAGGGTTCCCAGCTGGGTTGCGAACACATGTCCCACGCGTCCCGAGAATTCGTAGTGCAAACCGGCGATCAGTCCTTCAACTTCGAATCTTCCATCATCGTCGGTGACGATTTCGCCACGCTCAGGCGGCAAGATCGAAAACCCTTTTTCGGATGCGGAACCTTCGGCGGTCGTCATCGGTACTCCAGATCCGTAGATTTTGACATCGGGCACGGGGACACCGCTGCTATCGACGACGCGGCCTTGGATGCTGGCAGAGGCAGAGGCTTGGATGACCAGCGGCTGAGCAACCTCACCTTCAATGACGCTGGTCCCCGACCACTTGCGATCACTACTGACGAACGATATACGGCGAACGTCACCAGAGCCGAAGCCGGCAACGCTAAAGACTCCACTGCGAAAATGTCTCCACAGCGCCGCATCGTTCTGACCGACGTAGCTACCATGCTCGATGGTCGCGCCGAAAGCATCAACGAACTTACCTAGGTAGGATTTTCCCCTGTCCACCGTCATGGAGAGATCGACCGTGGTTTCCCCCCCAGCCAAGTCCAGTTTCTCCAGGGCATGAAAGTACGGTCCGCTCTGAGACATGGACATGCCGCTGAAGAGCATCACAAAATCGTCTGGAAAATCGTGCGACATCTCGTAGGCTGATTCAGGCGTTCTAAAACCGATGTATCCGGCACCCCGCGGAACAACCATGCGGAAGTTGCCTTGCGGATCAACTCTTGGCATCTGGACGGTGTAGGGCTCTTTGGGAAGCATACGCACTCCGCCTCGATGGTCCTGGCTCGGCGCTAGGTACGAGGCGAATCCGGTGACACCCAGGCCGGTCGACGAGTCGGTGACCCGTCCGGTGACAACGACACCTGGAGTGAGCCGAGCGTCTGCCTGGATCGAAGTGATCTCTAGACCGGACGTATTCACCCGCCGCGTCCTAGGCATCATGCTGGACTCCAGCGGCGGTACGAAATGCAGAGTATTTTCGTCGACGCGTGGCAAGCCAGTAAGAATAAATCTGCCATGTTCGTCCGTCACCGCGCGAGCAAACTCGCTGCCTGTCCGAACGACCTGATCGGATCCACGCCTGCTTACCGTGGGCTGGCTACGAACGACGACTCCTGGAATCGGTGTCCCGGTCGCGTCGTTCCGTACTGTGCCTTCGACGGCGCGTGATGGAATGGCCACGTGCGATGCCCGGTTACCATGCACCGTGACCTCAAGGGATACACCCGCATTCATTCGAAACGGTTCATGATCACCCGTACGGCAATAGAGTCCCTCGGAAACCATCCTGGGTGACTGCAGTGCAAGCCGTACCAGCTGATCGGTTCCGAGACCGCGAATCGTATACTCGCCACTGGCATCCGTTTTTGTGCTGCCGATCAGCCTTTGGGCAAGGCGACCGGTGACTCGTTTAGGAACCGTAGCAAGGATCGAATCGAACTCGACGTCCGATTGGGTCGCCGCATGGATCCATGCATCGAGAGAGTCGTCCGCGCCCGTAAAGGCTTCGATGAATGTGACTTGCACACCTGATTCCGGTTGTCCCTCTGAATTGATCACCCGTCCGGTAAGTGTCGCTTCTTCGGAGAGCCGTAGGGTGCGTCCTTGCTGCTGGCTGATTGAGCGAAGCACTGCTAGACGCTCGCTCAGGTAGGGATCCTGTTCCTGATCGAACTCGGCCAGCGCTCGCCCCGATTCCTCGAAGGCAGCCGCGGGCGCCCAGGCGAGACCGGACCCTGATTTCGTAACGGCTAACCAGGCCGATTGCCAGGGAGGGAGTACATCGTTGCCGGAGTAGAAATCACTGCGAGCCATTTCCAGTCGGAATTGTCCGTTCGAGTCGGTCACCGCGTCCGGTTCGTTGCGGATGGGCCGCGCCTCATCGCGAATCCAATAGACGAGCCAAATGTGGGCTCCCACCGCGGGATGACCATCGTGTGTCAGGACTTGGCCGGAGTACAAGTAGTGGACGGGACTCTGGTCGTCTTGAGGAGAATTTTTGTCTGCTTCCGCGACCGCCTCTTGATTTGGTGTGTCTGCAGGGACGGGGGCATCCGGATCGGTTGCCGCGGCAGGGCCGAGCGATGCGATCAGCAGAACGACCGATATAATGCACGCCAGTAGAGTCGCCATGCCCGTGCGGCCGAGGCGACTGGCCAAGGACCTGGACTCGTCAAGAATGGCATCAATGCGAACCTCAACGGCTGGCCGGCGCGCCATCGCAATGCTGTGCGTAGGAGGATGAAACCGTTTTCCCGAAGTTGCCAACTGCGCGCTAACTTCTAACAGGTGAGTCGCATAGGCCGCACGATCACCAAGTGCTTCGATCACAGCATCATCGCAGTTGAGTTCCGCCAAGTTGGCGAGTTGCCGGCGAACGAACCAGGCGAGCGGGTTAAACCAGTTGGCCGCACAGTTCACTTCGGCCGCCAGGGTAGTCAGCCAATCACCGCGTCGAACATGAGCCAATTCGTGCGTGAGGGCTGAACGTACTTTTTCCTCGGACCAATCACACCACCCGACAGGCAACAGAATATACGGCTTGAAAATGCCAACCGTTACGGGCACGCTGACGCGACTCGATTCGCACACATGCACCCGCGGGGGAACGGGAATGCGATTCAGTTCTATGCGTGTCGCATCTCGAATCATACGCCATGCAAGTCCCAGTCCGGCCGCGATCCGCGCGAGCAATACCGCCGAAATCAATAGGTGAGCGACGGAGAGCGAAATGGCCCACCAAGGAGCAACGGCGGATGCTGCGCGTTCACGTGAACGTTTCCGCGCCTCGACCAGCGGCCCCCCTGTCGTAGTAGCGACGGGTGTCACGGTGTTCCTATTGGACGTCGTCGGCTCGACTGCCGATCCGTACGGCTGAGTCACGCGAGGATCAAGCCACCCTTCGGAACGCAATTCCGCTGGAATGTCCGTCGCCTGGCTATTGCTCGCGGGACCAGCATCCTGGTGTTCCCAACCTGCAACTGGTGATTTCCCTGGCAAGAGGTTGTGGCCGGGTGTTTCGTCGGCGATCGCTAACAACCATCCTGGTACGGGCACACGCGGCGTCACGTGAACGAGCAAAGGCAGAGTCAGCATCCCGCACAGGACGCCTGTCCAAATGCGATGCCGAGTATTGGCATTGGTGATTCGAGCAGTGAGGATCACGGCTCCAGCGGCGATTCCCAGCAGCCAGGACTTCACCGTGACATCCACGCACCACTGTCCCCACAGAGTTGAGAATTCCATCACGATTGCTCTCCCCGTTTTCGTTTCCTCTGCTCGGCTTTGGCGATCCGCTGAGCCAACTCCTGGAGTTTGTCCGCGGATAAGACATCATCATTGACCATGCCCACTAGCAGATCTTCCACAGAACCAGAGCAGAATCGATCGATGATTCCGCGAACTGCATCGGTGGCCACGTTGTGCGAATCGACCGAAGGCGAGTAGACATACGTGCGCCCTTCGACTTCATGCGTCACATAGCCCTTTTCTTCCAATCTCCTCAGAATCGTTCGAGCGGTGGAATCTTTCATTGGTTGTGACTTGGTACTCAGTGCCAGCCGAACATCGTCCGCCGTCACTTGGGATCGTTCCCAAACCACATTCATGACGCGACTTTCAAGCGGACTGAGAGAACTTTTGCTTTTCACGAATTCAAGTCTCCATTCAAATGCTACGCTGTGTACCGTTACAGATTGTAACGTTTCGGTTCCACAGCGTCAATAGCTTGTCGGCAGAACTTTCACCGAAGTTCATTTGCGAACGCAGCGCCTGGCCTGAGGCGGATGCCCTGTAATCAGAAGACGCCTTTGCATTGACGGCCCAAATAGCCCAGCTGGGGTGTGCACGGAAAAGGGTGCGGGCCTACTGACCCCAGGAGTTGGGGAAGGTGCGCAGCGCGTTGAGACGATAGATTTTCTCCACAACCTGTTTAGGCAAGGCTAGTCCCTGAATCGGAGTGTCCAGCTCCGGGACGGACACTATCTGATCGGTGCAAAAGTAGCGCCAGTCGCGTTGCCACTTTTGACGCACTTGCGCATGCTTTTGGGCCGCGTCGCTACCTGGACCCAGGCCGGTGTCGGTGCCGTAGAGAATGCGATCCTGATACTTAGTAAAAAATTCAGTTACCCGCCCGCGATCTTGATGAGATTGATATTGGACTTGGCCCATACGGGCGGCAACACCCACGACGGCATTCGGAAAGCGGTCTAGAAACTGGCCAATCTCATCAACGCTCCATTCCAAACTGGCCAGGTGGGCGCCGACAAACCGGAGGTCCGGATGCTTGGCGAGCATCCGGTCACGCGCGTCAATTTGATCCTGGTAGGACGGCATCTCGGGGTGCAGATGCATATGGTACTGGGGATGCTCGCGAAAGTAGCTGCGGTCATTGTTGACGGTCATCTCTTCGAGCGGTAGCCAGCAGTTCTTCGGCTCTCCCAAATGGCCGATCAGAACGATACCGCGGGCCTGCAAGTGATCAAAAATGGGATCGAATTGGGGATCGTCGATCATGATCAGTTGGCCTTGCCGATCTCGAAAAACCATACCGATGTTCTTCCAGACCTTGACGCCCACGGCGCCTTTGGCAAACGTATCATCCAGATAGGCGATTGTCTTCTCTACCCAGTCCGGTTCGTCCCAGCCTGAGAGCGGGAACGAAGAAACTGGCGCCGAGCGATCAGGAGCAGCTTGATACTGGATGAAGATCGTGTCGTGCTTTTTCCGGTTTTCTTCCGGCGTGCCGGACTGAACTGCCATGTTCAGAAATCGAAAGCGATCGCGTTGGGAGAGAGCGACGAAGTCCGTATTCTCCGTGTGGATGTGAGCGTGGATGTCGATCTTCTCGACTTGGTCGTAGTCCTCCATCGAGAAACGATCCGGGGATTGGCTTCGCAGGCAGGGCTGGCTGGTCAGCAGAATCATGATCGCAAGTAGTCGGCGGCGCATGGAGTAGGTCCTGTTAAAGTACGGCTTGGGAGGTGTGGCTAGCCTCTTCTGCGCAGGATCCGCTCCAGTAGACGATCAATCATTCCGGAAGCAGGATCGAGAACCGCACCGGAGCGAATTTTGGGAACGTTGCCTGACTGAACTACTTTTCGGGTGCTCCGCTCGGTTTGCTCGCCCGTTTGTCCAAAACCGTTTGCGCTGCCTCGATCTGATTGTCTCGCAACGTCACGCTCCCGACCTGCTCCTCAATGAGGACGCCGATGGTCTGAGTCTGCGCGTCCGGACGCGTGTCGCGAATCGAGTTCCCTTCAAACAGCAGCCCGTCGGTCTCGCCCCGAATACGGATGCC
>JANQJJ010000435.1 GCA_028281725.1 Pirellulaceae bacterium | reverse complement strand
AGCCAATGGAAAAACCGTCGAAAATCTCGGCGAATTCGTCTGCCAGAACGACATTGGACGGTATCTCGCACATGACATAGATTTCTAAACCGTCCTGGCCGCGAACCAAACCGTACTTGGCCATCTCCGTTTGAACGCGGCGCCCTTCTTCGACCGTGCGGCAGAAGGGAATCATCAGCTTCAGGTTGCGAAGCCCCATTTCGTGACGCACTTTTTGAATCGCCTGGCACTCGAGACCAAAGGCGGCTTGAAAGCTGTTGGCATAATATCTCGATGCACCGCGGAAGCCAATCATGGGATTCTCCTCTCGCGGTTCGTATCTGCTTCCACCGATCAGGTTGGCGTACTCGTTGGTCTTAAAGTCGCTGAGCCGGAGAATGACATCCTGCGGATGAAATGCTGCGGCGATCATGGCAACGCCCTCGGCCAATCGATCCACGTAGAACTGCGGCTTGTCGGAGTATCCGCCAGCCAATGCGTCGATCTGTTGTTTGATCCGCTCCTCTTGCTCGTCATATTCCAGCAGCGCCTGCGGGTGCACTTTGACGTAGTTGGTGATAATGAATTCTTCTCGCGCGAGCCCCACCCCATCACAGGGAAGCGCTGCCAACGAAAATGCTTCGTCCGGTGTCCCCACGTTCATCATGATCTTGGTCTTGGGCCGCTTGATTTTCCCAAGCTCGATGGTTTCCACCTGGAAAGGCAAGATCCCGTCATAGACGACTCCCGTATCCCCTTCGGCACAGTTCAGGGTAACCTCTTGTCCGTTGCGCAGGACCTGGGTTGCGTTCTGTGTGCCGACGATAGCCGGCAACCCAAGCTCTCGACTGACAATGGCTGCATGGCATGTTCGGCCGCCTCGGTTCGTCACGATACCGGAGGCACGCTTCATGATCGGTTCCCAATCCGGATCTGTTTTGTCGGTGACGAGAATCTCGCCGTCGCGGAATTGCCCAAGCCCGGAGACGTCGTGAATCAAATGAACGCGGCCGGCGGAGATCTTTTCTCCGACCGAACGCCCCGTTGCGTAGACTTCTCCGCGGACTTCCATGCGATACCGCTCTATCGTGGTGGATGAACGACGGGACTGAACGGTTTCGGGGCGGGCCTGGACGATGAACAGTTCGCCCGTTCGCCCATCCTTGGCCCACTCCATGTCCATCGGACACTCGGCGCCTTTGAGGCGACTATAGTGATCTTCGATTTCCACGGCCCATCGTGCCAGTTGCAGGATGTCGTCATCGCAAATTGCGTAACTTGCCTGTCGCTCGGGCGGTACCGGCACGTTTTTAGTCATTTTGCTACCGCCGACATCATAAATCATCTTGATCGCTTTAGAGCCAAGCGTCTTCTTCAAGATCGGGCGGCGGCCCTCCGCTAGCGTCGGTTTGAAGACATAGTACTCATCTGGATTGACGCTGCCTTGAACGACATTTTCCCCCAGGCCGTAGGCGGCGTTAATTAGAACCGCGTTTCGAAAGCCGGTCTCCGTGTCGATGGAAAACATCACGCCTGAGGTCGCCAGATCGCTGCGGACCATCTCCTGAACACCAATCGACAGGGCCACCTTCATGTGCTCGAAACCATGGTGAGCTCGGTACGAAAGGGCTCGATCCGTAAACAGCGATGCAAAACACCGTCGACACGCGTCCAACAAGAATGCTTGCCCGCGAACATTCAGATACGTCTCTTGTTGCCCGGCAAAGCTGGCGTCCGGCAAGTCCTCCGCGGTGGCGCTGCTACGCACAGCCACATCGATCAACTCGCGTCCAGCGCACAGGTTGTGATAGGCTTCAACAATGGAGTGAGAAAGAGCATCGGGAAGGGGAGTTTCGAGAATCGCGTGGCGGATCAGTAATCCGTGATGGTGCAGACTATCAACGTCGCCCTCGTTCATGCCGCTAAGCAACTGACTGATCTTCTTATCTAATCCCGTTTCCTCCAAAAACAGCCAGTACGCGTCGGCCGTTGTGGCGAATCCGTTGGGAATGCGAATGCCCTTGGGCGTGAGTTCGCGGAACATCTCTCCCAGCGAAGCATTCTTTCCGCCGACGCTCTGGACGTCGTCCAACCCAACATCGTCGAACCAGCGCACTAATCCTGTCACGGTCGTTGTTACCATCTAAGTGACTCCTACCTGCTCAGCAACCTATCGATTTGGGCCGCCAACACTCTGAAAAAACGCACTCGGGTGTCATCGAAAACAGCCGATGCAATCGATGTGCCAGCGAGACGGCCCAGGGGGCACTTCGGACACGGGCTTAGTCGCCGACCAAGGAGCCGGTCGCAGCGCAACAAATAAATAGGCTGATCGCTGAGCAATGGCGCATCGACCGGCGGACGGGCCGACGACGTTCGCGCGCGTGGTTGTCACAACTGGGACATCCAGACGTGCACTCGGATGCGGAGACCAGTGGCTGGTCGTCTCGCGCGAGAACCGGGTCAGGAGGGAACGCCTCAGCGCGCTTATTCGCTCACCAGTTCAAAAACGTTCCGATTGACACACTTGGGTGTGCCAGTTCGTCACCAAACAAGCGTTGCGCTGACCTAACCGGCGTCCCGAAATGGCTTGGCACGGCCGCTGATGCGTAGTTGATGCGTTTGTTCGCTGATCGATCGACAACCCAGCTCAGCCAACCCCCCGCTGGAGGCCAATAATGGGAACAAACTGAGGCCGCTGAGGGAATTCGACAAGCTCTTGGCACGGGTATTGCCAATTCGACCAGAACGAAGTCACACCATGAAAGACGCACTGATGCATATCATTCTTGCCCTGGACGGGTCGGCGGAATCGCTGGCAGCAACAAAGCAACTTGCCCAACTACCTTGGAAAGCAAAGCCAAAAGTCACTGTCGTTACCGCCTTGGTTGATTCGCCCTATGATTTCGTGGCATCCGAAACCGGCATGAGGCTGCGTGAGGCAGAACGAGAGTTGGCCATTAAGCACTTCGCCGCGGCACAAGCCCTACTGGCCGGCCACTGTGAGACCATCGAACACGTTGTTGAGCACGAGCACCCAAGGCGGCTGATCCTGCGAGTTGCCGAGGAGCAACGCGCAGACTTGATCGCTCTCGGCTCGCGAGGACATTCTGCCGCCTATCGCGTCGTATTGGGTAGCACGGCAGAGTATGTCGCCAACCACGCCAAGTGCTCGGTTCTGGTGGTTCCTTCCGCAAAAGATCCCACTACGCCTGCGGAGCAAGATGACGACTTTCGAATTCTAGTTGCGTACGACGGTTCGGATGAGTCGAAAACGGCATACGAGCAGATGCTCAGCCTGGCCTGGCCCGACGATAGAACGCAGATAGACCTTGCCTTGATGCTCGAACGGCCCAGTTTGCTCCCGGACGACGTGGTCTATGATCCGGAGCAGATTGCCGAGTCAGAACAGGCTCTGGCTCAGCTGAAGAGGCCAGCGGAACTAGGGTGCGAAGTGACTGAGTCGGTCGGAGAGACCCTGCATGTCGGGCGGGCGATTCTGGTGCGCGCCGAAAACAATCGAAGCAATCTGCTGTTCATCGGAGGGACCGGTAAATCGGCGGTCGCCAGGTTCTTCTTGGGAAGCACGTCGCGTTACGTGTTACATCACACCCAAGGTAGCTTGTGGATCGCACGGACAAAGCAATGGGGCTAATCCCCCCGGACTTACATCTTTAGGTTGCCGACTGCTCGAAGACTGCAGCGCAGGCTACGCCCAGAATCCTACCGAGATGTCAAAAATTAAGTTTCGCGGCGTAGCCAGGCCTTGGCCAGGCTTTGATATCGACTAAGTATTCTGAAGCGGAAGGGCAAAACATGAAGGTGCTTTTGGCGACTGATGGAAGCAAATTTGCGGACGACGCCGGTTGGCTCCTGGCCCATTTGCCTCATTCGAAGCCACTGGAGTTGGTTGTTCTTTCCGTTCAGGAATCTCCCCATTTTCACGGCTCACAGGTTGTGAAACAATGGATCGAGAAGAATCGCGAAGCGGAGCGAGCCAAAGCGGAGGAGGCATGCAAGCGAATCGTCGACATGTTTGAAGGAGCCAACGCGCAGGTCGAGCAAGTGGTATGCCAAGGGCATGTCGGGCGGCAAATCGTCCAGGAAGCCAAGCAAAGGGAGATCGACCTGGTGGTTGTCGGTGGACGCGGCCACTCGGCGGTCAGCCGCCTTCTGCTCGGTAGTGTTGGCGACTTCGTGGCGACGCACGCCGATTGCTCTGTGCTGGTCGTCCGTCCGACTGGACTGTTTGATTCTACCGCCAAGGGCCTGAGCATCTGTGTAGCGCACGATGGTTCTCATCCGTCGAATTTTGCGGTCACTCAGCTCCGCGAATTTGATTGGCGTCGAAACACATACGTCCAAGTTCTTAGTGTGCTTGCGTTTCCGTTCAACACCATGAGCGAACCTATCCAGATTGACTTGGAACCGATTCGCGAAGCGATACAGAAGTCGGCTGAGGCAGTGGCCGATTCGCTCAGGGAATTGTCTCCCAACGTGAGTACCCAGGTCATCGAAGCCTCCCATGTCGGCGATAGCATCGTCCGATTTGCTCAGCGGAACGCCTGCGACATCCTTCTCCTGGGCAATACGGGGCCGGGACTACTCGGACGGTTTCTGATCGGCAGTGTTGCCAATTACGTGGTGCGTCATTCGGGGTGTTCCGTCTGGATCGCCCGAGATAGGAATGCTCTTAACCCGCAAATTCAGGCCGCGGGCGCTGGCCGGACCGTCGCCCCCATCAAGGAACTCCACGAGCAACGAGATTCAAAATGAAGGTGCTTTTAGGAACCGATGGATCCGAGAATGCAGATGCTGCCGTCAGCATGCTCGCTCAGTTGCCCGATGCCGATCCTCTGGAAATTATCGTCATCTCGGTGCTCCAGATTCCCGATCTCCATTACACGCTGGGGAGCACGGCAGCCCGCGAATCGTATGTCATCGAGCAGAACAAGAGATTCGGGCAGGCGTTCGAACGAGTCAAGAGTCTACTTGAAGGACGCAATGTCCGGCTTGACTGCATGATTCGGTCGGGACACGTCGGAAAAACTATTCTGGAAGCATCCGAAGAATGCGATGTCGACCTGATCGTTATCGGCGCTCTCGGTCAGTCGCTGATCGACTACGTGCTGCTGGGAAGCACCAGCGACTTTGTGGCCACCTACGCAAAACGTTCGGTTTTGGTGGTCCGACCGACCGATAAACTCTATCCCGATCTAAGGTTTCTCGTTGCTTGTGACGGATCCGACGCATCGGAATCCGCGTATGCGCAGCTAGCAGGCTCCGGCTGGGCCGGATGCTCGTCAGTCGATTTGGTCCACGTGTTGCCCCCTCCCGTCCAGTGGATGACCCAAGAAGACCAGGCCGTCATCAGGCAAGCAGCGTCCGACGAATTGGAGCAGCAGCTGGCAAGCCTTCGGTTGCGAGACAAGCTACCATCTCTCGATACGACGACACACGTCGTTGAATCGGGACATGTAGGTAAACGGCTCGTTCAGTTCGCGGAGGAGAACGCCACCGATATGGTCGTGATGGGAAGCACGGGACGAAGCTTGTTGGCCAGATTTCTCCTGGGCAGCGTCTCTCGCTTTGTTCTTCGGCATGCCCCATGCTCTGTCTGGATCAGTCGAGATCCAGAGGGTACGCAGTAAAACAAACCATCTTAAGCCGCGCGGCGATGATTCTTGGAGCCGATGGGCCGCAAGCCGGACGCTATCGCAGGTGCCCCCATCGATCACCGGTCTGCGTGGGCAGTCTGGGCGTGGGATCGACGAACTCTTGGTCATGCGTGAGGCAGTCCACACGCAGCTTGCGGGCGGAACGTTTGGGTTTGGGCCGCCCCTGCGTCAGTGCGGCGAAGGAGTCGAACCCATGTCGCTCGAGATAGCTGTGCAGGCCATCGAGCAGGTGGGCGACCGCATCGGGCCCTGATCGATATATTTCGCTGGTGATCATGCCCACGTCGGCTCCAGCCAGGATGGTTCTTATCAGATCTGCCGGCGCCGAGATTCCCCCACTGGCGGCTAGAGAGATCGGCGGACCTCCAGAACGTACTCGAATCAGGCCGGCAATCGTCGGGTTAACACAGCCCGCCGGCGTTAGCTCCCACTTCATCGTCGCCTCGATCCGATCCGTTGCAATTTCCCAGATCGGATCATGCGCAAAACAGACGATTCCTGTCACGCCGGCCTCGGTTAGCCTCCACGCCAAGTTGGCAAGATTCGTATGGAACGGCGAAAGTTTTACAGATATCGGAATCGTTACCAGGTCGCACAGCTCGCCGACGCAACTCAGCATCTGCTCCTCCACCTGATCGGCGCCCAGAGATGCATCGGTCACATCCGATTCGAGTGTGATCTCGATGGCATCCGCTCCCGCCTGCTCGATATCCGAAGCAATGCCTAGCCAACGTCCGTCCGTACAGCCATTCAGACTGGCGATCACCGGGATGGCTGTTGTCCCCTTCAACCGCGTAATCAGTTCCAAATACTCCTGCGGACCGCCGTTGTATTCATCTTCCGACTCCGTATAGCTAGCGGCCTCGACGAGTTCCTCATTCTCGCGTGGCTGCTTGCCGTCGAGGATCAACTGGTGCACCACTTGTTCTTCGAAAAGTGACGGGAGCACAATCGCACCTGCCCCGGCGATGGCCAGTTCACGGACATCTTCAGGATTTCGCGTAAGCGAGCTGGAGCCTATGACAATCGGTGAGGTCAGTTGAAGCCCCAGATATTCCGCCGTTGTATTCAGCTGCATGACTTCCATCCGAAAGTTGACCAAAAACGCCGTGGCTGCCTCGCTTTCCCCAATCCGACGCGAGTCCTCAAAATCCCACCCTGGACGGTGTATTTCGAAGCTCTCGCACCGGCGATTGAACGAGCCCGACGCACCAAATTCCTTTCACTGGAGTGGTGCAACCGGGATGCCGAACGAGTCGGGCGGAAAGGGGACTCACAATTTCAGCGGAAAACGGCGCTGGCCGGCTGTGGCGGGCGATAGTGCGTGTGTGCGGACGTGACACAGACGCACACTTGCTTGGGTGACGATCGGGGGCCCCGGCGGTTAGGGATTCGTGTCGCCGTGCTCGCGAAAGAACTCATGGCTACTGGTCGGTACGAAGCCTGACTGATGAAAAAACATATAGTGAGTGATCTTGATCGAGGTCTTGTCGATCGAAAGTAGATTGAAGGTGTTCTTCTGTTGCTCTCTGCCTCGTCCGCGGCCGGAAGTGCTGGTGCCGCACTGGACAATCACAATGCCGCGGTCTCGGTGCGTTCCCGGATAGAAATCAAGCGAGTTCCCGATGTAGGTGCGATGGAGGTGACCTCCGAGGATCAGATCGACCCCCAGTTCCACAAATCGCATCATGGCCCGCTTGGATCTTGGCATTGAGGAATCGCGCAAGTAGTCGGGAGCTGGAGCAAAGTGATGGTGGGCTACGACGATTCGGGCCGCGTGCGGAGGCGCCTTCGCGAATGCTTCCGCGCAGTGATCGAGTTGCCAGGCATGGATGCACCCATTACTGATTGCTGACCGAGGAGCGGTTGAATCCAGTCCAACAATCACCGCCCCCGGCAGCGTCAATACCGGGTTTAGATCCGAATCGATCACTTCGCGATAGTTGCGGTGAGGATCCAAGAGCCGGCGGGCCAGGTGGTACAGCGGAACATCGTGATTTCCAGGAATCACCAGCCGTGGGACTTCCGGCAAACACTGCATGAAATCGCGGGCCGCGAGGAACTGTTCGCGCCGCGCGCGCTGCGTCAAGTCGCCACTGACCACGACCGCATCAAAGCGTAACTGTGAAGCGCAGTCGATCAACGCTTCAGCCACATTGAGCACTAAAGGCGGGCCAAAATGCAAGTCCGAGATGTGAAGAATCTGAAATCTGCCCGATTCCTGCTTGCAAACTGGGGACCGGCGTTCACTGAGAACATCGGAAGCACGCGTGGCCATGGGGTAGTTCCTGCACAGCAAAATCTGATTCGCATACGCCAGAAACGTAGCACAGAGCATGCCGAGCGCGAGGCGGGAACTCGCCAGCGGCGGCGCCGCGACATGCACCTTGATTTGGCGGCAACCGGCTGCCGCCCTGCTCGAATTCGGCCCGCAATTCGCAGTACCACTGCTTCGGTGAGAATGCCCAGCGTCCTTCGCGGCCTGTGAGTGACGTAACTGACCAGGAGCAGAGACCATGCCTAGTTTTGCCAACGGTTTGATTTGGGCGTTCGTCGTTGCGTTTGCTGCATTGTCGGTCGGAACCGGGATTCGCGCAGTCGCACTCCGAAATGCGCCCGAACCGGTGTCGCGGAAACGGCTTGACAGCCTCCTGGTCTGGTGGGTGCTAACGATCCTGTTTGCGGCCTCGCTGCTATTGGGTAAGCTCGGACTGGCCATTCTGTTTTGCCTCGCCGGCCTTCTCGCGCTTCGTGAATTCCACACCCTTTTCGCCCGTCGATCGTTCGATTCTCCGGTTTTGGCATGGGCCGTTGGAGTGCTGGGAATCGGGCATTACGCGCTGCTCGTGTCTTCCACTTCGATGTGGTCGATGTGGGCTCTACCCCCTGCGGTCCTGGTCATGCTCAGCTTCATTGAAATCGCCATGGGAAGAACCAAGGACTATCTTCGGGCGACCGCGGGCTACTCCTGGGCATTCGTGTTGATGATTCTCGGGCTATCTTATGTGGTCGCCCTGGTGGACTTGCCGGCACCCGCCGGAGCGCTGACCACGGGATCTGTGGGCTGGTGCATCTTCCTCGTCGTGCTGACTGAGTTGAATGATATCGCCCAAGCTCTGATTGGTCGGCGCCTGGGGCGTCACCGCATCGCTCCGGTCATTTCATCAGGGAAAACCTGGGAAGGATTTCTGGGCGGGGCGCTGGTGACCATCTTCCTGGCAATCTGGTTGTCTCCGGTCCTGACCTCATTGACGGTCGGGCGTTCTCTTGCACAAGGCGTTTTGATATCTGCTGCTGCTGGAGCGCTCATTGCGCTGGGCGGGTTTCTCGGTGATCTCAACATGTCTGCCCTTAAGCGTGAGGCGGGCGTTAAGGACAGCAGCAACCTCCTGCCGGGCATGGGGGGCATGATTGATCGCATCGACAGCTTGACCGTTACCGCTCCGGCGTTTTACTACTTCGCCATCAACGTCATCTAGGTGCGGAGGAGGACTACATGACTCGTTCTTCAACTCGCGACGCCACGAGTTCGGAGCTGGAACCGCGCGACGAAGCCTATCGCGATTGGATTTTTACCCTTCCCAATGTGATTTGCATGATTCGCATGGTGGGTTCGCTAGCGATTGTCGCACTGGCGGTCGCCGGCTTTCGCTACTGGTTCGTGGGATTGTTCTTGGCGCTGACCATTTCCGACTGGATTGATGGTTGGCTGGCGCGGCAGATGCATCAGCGTTCTGACTTTGGAGCTCGACTCGACAGCTTTGCGGACTTCTTCTTATACGCAGCTCTCGTGCTGGGCTGTATCGTCCTATGTTATGAAGTCATCGCCGATGAATGGTTTTGGATTTTCATAGCGATAGGCAGCTATGCTGTCTCGTCCGCAGCCGGGCTATTGAAGTATGGAAAGTTACCAAGCTATCACACGTGGGCCGCGAAGAAGTCGCAGTTCCTCGTTTTGATCGGAGGCATCGCGCTGGTGCTTGGCCTATCCGTCTGGCCCATGCGCCTGGCGACGATCGCCGTGTGCCTAACCAATCTGGAAGCCACCTTGCTCACGTGGGTTTTGCCGACTTGGCAGGCCGATGTTCCCTCTCTGCGGTCCGTTCTCAGAAACAAAGAAAAGTACGGCGTCCAACCAGACCAATGCCAGTGAGCGTGCTCCGGACGGTTGTGCGCCGGTGAATGTGTCTGACGCGCGCGACCGCGTGCGGATAAGCACTCTCCGGCCTAAGCCGAGGACGGTCTTGGCACGCATTTGCCAATTCCAGTCGATGGCACACGTTGTGCTATGGATGGCCGGTAGTGAGTTTCAGAGGCCTATTGAACGGGAAAGGAATAGAAATGGCTAGCACAATCTCTAGAAAGAGTGGACGCGGTGCGCCTGCAGTTCTAAACGCTCGAGATCCGTTTACCGCCATGCGGGATGAAATGAACGATCTCATCTCTCGTATTTGGGGGCATGAAGAGAACCAGAATGGCCTGGCGCTGAATCCGGCGATGGACGTGTCCGAAGACGACAATGCGTACGAGGTTCGACTCGATGTTCCGGGGATGGATGCGAAGGACTTCGACATTCAGGTTCAGGGCAATGGATTGACCGTCAGTGGCAAGCGCGAAGAGGTGCAGGAAGAGGAGAGCAAAACGTTCCACCGCGTGGAACGCCGCTCCGGTAGTTTCTCGCGCGCGATCACTCTACCCTGCGATATCAACGAAGATGAAGTTGCCGCGCAGTACGACAATGGTGTCCTGACGCTGACCTTGCCAAAATCCGAGAAGAGTCGGGCGAAGAAGATCAGCGTGAAACCCTAGAGCGGTTACTTTTGGCATAGCCTGTTTTCGACGAGTTGAGTTTGCCACTGGTTGGCGATCCAGGCTATTCGCTCGTGCGGCTCGCACCAACTCGGCTCACATGACGAATCGCGTGTCGAACTGGCAACGAATCTTCGCCGATTCGTGAATCCCCAGTCGAGACAAGAGTCGCAAAAACGAAAGGCGACGCTCGATGGCTCTGACACCTTAGGTAACGTACACCACGATGTGCCCCTTGTGGTCTGCCTACGTCAGAGCCATCGGCGCGCTGGCGGTCATTTAGATTCCATCGCGTCGACCGAATACGAGATCGCTTGACTCTGCGTGTCACCAGATCTGTCAAATCGTTCGAGCAAACGATAGAGTTTGCGGCGATGGATTCCTAAGGATCTGGCTGCCTGCGCTTTGTTGCCGTTGTGTTTTTGAAGCACTTCCAGCACATGGGCCTTGGCAATGTCGTCCAGCGTATCTCCCTGGGACATCGGCAGGGTAGCGGGCTCGCCTGTGCCAGGGCGGTTCAGGCCGGCTTCGTCCGTAGGCGGGCACTCGTCGGTGATCTCGCGTGGCAAGTCATCGAGGGTGATCTCGTTTCCGTCAGCCAAAATAGTCGCCCGCTGGATCACGTTAATCAATTCTCGAACGTTTCCCGGCCAGGCGTAGTGGTTCATTGCCGTACGAGCATCCGCGTCTACGTGCCAAGGTTCCTGTAAGAAATGATCGATCAGCAGATCAATATCGCCTGGACGCTGGCGCAGCGGTGGTAGCGGAATGGGCAACACGTTGACACGATAGAATAGATCTTCGCGAAAGTTGCCCTTTTTCACATCCTCGGCAAGGTCGCGATTCGTGGCTGCGATGATTCGAACATGGACTCTGCGCTCCTGATGCGAGCCAATGCGCCGCAGCGACCCGTCTTCCAGGACCCGGAGCAATTTGGGCTGGAGGGAGAGGGGCATTTCACCGAGCTCGTCAATGAACAGAGTGCCACCATCGGCAACTTCAAAAAGGCCCGGTTTCTCGGACGTAGCGCCGGTGAACGAGCCTTTCTGATGGCCAAATAGTTCGCTTTCGACGAGCTGTTCGGGCAGTGCAGCGCAGTTGATCGTGACAAACGGCTGGGAAGCCAAGTGACTCGCCTGCTGAATCGCTTTGGCAACCACTTCCTTTCCCGTGCCACTCTCGCCGGCGATCAAAACCGGCTTGTCAGTAGGGGCCACACGGCCAATGAGCTTCGTTACCTGCAGCATGCCAGGCGACTTGCCAACGAGTTTTGGTTTCTTGCTATGGCGTGAGATGATTGCTCTGAGTTGTTCGTTTTCGCGACGTAGCTGACCACGCTCTCTGGCCAAGTGACAGTGATGTTCTAAATCGCCGAGAGGACAGGGCTTGGTAAGATAGTCGCAGGCTCCCATCTTCATCGCCTGAACGGCAGACTCGATCGTGCCCTGTCCGGTTAAGATGATCACTTCCAAGTCGATTTCATCTTGTCGAATTCGTTGCAACAGCTCAATTCCGGACATTCCCGGCATATTCATATCGAATACGCCCACATCAAAATGCTGCCGCTCCACTAGGCTCAGCGCTTCGGCGCCACTGGCTGCTCCAGACACATGGTGCCCTTTTCGCTGCATCCAGCGGACGCTCGAGTCGCGAAAGTCGGCATCGTCTTCCACGATTAGCAAAGAAATGGGCTGTTCTGTCACGGCAGCTCTTTTCAAAGACGAGAGATTCAGGGTCGATCTGTTGCGCGTGCAACTCGAAGTATCGCAAGCTCGGCGCCGGAAAAGTAGCAGGCTCGGCCAGCCCGGCCCCGCCGGTACACCGCCCTTTTTGGTTCGTCCTCATCCGCGCCGACTAATGGCCCAAAGATTTCCGGTGGGGCGTTGCACCAGCCGCATACGGATTACCCGGGCCATGCACGGCCAGGCACACCTCCAGACGCCGCTCACATTCTGCTCTTTTTCCCTCCGGCATGCAACTCAATTGTCGCTCAGGCGGAGTTCTGACCACCGGCATCCGCGGTTGCGTAACCTCTCTAAATGGGCGAGTAGCCTATCCTGTTCTTGCTCTGGAAGAGTTACCAGGTAGCTCAACAGCGTCCCACAGGTTGCCGCATGGCGGAGCCCTTCATCCATCCCACGAAGCCACTGAGATTTTTGCTCCTCGGATGCGGTTTGAGCCTCTTTCAACCCGCGAATGGCCTGCAGGATCATCGAGTGTTCGCTGTAGAGATTCGCGGCATAGGATTCGCCACGATGTTCCTCCACGACTGGGTAGAGATACCTTTCTTCGAACTCGATATGAGGACCGGCCATTCTGTCGAGGTCATCGGCTAACTGCTTTGCCGTCTCGACGGCATCCGCCTGCAATGCCTTTCGAATGTCTCGGTAACCACGTGTCAGCTTACGGTGGTCTTCGACGAACGCGCGCTTCAGGCGATTTTCAGTAGACATGCCGCATCTCCAATCTGACAACCCTCCGGCGCGATACCGCACCGGCCTGGCATGCCAGCGCGGTCACGGGCCATTTCAGGAATCATGTTGTGGCAAACGGTGTTCCAAAGGACTTTGGAACGCCATATGCGTTGTCAGTGGTTTCGCGTCGTAGCGGAGGCAAACCATGTGTAGGCTCTATGCATTTCATGCCAACGAAGAGACCAAGGTCGAGTGCACGCTCGTCCATGCGCAGAACTCGTTGCTGATCCAAAGTCAAGGCGATGCAACCGGTCGCCTGCACTCGGATGGCTGGGGAATCGGATACTACCGGGACCGGAATCCGAAAGTTGAAAAAAATGTGACGGCTGCCTACCGAGGCCTGCACTTCAGCACTTCTGCGGAGCGCGTATATGCACGGACGGTGATCGCTCATGTGCGGATGGCAACCATCGGCGGAGGCTCCATCGTCAATTGCCATCCATTCCGTTGGGGCAGGTGGATTTTCGCTCACAACGGAACGGTGCGCGGCGTCGACCAACTTCGTCCCGACATGCTTCAGGAGATAGGCCCGGAGCTGGCCACGAACATTCGAGGTGAGACCGATAGCGAGTTGCTGTTCCATTGGATCGTCGCGCGTCTCGAGGCCCAAAAACTGATTGAACAGGGCGGACGTTGCGAGCTATCCGCCGTATCTCAGGCGTTTGCCCAGGCGGTCGTCGAAATCGACCGGCGGTGCGCTCGCGTCGATCCGGCCGAGCCGGCCAAGCTAAATCTGGTCCTGACCAACGGCCGTCAGATGGTAGCCACGCGGATGCGAAACACACTCGTTTGGGTTGCCAGACACGGCGTACACGACTGCGAAATCTGCGGCATTCCCCACGTGCACCACGATCGGTCCGTACCGTATGAGGCAGTGGTCATCGCATCGGAGCCCCTCTCCTCAGAAAGCTGGCAGGAGATACCCGACGGTTCGATCGTGACCGTCGATGCCAACATGGCGACGACGCTCGCGCGACTTCCGCTCGGTGCGCCATACGAAGGCAGCGTTTCGTCGAGGAGGCTGATATGAGTCTTCCCAAGATCATCCACGCGGTCGAGCCAACTCTTTCCGCCGCGGATCTGCAACTGGCCGAGTCAACCGCAGAGTACCTGCGCGAGCATCACCCGAGTGTCCTACTGGACCCGATCTTCCACGATCTGGCGACGCCACGCGTTGGCGCGCGCCCGGCGCTGCACTGCGACGATTTTACGGAGATCATGCGCCCACCTCAGTCGCCCGGATACGTTTTTTTCCAGGAGCGAGCCCGGTTGCGTGCCGTCGAAGGCGATTCGATCGCCGCTTCATTCCCCGTGAACACCGCGTATGACAACTTTTGCTCAACCACGCTGGGGCTGGGCAAGGTCCGTTGGCTGTGCCCTCGGGGAAGCCCCAGGCCAACCGGTACGGTAGATCCCCATCGGCTCGCCGAAGCCTGCTGGGAGGACCGACAGGTACGTCGAAGCCTGGTCCACGCCATTCGCCACGAGGGATTGCGGTACATTCATCCTCACTATGGCACCAAGGCAATCTGGCAACTCGCCTTGCTCTTGCACCACGCCAGTCGGATGCCGGTCCACGTCATCGGCGCGCCTCCCGGACTGTCGGCTTTCGTCAACGACAAAGGCCGTTTCGCAGCGCTCGTCGAGCACATGTATGGTCCGGCTGCCATTCCGCCAACGGAGGTGGTTTGGAATACGGCACTCGCAGCCGAACAAATGCGAGAGCTTTGCAGCCATCGCAAGAGAGTCTCAGTCAAACTTCCCAGTGCCGCCGGTGGTCAGGGAAACCTGGTGTTCAACTCCGATGCACTTCGAGGCCGAAGTCTGGCGAGGCTGCGAGAAATTTTGTGGCAGTCCCTGCCCCGCCTCGGCTATCAAAACGGAGATGAATTGGTAGTCAGCGTGTGGGAGGAGAATGCGTTGGCCGCCCCATCCACGCAGTACTGGATTCCGCCGGCCGGTGACGGCCCTCCGATACTCGAAGGCCATTTCATGCAGTTTATTGTGGGCAGTGCGGGCAGGTTTTCCGGTTGCGCTCCTGCCGATCTTCCTCACGAGATTCGCAGGAGGGCTGAAATACGCTGCGGAATTGTGGCCCGCGCGTTTCAAAAGCTGGGATATGTCGGCAGATGTTCGTTCGATCTGCTTTGGGTTGGCAAATCGCAGGAAACGGCCGAATTGCAGTTCATCGAGTGTAACGGTCGCTGGGGAGGCACTTCCCTGCCCATGACGCTCATGAATCGCATCTTTGGAGATTGGCACCGACAACCATTCGCGGTCAACACGGTACACGTTGTCGGGGCAGGCCTGGTGGGATACCAGGAGCTCACCAGACGTCTTGGAAACCGGCGATTCGAGGGGCGCCGCGATTTGGATCAGCTCGTGACCGGAAAAATCATCTTGCTGGATCCCGAGCGAGTCAAACGTTGTGACGAAGTGACCGCGATTGTCTTGGCCGACAGCTGGGAAGCCGCAATCCAAGACGCCCAAAGTCAGTTTCCGATATTGATCCAACACGTGGTCGATGGGGCAATACGCGGTAGCCGACTTGCACCGCTCGTCTAAGTCTGCCTGTTCCAAGTTAGCGTGCTCTATGTCACGCATGCGCGTCACGCTGACCCGGCCCAGCCCGCCTTTCCACTGACTGCTGATGCAACTCCCTTTTTCTCCGGGCCAAACCGATGCGTGACCTGAGCATCCGCTAGCATAACCAGGTCCTCCGAATCCAAGACTCAGCATTCCGGAAGACGAGAGCAGGACGAACAACGAGTTATCGAAGCGAATCGGCTGTGCGCGGTGCTCGCACCCGATCGCCGAGCCCACCAAGTCTCCCATCTACTGCATGCCACCCAGGACCGATCTGGCCCGCTGAGAAATCATAGGCCGCCTGGCGTCGCTTGCGCGGCACGATATTCGCTGTAAGCGTTTCAACCGTGTTCCAACCGAAACCACGATGGCTCAAAACTTAGGGGGTGGGAAAAGTTATGTCGACTGCCGTGAATTTGGAACCAGCGAGTCCTGAAATCGTCGGCGGCCTTTTGGCTGCCGACGAGCATCCCGAAGGCCCAGGGACTTCAGCGATCAACTCCGGCCAACGCGCTAGTCTTTCGCTTGACCGACAGACCACTGAGGCTCAAACCGAGCCGGTGGGCTCAGCCGCTCAATCCGATGAACTGGCAGCGGTTCGTAGAGTTTTCCACCAGTGCGTTTATCGCGAACTGCGTCACATC
>JANQJJ010000119.1 GCA_028281725.1 Pirellulaceae bacterium | reverse complement strand
AGACTAGTAGCATGTCGTCGAGTACCGCGACGCCGGATAACGCGACAAATCCAATGGCAGCCGAGATCGAAAACGGCATGTCGCGCAACCACAGCGCGATGATTCCACCCGTCCATGCAAAGGGAACTCCTGTAAAAACACGCAGGGTGTCGACCACATTGTGGTACGTCATGTACAACAACGCGAAGATCATCACCAGCGCGACGGGCACGACAATCATCAATCGCTCACGAGCTCGTAGCATGTGTTCAAACTGCCCTCCCCATTGGATGTAATAGCGGCCTTCCGGTAAGTCCACTTTTTCCGCGATCTGGCGTTGGGCATCCGCGACGAAGCTACCGAGATCTCGGCCGCGGACATTGGCCGAGATATTGATGCGGCGTTGGGCCCATTCGCGGGCAATTTGCGAGGGGCCTTCGGTAGTTCGGATGGCGGCTAACCGGGAAAGAGGGATCTGTTCACCCGAGGGTGTTGAAACCAAGATGGCGCCAATCGCCTCAGGATCGGTGCGCTGCGACTCCGGTAGCCGAACGACCAGCGGAAATCGAAGTTGCTCTTCATAGATTTCGCCCACCGGCAGGCCTCCAATGGACTCGACCAGATCCAGGATGACTCGGGCTGGAATCCCATATCGAGCAATTTCATCTTGCTTGACCTGGATTTGCAGCACGGGTTGTCCGGTCAGTTGGTCCGCGCTGACATCCGCACTCCCCTCCACGCCGGTGAGAACTCGCTCGATATCGCGAGCCGTGCTGACCAGCTCGTCGAAATCATCACCGAACAGTTTCACAGCCACATCGGCGCGGACACCGGTGGCAATTTCATCCATGCGTAGTTTGATTGGCTGAGTAAAAGCCAGCCGTTGCCCAGGAAGATCCCGGAGCGTTTCCTCTATGGCGGCCATGAGCTGAGTTTGAGTCGATGCTTGTTGCCAGCGATGACGCGGACGAAGCGTGATAAACAGATCCGTTAACTCAACTCCCATCGGATCGGTTGCGATTTCAGCCGTACCAATTCGACTCCATACATGAGCCACCTCGTCGGGATAGTGCTCTAGAATCGCCCGTTCCATTCGTGTGTTATAGCGAATCGACTCTTCGAGGCTCGTCCCCGCCAATCGCACGACGTTGATGGCAATGGCTCCCTCGGAGAGCTCGGGCACAAACTCCGTTCCAAGATTCGGTGCGATCATGCCAAAGGAGACAACCAGCAGACATAGGGCAAAACCAATCACGGCCAGTTTGTGACGCATGGTAAAATGCAGCACGGGTGCGTAGATCCACTTGGCAACACGAACCAGCAGCGGTTCGCGTTCGGCCATCCGTTTGGGCAGTACCAGGCTGGCCAGTACCGGCATCAACGTGATTGATAGCAGCATGGAGCCAGCCAGTGCAAAGATCACGGTCAGCGCCATCGGTCGAAACAGCTTGCCTTCGATGCCTTCGAGCGTGAGAATTGGCAGGTAAACGATCATAATGATCAGCTCACCAAACATCGTCGGCTTGCGTACCTCAGTCGCCGCATCACGGATCAGCTCCAGCTTGCTCCTGCCTCGCGGATTTAGTGACAAATGGCGTACGCAGTTCTCGATCATGACCACGGAACTGTCCACCACCAACCCAAAGTCGATCGCCCCCAGGCTCAATAGACTCGCCGCGATGCCGAAGCGAAGCATGCCGGAAAAAGCACACAACATACTCAGTGGAATGGCCAGCGCGACGATCAATCCGGCTCGCAGATTACCCAGAAACATGAACAGTATGGCGATCACCAAGAGCCCACCTTCGAACAGGTTCTTGCGAACGGTGTCAATAACCTGCTCGACCAACTCCGTGCGATCGTACATCGATATGATCCGCACACCTGGTGGCAAATTGGCGCGGATGTCATCCAGCTTGGTCTTCAGCCCTTCGGTAACCTGGTGAGTATTCTCGCCCATCAGGCAGAACCCCAGGCCCATCACCGCTTCGCCGCTGCCGTCGGCTGCCACTGCCCCACGCCGAATCTCATAACCAATCTCAACTGTCGCGATGTCACGGATGCGAACCGGGATGCCATCAACGGATCGGATGACAATGTCGGAAATCTGCTCCTCGTTCGTCGTTCGCCCCTGGCCATGCACCAGCAGCATTTCGCCGGACCGTACGATATTGCCTCCGCCTACGCTACGGTTGTTTTGCTGCAAGGCAGTGACGACTTCACTGAACGTTACTGCATGCCGAATGAGCCGACTTGGATCAATACGGACCTGGTACTGTTTCTCATAGCCGCCCAAACTATTGATTTCGGCCGTTCCCGGGACAGTTCGCAGCTGTGGCTTGATGGTCCAGTCATGGAGTGTCCGTAGCTCCGTGAGTTTTGCGATGCGTTCCTCGGCATCTAGTTTTGAAAAATCGTAGCCATCGAGCGTCACGACGTAGTGGAACACTTCGCCAAGTCCGGATGCCACGGGACCCATCTTGGGGCGCTCGATGCCCGCGGGCAATTCGACAGTCGCCAGCCGCTCATTGATTAGCTGGCGAGCGAAGTAGATATCGGTCCCGTCGTCAAACACGACCGTGACCTGAGAAAATCCGAACTTCGAAACAGAACGAAGTTGGGCCAAGTGTGGCAAGCCACTGATCACCTGTTCGATCGGAAACGTGATCTGGCGTTCGACTTCCTCGGGCAACAGCGACGGCGCGGTGGTGTTAATCTGCACCTGCACCGGCGTGGTGTCGGGAAAAGCATCGATATCGAGGTACTGCAGCGAGGTGGCTCCAGTAATCGCGATGAATGTTGCCGAGGCGATGACCGCAAATCGGTGACGCAAGGATACGTCGATAATCCAATTCAACATAGCATTGGCTCCTGCGCGTTGCTCTATTGCCCGCAAGTACAACCTGCTCCGAGGTTGTTTTTCAGAATCTGCGAGCGCAACACGCTGCTGCCCTTGGTCGCCACAACCTCGCCCGGCAACAGACCGGCAATAATCTCCGTGGTTCCGTCCCGGGTGACGCCGGGCCGCACAGATCGGGTGTGAAACAGCTTGGGATGATCCTCCGCAAAGTAGTTCTTGTCGCGAACGAATACCACGTAACAAGAACCGTCCCACTGAACCGCCTCGCTGGGGACGACGACCGCTTCGGCGGCCTGGCGGAGAACAATCTGCCCCGTGCCGAACGTTTCATTGCGCAGCTTGGCCGCTGGGTTAGGGATATCACTTCGCACCTCGACAGTACGCGTCAGCTTGTCGACGTCGGTGCTGATCCAAGTCAGTTTTCCTCGAACTTCCTGGCGTGATCCATCGGGTCGAAAGCGAACCGACTGACCTAGCTGCAAATGCTCTGCGTCTTCGAGAGCCACGCTCAATCGCAACCACATGGATTCGATGTCTGCAAGCTCGAACAGCAACTGGGATGTCGTAACCACTTCGCCACGCACCGCTTCGCGTGCGATCACCACTCCATCGAGCGTAGCCACAACGGGAATCAAGTTGTTCGTCGTAGTTGTTGTCTTCAACTCCGCCCGCTCGGTTGCAGGGATTCCCAGCAGCCGCAACTGCTCGGCACGCTTCGCTTCGGACAATCGGGCAATCTCGTCCATACGCACCGATAAACCTAGGTTGATGAGCGTTTGTTCTGCCCGGCGAAGCTGGATTGTCGCCTGTTGGAGTTCGGTTTCCGCCTCCAATATTTCGCTGTCTGTGACGACATTTTTGCGATGAAGTGGGGCTAGACGAGCAACCGTCTGAGTGTGATAGTCCACTTGCGCGATCGCGTCGAGCAGTTCTGCTTTGGCATTTCCCACCGTCGAGGAGTCGATCAGAGCCAGCACATCCCCTCGGCGCACACGGTCGCCTACCTGTTTGTAAGCACGCCAAATTGTTCCGGGCGCGCGCGACGCGAGATGAGCCACTCGGGTTTCGTCGTATGTGATTTCACCATGGGCCGAGATGGATTCAACGATCGAACCCGTATTAGCCGGTTCGACATCAATGCCCGCCTTGTTGACCGCGTCAATCGATGCGAATTGCACCCGGCTCCGGTAGAGATCACAGCCAAGATTGTTTTCTTGCCTTTCCTTAGTCGACAGCGCGAGCGAAATGTACTTGTTCTGCAGTTGGGAAACCTCAGGCGTGGTCTCGAGCTGGGCAATCTCGGGATGGCAGTGTGGACACTGGTGCACCCCGTGCGCCTGACACCAGCCATGATCGGTGTCGGCCGGCAGCAACGCAGGAATGCACTGAACACATTCTGTTTCCGGAACGTTGTGTTCTTGACACCAATCCTCTACTTCGGAGGCGGAACCTACGAGCTGCGAGAACCTGGGTATCCTCCAGCCGGCATGATGCCCCCAGTAAGCAATTCCAGCTAGAGCCAACAAGACTATGGCAGTCGGGATTGATCCGGCGAGCCACGAGGTAAATCGAAGCGGAGAGAGCCGACTTTGCTCACGTTCTGCCGTCTCTCGATGCGCCGGCGCGCTATCTGAAAAATGATCGCCAGTGATCTGACTCATGATATCCTCTCACGGCACATGACCCCATGCCCACGTCAACGGTAGCAAGCGTCATGTACAGATAGGTAGGGAAGCGGATAGAGAATTGCCGGCCGAAGTGACACTCGGTACGATGGGACTTCGGCTCAGGCAGTCGAGTGACGCGGCCGCCGCGATCAGATCAGCAGCGATTCCATGAGCGCGCGGATTTCCCTACCGGAAGCCGACGCAAAACAGGAATTGCGATGAAAGAGTGGAGCGCTCCGGGAGGCAGCCGCCAGCCGCACGCTACGATAGGGGTCACTAGGCAAACGATCACAAATCACCTGGCCTGTATGGTGCCCGGATTCTTGCAAGCTGCCAGGCACAACCGCACCTTTACAAATGCAATCGCTATCATGCTCTCCATTCGGACAGCGATGCCTGCGTGGTGATTGGTCTTCGTCGTGTTCGCACGCCTCGCAGCAGGCATGCGCCGGTTTTTGACCACACTCGCTGGCAACTTGCGCGAAGTGCTCAACGCAGCTGCCGCAACACGCCCCATGCTCAAGCAAAGGACATGCCAGCAAGAGTGCTGCCAACAAACCGGAAAGAGTACGACGACTAAGCATGACTTACTTTTGGAAAAACGTTTCTGCCCAATCAAGATCCTAAGTTTCGGCAGCCCCACAGTCAATAAGAATTGCCTGGAACGGGCCTGAGCGAAGTGGAATTCACTCTCCGCTGTCGACACTTGTAGTGAATGGCTGACTTCCAGGTTCATGATCCGCGAAACGCCCCCACCTCGTCTTCGAGCCCCCCGGGTATCGGCCAGGGAGCTCCCAAGCGAAACTGAGGCAAAAAAACGTGCCATCACCGATCGGGTGCCAGCAGGAGACAATCGTTAATCCTGCCTCCGGAGGAAAATACCGTTGAGTCGCATGAGTTCCGCTCCGGGAGCCGAGACCACCTCGGCAACCAGCTCGATTGCACCCTGGTCGAGTTCCATCGGCCCGACGTCAAAAAGTCCAAACTGATCGGCCGTTGCGGTCGCCACGACTTGGTGCTCGACGCTCGCCGCACCCGCTCTCAAGCGTAGAACACCGCCGGCGTCGAGCGGACGGCAGCCGTAGCTGAGGCGGACGTGGTAGGTTCCCCGCCGCCGGACGTCCAATCGCCAGACCGCCTGCTCGCCGGGCTCTTTCCATCGGTCGATCGTGTCCCAATCATAACCGTCGAACGTGTAGTGAATATTTTTGCCATGCCAGGAAGCCCAACTCGGTGAGATTTCGACCTGATTCTGTCCAGCCTCACCGACCGGAATTGGAATAGGTCGGTAATCGACTCCTTCGGTCACATCGTCAAACCAACGGACGAACTCGTTCCGCAAACGGTCGACGATCTCGGGATGTTGCCGCGCCACGTTCTCGGTCTCGCCTGGATCAGCCTGCAGGTCAAACAATCGCCACCGGGATCGGCTCGGTGTCTGATCCGCTCCAAACATTCCGACCAGCTTCCACCGCGAATCACTGATGCCCCACCTCAGGTTGGGATTCGGCGTATAGCGATCCCAGGTGTGGTACACGTACTGATGATGCTCGGTGCCTTCGCCGGCTTTCAACAGCGGAAGCAAACTCTTGCCGTCGATCGTTCGGTCCGACGGGACTGCAATTTTGGCTAGATCGCAGAACGTGGGAAGCCAGTCGACGTGAGATACCTGAGCCGGAATGACCTTGCCACTTGGAATCAGGCCGGGCCAACGAACGAAACAGGGGGCTCGCACACCGCCCTCGTACGGACTGGCCTTTTGCCCCTGCATGCCGCCTTTCCAAAACCGGCTGACTCCGCCGTTGTCGCTGGTAAAAACGACTAGCGTCTCGTCGGCAATGTCCAGTGCGTCCAACTTGTCGAGTAGCCGGCCCAGATTCTGATCGACGCGTTCGATCAAGGAATAGATCCGCGCCTCACGCAGTGGCAAGCCGCGCTGGAGGTACTTTGCCAGTAGTTTATCTCCGGCGGGTTGCCCGTAAAGCGATGTATCGAGCAGCCAGGGCGAGTGCGGTGCGTTGAACATTAACGCGCAAAAAAATGGCTTGTCTCCCTCCCTGATCGACTGTTCGATGAAGTCCATCGAAGCGTCAGTGAACAGATCCGTTACATATCCTCGGGCCTCCACGGGCCGACCATTGTGAACCACCTGGTCGGGAAACTCATAGCGTTCGATGTGCCCGTGATAGTGGCCAAAAAACTCGTCGAATCCGCGCTCCTGGGGCTGATAGCCGGGATACTTTCCCAGGTGCCATTTGCCGAACAGCCCCGTTCGATAACCCGAATTGCGCAGCAGCTGGGCAACCGTGACTTCGTGCTTGCCAAGAGAATCCCCGCCAAAACGCGTGTTGTAAAGTCCGGTCCGCAAATAGGTTCGCCCCGTCATGATACCGGCACGGGTTGGGGCGCAGACCGGCGCCGCGTAGTAGCGACTGAACTGAACTCCTTCGGCAGCGATCCGATTCATATTGGGTGTATCGATGTGCGGATTCCCCGTCGCGCCCGTGTCCCAGTAGCCTTGATCGTCCGTCATCACGAAAACAATGTTCGGGCGATCAGCCGCCCGCAAGATCGCTTCCGCCTGGGCACCGACCATCGACGAAATAGCAAGTAGAACCAACGCCAGCGGCGCGGCGCTGGCAATGCGTCCCTTGCGGTGAAACCCGTTCTTAAAATCAGTCATCGGAGTACTCCAAGCGTTCTTCGCAGCAAACAGCTCGGCAACAAAATCGTCTGCGTCGTTTCCATCGGCAGCCGGACCACCACGCCATCTTCAACGATGAAAACGGCCAAACTAGCCATCGATGGTTTGTCGCTGCGTCTATGGTATCGCACGATGGTTTCCAGGGGGGCAGGCAAACCAGTTCCTCTACGCAGAGCAATCGATATACTAGCGAATCAACGATTTGCTACGTTCGCCTCGTCGACCGAAACCGTGGAAATCTGCCGAACGTCGCCGAGATTGGATCAGGATGTCCTCCAAGCAAACGAAGCGAAATCAGAGGAGCGCTGCGGCTTCGATTCTCCCCGAGTCGATTGTGACGCCCGGTGGCACTTTGGCATTGGAGTCGGTGCCGGCTGCCCCCGATGTGTTGGCTAGGCCCTTTGGCAAGTCGACCGCTATGGGGCTGACCTTTTTGGCATCGCAAAAATGCGATATCGACCTGTCGGCATCGTTGGTCTACTGGCAGCAGTTCGCTCGCAGCTACTTTCGCGCCTTGTGCCGCCAGGGCACCCCAGGCGAGGGTCGCTGGAACCACCCGCAGCCTCCGGATGAGGAGACTTTGGGCCAGTTGCTCCATGCTGCTCCGCCGATGCGTGGTCTGGAATACCTGCTGCCGGAAACGCTTTGCTGTTTTTGGTCAGAACTTGACGCGCTGACGCAGCAAAAATCTGCTGCCTGCAAGGGCGGTTTGCCCGGCTATTTGAAGTCCTTGCATTCGGATTGGAACATTGTGGGACGTGTGACGTTCCACTTGGCGGAAAACAAAAAGCACGCCGAGCAACCATTCGCGTTCATGGCGACGTTCACCCCAGCGGGCAACGGAGCGTCCGCCGCGGGGGCTTCCGCCCAGGTCCAGCACATCCCTCTGTCGGAAGCTCTACGGCAGTCCATCGAGACGAAAGACACGAGGCAGTTAGACATTCTGCTGGAACCCGTTTCGCGGGCCGCCCAATCGACACCGCTGATCGCCGACCTGCTCGAAACGCGGGCCCTGTTTTCACCTCAGGCGTGGAGCATCCCCCTGGCGTATCAGTTTCTGTCGTCCGTACCGGCTCTGGAGAAGTCCGGAATCGTTGTCCGCGTTCCCAACTGGTGGAATGCCTCACGGCCGCCACGTCCTCAGGTGGATGTTCGCGTTGGATCGCGGAAGCAACCCAGCCTCAGCGCGGGGAGCTTGGATCTTCAAGTTAATGTATCCATCGATGGGCAGCAGCTGACGAAGGCGGAACTGGCCGAGCTGGCCAAAGCTCGGCAGGGCTTGACGTTTTTGCGTGGTAAATGGGTTCAAGTCGACCAAGAGCGTTTGCAATCGGCGCTCGATCAGTGGACGTCGTTGCAAAAACAGCACGTCGAGGGCCTCGGCTTCCTGGAAGGCATGCGCATGCTGGCCGGCGCTTCGATCGGCGGCCAGGAGATGTCCGAAGAAACTCGCAACTGGACGCGAATCCAGCCGGGAGACTGGCTCGAGGAAACTCTGGAGCAATTGCGGCAACCCGGCGGCAGGCTCCTGGTCGAAGCCGAGAAGAACCTGCGCGCCACTCTGCGTCCCTATCAAGCCGAAGGCGTCCGTTGGTTGTGGCTGGCGACGCGTTTGGGGCTGGGCGTCTGCCTGGCCGACGACATGGGGTTGGGCAAAACAATCCAAATCATCACCCTGCTGCTGCAAATGAAACATTCGGACCGCCAAGGTCGAAAGAAACCCCGCAAGCATTCGCCCACTCTGCTGATCCTGCCCACGTCGCTGCTCGGCAACTGGATGCGCGAGATAGAGAGATTTGCTCCGGAGCTCAACCTTCAGATCTTGCACCGTTCGATGACGGACACCCAAGCGATCAAAGCGATTGCCGCGGACCCGCCATCGCAGCTTGCCGATGTGGACATTGTCGCGACGACCTATGGCTTGGCACGGCGCGAAAAATGGCTGGCAGATTTTCGCTGGCGTCTGGTCGTGCTGGACGAAGCTCAAGCGATCAAGAACGCTGGGGCTGCCCAAACCAAGTTCATCAAAACAATCCCCTGCGATGGGCGCATTGCTCTAACGGGGACTCCAGTCGAAAACCACCTGGGCGATCTTTGGTCGCTGTTTGATTTTTGCTTACCTGGCTTGCTGGGCACTCCCGCTCAATTCAAGAAGTTTACCAAAGCGGACAACTCGAAGGATCTCTCGCGACGCCTGGCGTCGCTTCGTCAACTGATTCAGCCTTATGTTCTGAGACGCATGAAGACCGATCCCCATATTATCGCCGACTTGCCGGAAAAGACTCAGATGCGAGTCGACTGTGGGCTGACTCCGGCGCAGGCCACTTTGTACCAGACGATCACCGATGAACTCGAACAATCACTGGATGTCGCCACCGGCATTCAGCGGCGCGGCATGGTCTTGTCGGCACTGATGCAGCTAAAACAGATCTGCAACCACCCGGCGCTGTACCTCAAGCAATCCGAGTTTCTGCCAAAACAATCAGCCAAGTACAACGAGCTGGCGGCGATCTGCCAAACGTTGATTGAAAAACAGGAAAAAGTCTTGGTGTTTACGCAATTTCAGTCGATGTGCCGGCCGCTTGCCGATTTTTTAGCCGAGACATTTGGACGCGAGGGACTGGTGCTGACCGGCAAGACGACAACGAAACGACGCGCTAAACTAGTCCATGATTTTCAAAAGCCCGATGGCCCTCCGTTCTTCGTGATCTCGGTCAAAGCGGGCGGTACGGGCCTGAATTTGACTCAAGCCAGTCATGTGATCCATTTTGATCGTTGGTGGAACCCCGCGGTCGAAGACCAAGCGACCGACCGCGCGTTCCGAATCGGCCAAAAGCGGAACGTGATCGTGCACAAATTCATTTGCCGGGGAACTTTGGAAGAACGCATTGACGAAATGATCCAGAGCAAAAAGCAACTCAGCGAAGAACTATTTGAAAAGGACGGCCAACTCCGGCTGACTGAGATGAACGATCAACAATTGATGCAATTCATCTCCCTGGATCTGGCCAAAGCGTCCGCCACCTAGTGTTTTGTCAACACTAAAGATTTGGGTAAAGGGGTCAGGAGTCAATTGCCGGAACGGCCCTTCGGGTGCTGTGCACAATTGACTCCTGACCCCTTTACCCGA
>JANQJJ010000415.1 GCA_028281725.1 Pirellulaceae bacterium | reverse complement strand
GCTTAATCTTTGGGTCGGGTAAAGGGGTCAGGAGTCAATTGTGCACAGCACCCGAAGGGCCGTTCCGGCAATTGACTCCTGACCCCTTTACCCAAATCTCTGATCTGGTCGACAAATAAAGATGTGCGAGACAGACTCACTTGGGCCTGGAGCCCACCAACTTTAAGACTCACGAGACATTAAAAACTGGGAGACACGTTTTGAGAAAGCCCTTGATTGCCGGCAACTGGAAGATGAATATGCTTCGCGATTCGAGCTTGGCCCTAGTCCATGGCTTGCTTGACAGCCTGGGGTCCAACACGACCGTGGACGTTGCCGTCTGCCCGCCTTCGGTTTACTTGCATGACGTGGGAGCGGCGATCCGAGGTAGCCAGATTGGGCTGGGTGCTCAAAACATGCATCACCAGGCAGAGGGAGCCTTCACGGGCGAGGTAAGCGTCCAGATGCTGAGCGATCTGGGATGCCGCTACGTGATTCTCGGCCATAGCGAACGGCGAGAGCTGTTTGGCGAAACAGACGCTTCGGTCAACCAGAAGCTCATGGCAGCTCTGGCAGGCGGCTTGACGCCCATCGTATGCGTTGGTGAAACACTCGAGCAAAGGGAATCCGGGGCGACCGAGCAAGTGATCGCTGGTCAGATTCGCGGATCTTTAGCAGACTTGACTGCGCACCAGTCTGAGAAGCTGGTCATTGCCTATGAACCGGTTTGGGCCATCGGTACCGGCAAGACCGCTTCACCGGCCCAAGCCGAAGAAGTGCACGCCCAGATACGGGGCCTGCTGGGCGAGCTGTTCGGGGCCGACCAGGCTCAGGCCGTTCGAATTCAGTACGGCGGCAGTGTCAAGCCAGACAATGCCGCAGAACTGCTCAGCCAGCCGAACATCGATGGAGCGCTCGTTGGCGGGGCTTCCCTGAAGGCAGATAGTTTTGCAGCCATCGTGGCTGCAGCTGGTTGAGCCGAGACCACTTCATCAGCTTTTATGCAAACCGTACAACTCAGGTAACGAAACCTAACCGAGGGAAACCAGGTCATGCTCATCGCCACGTTTTCGCAGTACTTTTTTGGTATCGCGATCTTTCTTTCATCTCTGTTTCTCGTGATGCTCGTGTTGGTTCAGCGTGGGCGAGGGGGTGGCCTCACCGGGGCCCTGGGAGGACCCGGCGGCCAGAGTGCGTTTGGTACCAAGGCAGGCGACCTGTTCACGCGTATTACCATCGGCGTGGCTGCCGTTTGGATTTTCCTCTGTGCCTCGGCTGTGGTTTTCCTGAAATCTCGTGGACTGCCGCAAACGGGCGGCTCCAGCGCTGCATCGAGTACCATGGGGGCGGGCGCTGGCGGAATCGATACGAGCGGTAAGACCGCCCCCGGCGATGGCGGTAGCCTGATTCCCGGTGGCGCTGGAGCAGGAATCGGAGCTGATCTGCCAAGCTTGCCAGCCAGTCCCGAAGGGACGAACACCCCACCGGGCGATCCCCAACCGGCATCTGGCGAGGAGCCCTCGGGTGTGCAGGCCGAAGTCACTGATTTACCTGCCGATCCTCCGGCGTCCGATCCACCTGTGCCAGACCCACCTGCGTCCGATCCACCGGTCGATCAAGCCAACAGCCCGGATGGCGATGCAGGGACCGCAGGCGAAACGCCCGAAGAATCATCTTCCAATTGAGTCCGTTAACAAACCGTAACAGAGGTCAAATTCGACGTTTTTTGCTTGGTCTTGGGGCTTCAGCAGGAGTTGCTGTGTTACTGAGTATGACTGGTCAGGGACAGGGGCGTAGGCAATACGGCTCGGCGGAGATTACCGCTGAAGTCCGCGCGGTGAACAACCGCCATCTGAAAGTCCACCTGCGCACCGGTGAAGGGCTGAGCAATCTGGAGCCGCAGATAGAAACGTTGGTGAGGCAGTCCTTACGCCGCGGGTCGCTGCAGTTGGCCGTGCAGTTGACCGGCTTCAGCCTTGAAAGTGAATACCACCTGCAGTCGGAAGTCGTCGAAGGTTACCTGCAGCAATGCCGCGATCTAGCGAAAAAGTTGGGGGTGGAGTCGACCGTCGGCATCGGCGAGCTACTCAATCTGCCTGGCGTCGTGGCGGAACCAAGATCTGGTCTATCGGACACCAAGCCGGATGACGAACTGGTCGGCAAAGTGCTGGAAACCGTCACCGAGGCGCTAGAGTGCCTGAACCGCATGCGGCAGACAGAAGGCCAGTCCATGGCCGATGAGCTCCTGCGGCAACTGGAGCGCCTTGATGGCCTGGCGGCACTGATCGAAGAGCGAGCACCAATCGTGGTTGAGGAGTACCAAACGCGTCTGGAGACGCGTTTGGCGAAAGCTCTCGCCGAGGTTGGGACCCAGCTTCAGGAAACGGATTTGGTGCGTGAGGTCCTGATCATGGCCGACAAATCGGACATACGGGAAGAGATCGTACGCCTTCGAAGCCACTTGGACCAATTCCGAAAATTGCTCGCTGCCGAAAACAGCCAAGGACGCAAACTGGATTTTCTTATCCAAGAGATGTTTCGTGAAACCAACACGATTGGTTCCAAAGCGAATGATGCAGAAATCGCGCAGCGTGTCGTCGACGTCAAAACGATCATCGAGCAGATGCGCGAGTTAGTACAGAACGTGGAGTAGATTTGGGTGTCGCAGCGCGGACGACTGATTATCCTATCAGGTCCATCGGGGGCGGGAAAAAGTACCGTCGTTCGAGAGTTGATCGCGACCTGCGCCTTGCCACTGGAGTTGAGCGTTTCCGCCACCACCAGGTGCCCCAGGGAAGGCGAGCAGGATGGCCGGGACTATCACTTTGTCTCACTGAAAAAATTCCGGCAGATGCGGGCCGGCGACGAGTTCCTGGAGTGCAAAGAGGTTTTTGGGCGGGGTGACTGGTACGGGACGCCGGCCGAGCAAGTCGAACAGGGGCTGGAAGCGGGCAAGTGGATGATTTTAGAAATTGACGTCCAAGGCGCGTTGAGTGTCATGGAAAAACGAAGCGAAGCACTCAGTTTTTTCGTGCATCCTGGCTCGCTGGAAGAACTGGCCAGCCGCTTGCGGCGTCGGGGAACAGACAACGAAGAAGCCATTCGCAGACGCCTGGAGGTCGCAGCCGAGGAGCTGCAGGCGATCGGGCACTACCAATTTGAAATAATCAACCGAGACGTTGAACAATCGGTTGCCGAAATATGTCAACTGTTACAACCATACTCCCTGGGAGCCGAGCATGCTTGAAGAGCTAAAAGAAGAGGAAATCGTCAACAAAGTGGGGGGCCGCTTCAAACTCTCCACACTCATTCAGAAGCGACTGGTCCAACTCAATCGAGGCAGTCGACCGCTGGTGGATAATCCTTCCGGAAACAAAATGGAAATTGTTTTGCAGGAGATTCTTCAAGACAAGATATTTTTGAGTGCCTCCGGCGAGCTGGCGGTGATCGGTGAGCAGGATGAAGGCGATCTGCTCGACATGGATAGCCTCGAGCTATGACGACGCGAATCGTGGTTGGCATTGGCGGGGGCGTAGCGGCTTACAAGGTAGCAACGGTCGTCAGCCGCTTGGTCCAGCAGGGCAAACAGGTGGATGTGGTTCTGACCGCGGGCGCGACGCGCTTCGTCGGCCCGGCTACGTTTTCCGCCCTGTGTGGTCGTCCCCCCGTCACCGACGTGTATGATTCGCGTTTTCCTCTCGGTCCGCATATCGAACTGGCCGATGGAGCTGATTTGTTGGTCGTGGCGCCCGCGACCGCACGGTTCCTCGGCAGCTGTGCTCAAGGCTTGGCAGACGATTTACTGACGACGCTGTACCTGGCATGCGAATGTTCCGTGCTGATGGCCCCGGCGATGAGCAGCACCATGTGGGAGAAGCCGGCCGTGCAGCGCAACGTGCAGAGACTCCTGGATGACGGTGTGCAGTTTGTCGGTCCTACCCGCGGCTGGCTGAGCTGCCGCAAACAGGGGCTGGGACGGATGGCGGAGCCTGAAGATTTGCTGGCCGCGATCGATGAGAAACTGAATTGACGATGGCCAAGATTCTGATTACTTCGGGCCCAACAAGACAATATCTCGATCCTGTTCGCTATCTGACGAATGCCAGCAGCGGCCGTATGGGGGCCGCGTTGGCGGAATCCGCGCTCGATCGCGGGCATCAAGTCACCGTCATTACCGGTCCGGTGTCGATTCCCTACCCGGCAGGGGCCCAGGTGAAATCCGTCCTGACGACAGACGAAATGCTGGCTACCGTCGAGGAGCTATTCCCGCAGTGCGATGGCCTGATCGCCGCCGCCGCCCCATGCGACTATATGCCCCGACGAGTTCGCTCCGAAAAGATTGCCAAAGACGGCGAGCCGCTCCAGTTGGAATTGGTCGAGACGCCTGACATCGTCGCCACCGTAGCTCGGCAAAAACGAAACGATCAATGGATAGTCGGATTCGCGTTAGAAACCGAAGACCAACGGTTCCGAGCGATTGTCAAGATGCAACGCAAGTGCTGCGACCTGATGGTCTCCAACGGCCCGACTGCGATCAACTCGTTGTCCAACGAAGTGGAGATCTTGGCCGCAGATGGAACCACCATCGCGCGCGCGTCCGGCGCGAAGCGCGCCGTGGCCGATGCCATTATCCAGGCTACCACCCCGCTAACCCAAGGTCTTTAGCAAACATGCCCCAGGCAAGCCGTGTCACCGCAACGCCGGCGGAAGTCGATCTGAGTGTCCAACTCGGACGTCTGAGGCTCCGCAATCCGATTCTGGTCGCTTCGGGGACGTTTGGCTATGCCCGTGAAATGGAGCACCTGGTACGACTCGATTCGCTCGGCGGTATCCTACCCAAGACAATCACGTTGCAGCCGCGTCCCGGAAACGCACCCTGGCGAACCGTCGAAACCTCAGCCGGGCTCCTCAACTCAATCGGCCTGGACAATGATGGAGTTGATGCGTTCATCGGGCATCATCTGGCTTACCTTCGGACGCTCCAGACCGCCGTGGTCGTCAGCATCGCGGGCAAGAGCAGCGACGAATTTGTCGAGCTCGCCAGGCGGATCGATCAGGCCGGCGGCGCGACCGCACTGGAACTCAACATCTCCTGCCCAAACGTTAGCGGCGGGGTCGACTTTGGTACCGATCCGGCGATGTGCCACCAAGTCGTTAGCGGCGTGCGCGACCATTGCGACCTGCCTATCCTGGTGAAACTCACGCCCAACGTGACTCGGATCGCCGATATTGCCCAAGCTGCCGCCGAGGGAGGCGCCGATGCGGTCTGCTGCGTTAATACAGTGCTCGGCATGGCCATCGACTGGCGCAACAAGCGAGCCATGCTCGGGAACACACTCGGCGGGCTTAGCGGGCCAGCCATCAAGCCGATTGCCCTTCGCTGCGTTTATCAAGTTGCCCAATCCGTGGACATTCCGATTGTGGGCATTGGAGGAATCGGAACAATCGATGACGTCATGGAGTTCCTGGCCGCAGGTGCCAGCTGTGTACAAATCGGGACAGCCAATTACTATGATCCGACCGTCAGTGAGCGGTTGGTGCATGAGTTACCCGCAGCCATCGCGGAATTGGGAGCAACGGGCGTTGGCGATGTGGTCCGAACCGTTCGTTAGCCTACCTGTCGCCAGGCATCCGTCGCGCCGCAGCGGCTGGCGAAGCACCCCGGTGTCCGCTCGGTGGTGGGCTTCCCGATCCAGTCGTACCTAACTTTCAGAAACACTCGGCACTAAGAACCTGCGATCATTTAAGAACGCTTCGCGGAATGTTTGCCAGAGTTCCAGCAACTACCCATCCAAAAGAGACCATGAGAGTATTATCCGGGATTCAGCCAACAGGACGGTTTCACTGGGGTAACTACTTCGGTGCGATTCGACAGTACATTGATTTGCAGGAAGAGCACGATGGCTACTACTTCATCGCCAACCTGCACGCGCTGACTACGATCCGAGACGCTCAGCAGCTGCGGCAGTTGACGCGTGACGCCGCCCTCGATCTGTTGGCACTTGGACTGAATCCGGACAAGGCGACGCTGTTTGTCCAGTCTGATGTTCCAGAAGTCTCGCAGCTCACTTGGATATTGATGACATGCACGCCCATGGGACTGCTCGAACGCTGCCATGCCTTCAAAGAGAAAAAGGCCAAGGGCATTACAGCTGATGCAGGCTTGTTCACCTATCCGGTATTGATGTCGGCGGACATCTTGGCGTACGACTCGAATTGGGTACCGGTGGGGCAAGATCAAGTGCAACACATTGAAGTTTGCCGTGATCTGGCAAGCAGTTTCAATCACCACTATGGTGAGGCGTTTGTATTGCCTGAGCCGCGTTTGCTCTCCGATGCCGCGAAAGTCCCCGGCACGGACGGTGAGAAAATGTCGAAAAGCTACGACAATACGATCGGCATCTTCGAACCGGAGAATGCGGCTCGTAAAAAGATCATGCGAATTCAGACTGACAGCCGCCCGATGGAAGACCCCAAGGCTCCCGAGACAGATCACCTGTACCAGCTATATCAGCTCTTGGCCTCCGAAGCCGAGGCCGAGGACATGGCCGATCTGTATCGCCGGGGTGGTTTTGGCTACGGACAGGTCAAGAAAGCTTTGGCCGACGCTTCAGAACAGTTTTTCGCACCGGCGCGCCAGCGGCGGCAGGAGCTCGAGAGTCGTCCCGATACCGTAGACGATATCCTGAAAGATGGCGCTAGGCGAGCGCGAGAAAAGGCAGCCGAAGTTCTGGCGCGCGTCGAGTCCGCGTGCGGCATTCGGGCGCCCAGCTAGAATCGCGAGGTTTTGCCGTGTCCGAACCAGACGGTCAGCCAGCAGCCGATCGAAGCCCACGTGAGCCCAGGGGAGACGCGCCAATAGACTGCCGCGTGGTGGTGCTGACCCACTATCTGCCACCCTACATCGCCCGCGTACACTACCACGCCGCCCCGCGGGTGCGGGATCTGAAAATCCTGCTGTCGATCGACCAGGAACCCAATCGCCAGTTCGGCAACACGTGGGATGGCCTCGATGTTCGCGTGCAGAAAAGCGTAATGCTCAGACGCCCGTGGAAACATCGCGCTGGCTTCCAGGACGAGCTCTACGTCCACTTCCCCTACGACACGATCGGCCAGTTGCGGCGGGCTAATCCTGACATCGTGCTCTCCTACGAACTTGGCTTTCGTTCGCTCGCGAGCGCATTGTATTGTCGGTTGTACCGCAAGCGTTTGGCCCTGTGTGTTTGCGTCAGTGAGCATACCGAGCGTGGGCGCGGACCGGCGCGACACCTGCTTCGCAGGTGTCTGCTGAGGGCAGCCGATGCGGTCACGTTCAATGGCCCAAGTTGCCGCAGATACCTGGAGCGATTTGGAGTACCCGCCTCCAAGCTATTCCACCTTCCGTACAGCGTCAGCGATCTCGTCCGGTATCGCGGCCGAGTGGAGAGAGGTGCCGATGCGAATCACCGCTTGGTATACATTGGGCAGTTGAACGAGCGCAAGGGGGTGCTGCCTATGGTCGAGGCCATTTCTGGCTACTGCCGGAGCCGACCTGACCGGACGATTGAATTGGACCTGATCGGTTCGGGCCATCTGGAACAGGCACTGCGCGAGCTCGACTTGCCCAGCAACCTTCGCCTCAGCTTGCAAGGATACATCGCCAACGATCAGTTGGGTGACGTGCTCGGCCGCTACGGCGTGCTGATCTTTCCGACGCTGGCCGACGAATGGGGGCTGGTGGTCAACGAAGCACTCCAAGCAGGCATGCCCGTGCTGGGTAGCGAGTACGCACAGGCTTGCACCACACTGATTCAAGAAGGCGAGAATGGTTGGCTTTATCGCCCCGACGCGCCACGGCAATTGCACCAGAAGCTGGATGCGATGTTGGCCACGCCCCATAGTCGTATGCTGCAGATGCGGCAGGCTGCTCAGAAGTCGGTTGCTTCCATCACGCCGGAAAACGTCGCCGATCAGCTCGCCGAGATGTATCGTTTTTTGTCAACGTAGGTTTTGGGGCGTTAACGACTCGAGCGACCGCCGGATTCGCGGCGGATTATTCCTAGAGGAACCGCGCCTGCGGTTGAGAATTGGTGCTGGACAGGCGAC
>JANQJJ010000386.1 GCA_028281725.1 Pirellulaceae bacterium | reverse complement strand
CCAACAGGATGTTGGCTGGTTTGATATCGCGGTGAATCACCCCCTGTTGATGCGCCGCGTGCAAGCCTGCGGCAGCTTGAATCCCAATGCGTAACACTTCCCTGGCATCGAGAGGTCCGATGCGATCCACACGGGCTTGTAACGATTCCCCCGCGACATACTGCATCACTAGGAACGGGGTCTTACCACGCGCCTCGACGTTGTGAATTGCGACGACATGTTCGTTGACCACCGCTGCGGCGGCGCGCGATTCGCGGGCAAACCTTTGGCGAGCCGCACCGCTGTGCGCGAGGTGGCTGGCGAGGATCTTGATGGCCACCGGGCGATTCAAGTCGGTATCAAAGCCGCGCAGTACGATGCCCATGCCGCCAGTACCGATGACCCGCTCGATCTCGTAGCGTCCTAGCCTACCGAGCATTTCCGGATGGCTCGGAGCGTCGAGTACTCCCTCCAAGGCGGCGAGTGTGTCCGCCGGCGAGCCGACTGGCGAATCCGGGCTCTGAGTGCCCACATTCTCCGTGAGGTGGACCATGGCGTCTGCCGGATAGTCACCTAGCAGCTTGCCAACGTGCCGCCAGGTCTGCTGGTCTCCGGCCAGCTCCGTCAGACGCTGCTGACACGCCGGACACGATTCCACATGATCGGACGATTGCGCATAGAACTGACTCCCTTCGTCACCGGAAAGCAGAACCTCCAATCGCGAATCAAGGCAGCTAGCGGTCTTGCGGTTCATGGTGCCCCTCCCACATTCCAGTCGTACTCCAGGAACTTTGCGGCCGCACGGCGCAAGCGAGCCATCACGCGACTGCGTGCGATATAGACCGCGCCGCTGGACATGCCCAGTTGAGATGCGACCGACTCAATCGATTGATTCTCGACACTGCTTCGCCAGAAGGCCTGCCAGATTCTTTCGCTGACCTCGGAACTGACATCGGCCGCAACCAGTCGAAATACCTCGCGTTGGTACTCGATGTCAAAAAAATTAGACTGCTTGGTGAACCGATCGGCTTGGGTATGCAATAGTTGCTCTATGCCTGAATCGCCGCTGCCAAGCGGAAGGTGCTTCTTGCGCGTCAGGTAATTGATCATCAGGTTCCGACTGATGCGAAACAACCAATCTCGAAACCTTCCTCGATCTGCGTCCGGCTCCCAGCGACTAACCGCTCGAGATACAGCCACCAGCACCTCCTGAACCAACTCGTCGGCGTCGGCGGCCTGCAGCCCCTTGGCACGCGCCAATCGGTATACGAGCGGACGATAGATGGTGACAAACTCATCCCATGCTTGAACGTCATTTTTGTCCGGCAGCCGTAGAATCAAACTTTCTCGGGTATCCGGAATGGGTGAACTCACAGCAAATGGGTCTCCTCACCAGTAAACACACGCGCCAGCTAGCCTTCTTTCCAACAATTTAGAAATAATCTAGCAAACCGGCGTTTTCAACATGGTCTCCGGCCGCTCTGCCTGTCGTGGCGTCTTCTGAGGATCTCGTCGCGCACTTCGCAAGTAGCCTTCGGTGGTAAGAGTGCTGGTCGATCTGAGGGCAGATCAGTCACCAGGTAGTCCGCGACGATCAGGCTGGAAGAAGCTCAGTTCGAGTTGCTCGAAGGTGCGACTGTCGGCTGCCCGCCCAGAACCAACTTGCCGCCAAGTCGATGCGCGCATACGAGCGAGATCGCCAACAGCCCAGCCAGCCAGAGTGGGCGTACGAGCAGAAATGCAAGCCTTTCCAGACCGCTGAGGGCGAAGACAGAAAACGCCAAGAAAACCAGCGCGAACAAACCAGACAGCCAAGCGAAGCCGGCCGAAGCCCAGCACGTCCAAGTCCACTGACCACGCTGGTCGGGCGAGGCGTAAGTTAACATCCCGCTAACCAAAAAAACCGACAGCACGGGCGTGGACCGCAGTACCAGACCGATTTCCAACATGACCTCGTCACCCAATTTCAACGGGAGTGTCATGGGGGTTACACGAGGGATCGGTAAATGTTGTCCCCAAACGCTCGCTGGCCCCCAAAGCATCATCGCGGCGATTAGCAGCAGACCGCCGGCGGTCATGCCGGGACGTGTCGAATTGCGAAGAACGAAAATTGTGAACAGTACAAGAACGGATAGAATAGTGATCGATAGCGCCAATCCCCAACGCCACTGGTCCCACTGGTCAAGTTGCGTACCGAACATCCGCTGATGCAGCATGTGCAGCGTGGTATCGACGTTCGGCATCGCGGCTGCCAGCCAGAACGCAGAGCCTAGTAGCGCGTACCATTCCGCAGCGCGAGTCGACCGACGATACTTGATCTGCCGGACCAAGATCGACAGCGCAACGGGCAGGCTGAAGCACAGAAAGACTGAGCCCCCAGTGCTTCCGAAAACGGCCGCGTTACCAAAAGCCAGCTTCGGAAGCGACCAGCCCAGGGCGACGGCAAGCACGATGACACACCAGTCCAGTAAAGTGATCGCTTTCGGTTCCATCGCGAATTTCTATCAGCCTGCCAGAAAAAGGTGTCTGACCCTTTGGAGACGGTCGGAGAGGGGCAGACACCTTTTTCTGGTAGGCCGCTATCCCCTGGTTAGTTCGGTTGAACGGCGTTGGACCGATTGTACCTATCCGGGCGGCCTGTTGCTCGCTCCGCGTAAACATAAGAGAACTCGAGAACGCCGACCGAACCGACGCGACGGCGAAGATGTTAGAATCTTCTTCCGAAAACATGACGGCTAAAGCCGAAACCTACTCAAAACGAATTCTTTCTAGAGATTTTGCGATGACCAACTGCCGAACTCCAGGTACCGGTGCGACCCTGTTTTTCGTCGCTGCCCTACTGGCCCCCGCCGCTTCGCTCGCCCAGGCGGAGCCGGAATACGGGCGGTACAACGTGCTATTCATTATATCCGATGACCTGACTTCGACCGCGTTGTCTTGCTATGGCAGTACTGTGTGTCAGACGCCGAATATTGATGCGATCGCGGCCGGTGGTACTCGGTTTACGCGCGCCTACTGCCAAGGGACCTATTGTGGACCGTCTCGCGCGTCGTTTATGTCAGGTTACTATCCGCACGCGACCGGAATTTTGGGCTACATCAGTCCCCGCAAGGCAATTGGTGACCGGGCGACTTGGGCTCAGCACTTCAAGAACTCGGGATACTATACGGCTCGAGTCAGCAAGATATTTCACATGGGTGTTCCCGGAGGAATTGAAGAGGGCGACGATGGAGAGGATGATCCGGTTTCATGGACCGAGCGATTTAATAGTCAGGGCCCGGAGTGGCGCGCCTCAGGAAAAGGCGAAACGCTCGAGGGGAATCCCGATGGCAAAAAGCCGGTTGTGGGCGGCAATACGTTTGTCGTCGTTGAGGCTGAGGGGGATGACCTGTTCCATTCCGATGGTAAAACGGCAGCCAAGGCCTGCGAACTGATTGAGCAGCACAAGAACGAGCCGTTTTTTCTGGGAGTTGGATTTGTTCGGCCGCACGTACCGTTCGTATCTCCACAAAAGTACTTCGTTCCCTATCCCCATACAAAAATGGAATTGCCCCCCAAAATCGAAGGGGACTGGGATGACATTCCCAAGCTGGGGATCAATTACAAGACCAGCGTCAACATGCAGATGAATACGCTGCAGCAAAGGAAGGCGCTGTCGGGTTACTTCGCGTCTGTCGCGTACATGGACGCGCAAGTTGGCAAAGTGATGCACGCATTGCGTCAAGCGGGAATCGAAGACAAGACGATTGTGATCTTCACCAGCGACCATGGTTATCACTTGGGCGAACATGACTTCTGGGCCAAAGTCAGCTTGCATGACGAATCGGCGCGTGTGCCGCTAATCATTCGTGTGCCGGGCAAGAAGCCTGCCGTATGCGACTCTTTCACTGAACTGCTGGACTTGTACCCGACTATTTCCCGGCTGTGCGGTTTGGAGGTCCCGACCCGTCTGCAGGGTAAGGATATTTCTCGCATGCTCGATGAGCCGAAGCACGAGGTCCGCGAGCTGGCCTTCAGCGTCAATGGCAGAGGCTTCTTGCTTCGTGGAGACCGTTTTGCGTTCATCCAGTATCGGGAAGATGCCTCCGGCGGAGTCGAACTCTATGACATGCATCAAGACGTCAAACAGTACCACAATTTGGCGGGCGATCCTGACTACTCCGACGTGGTTGAGGAGTTTCAGGCCCAGCTCAGGGACAAATTGGCGGAGATACGCCGTAATGATCTGGGCAGCGGCTAATTGTTGCCGCCTGCTTGGATGCCGCCGACCGCTCTGCCGGTGGTCACGGATTCAATCTACCGGATGCCGCAGCGCTGCGGAGGCTTGCGACGAGACCTGCCAGAGCAAATGGCAGAGCCGGAATCAAAATGGCGAACTTGAGCCCGGCGCAGGCGGTCGTCACGATCGGCAGGATCGAGGAGGTCGCTAGATCACCGGTGTCCAGCATACGCAACATTCCGATGTTCTCGACCATGTCTAGCGGCGCCACGATGAACTGAAGCCAAGCGAGCGCCAGCGGAATCTTGGTCCATCCGCCGCGGTTGCCCTCCGCCAAACGACTGCAGGTGAAAGCGATCGCCGACGCGTAGGCCAAAATGAACGGGAAGTCCCAGTAGATGTCCTGCCGGGCGACGCCGGTCAGCTGGCTATCTTCCCAATAACTAATAATGTTGTTGGCGGTTTCGGTGTTCAAGCACAATTCAAGCGACACGATGCCCAGCGGAGTTGGCGTATCAGCCTCCTGCCCTTTCAGTGGGGCACCATGAACGGACAACCACGCGCAGAGCCCTGTGGCGGCGGCGACCGCAGTCCACAGAACCCATGGCTTGCTGCCAATCAGGCTATAGGGGGTTATCATTTGCGGTTAAGAGCGGATACGGATTGACGGTAGAGGATACAATCCGCTGAGCTTCGGGAAAACCAGAAAGGCTGGAAACTGAAATGAATTCACGTTGCCCAATTTTAGCTACCGGCGGCTGGGCGTTGGGGGCTTGGATGGGACGGATCGCCAGATTTAGCTTCGTTCTGGCGGGCATCCTGCTGCCGGTTGGGACGGCACCAGCTCAGCAGTTGGCGTTCGAGTTGGAGACTCCTGACGGAAAAGGAATCGTAATTCGGCAGGAGAGCGGCAAGCTGACCGCCGTCTGTTTTCTCGGGACTGAGTGCCCCATGGCCCGTGCTTATGCCAGCCGCTTGTCCTCGCTCCAAGCGGAGTTTCAGGATCGCGGACTGCGTGTGGTTGGAATTGTCAGTAACCGTCAGGATTCCGATGATGACATCCGGCGATATGTCGAGGAGTTGGAGGTCGCCTTCCCGATCGTGCGGGATGCAGGGAATCGAGTTGCCGACCGATATGGCGCGACGCGCACACCGGAAGTCTTCCTTGTGGATGCAGAGCTCAAACTCCGGTATCACGGCCGAATTGACGATCAGTATGCTCCTGGCGTGGCCAAACAGCAGCCATCGCGCCGGGATTTGCGAATTGCTATCGAAGAATTGCTGGCGGGTAAACCGGTCTCGGTTCGCCAGACGCGGGCCTTGGGTTGCATCATCGGTAAAATCAAGCCTCCTGAACTCGAAGGCGACGCGCCCCAAGGCGGCATCACGTTCTCAGAACATGTCTCGCGCGTGATTCAGAAACACTGTCTCATTTGTCATCGCTCCGGCGAGATTGGCCCCTTTTCGATGGAGCGTTATGACGAGGTCGTTGGTTGGGCAGATACCATGATGGAAACGATCGATGACGGTCGCATGCCTCCCTGGCACGCCGATCCTGAGGTCGGTGAATTCGCAAACGCTCGCCACATGCCGGAGTCTGATAAAAATGTGCTGCGTGACTGGATCGCGGGCGGACTGATCGAAGGAGACAAGTCCCAGTTGCCGGCGCCTCCGACCTTTATCGATGGGTGGCACCTGCCGCGGGAGCCGGATGCGGTCTTCGCCATGCGCGAGCGGCCGTTTACGGTCCCGAAAGATGGCGTCGTCGAGTACCAGTACTTTGTTGTCGATCCCGGCTTCCAGGAGGATCAGTGGATTACGGCGGCGCAGGTCGTTCCGGGGAGCCGGTCGGTCGTACATCATGCGATCGTCTTCGTGCGACCACCCGATGGCTCTCGTTTTCGCGGCGTCGGTTGGCTCGGCGCCTACGTGCCAGGGCAACGCTCTGCGGTGCTACCGCCGGGTCGAGCGCGAAGAATTCCGGCGGGGTCCAAGTTGGTCTTCCAGATGCACTATACGCCCACCGGAGTCGAACAGCAGGATACGACACGGGTGGGACTCCTGTTTGGCGACCAGAGCCAGATCACGCATGAAGTCTATACAATTGCCGCGTTGGATCAGGAATTCGAGATTCCTCCGCATGCCCCCGATCATCGCGTCACGGCGAAGGTTCGGCGGCTACCCCAACAAGGAGAGTTGTTGGCGATCACACCCCATATGCACTTTCGAGGCAAATCGTTTCAGCTTTTTCAAAGGGGGCAGGGGAGCGACCTGTTGTTGAACGTTCCCCACTATGATTTCAATTGGCAGCACACGTATGAACTGAAAGAGCCGATCCCATTCGGTCACTTGGATTCGATGAGTTTCCTTGCGACATTCGACAATTCCGCCGGCAACCCGTTCAATCCCGATCCAACTCAGTCGGTTACTTGGGGAGACCAGACTTGGGAAGAAATGGCGGTCGCGTTTTTTGAGATCTCGGAGCCTCTCAGGCAAAGCGAAATGGCAACTGGTAGGGAGCCGGTCAAAGCCGAGTCTGCGGCGCGACGAGCGCGGGTGGAGGCGTATGTCCGTCGCGTGCTCGAGAAGATGGACGGCGACGGTGACGGGCGGGTCAAACGCTCCGAAGCTGCGATCGTGGTCCGCCAATGGAACTTCTGGCGATGGGACCTCGATCAAGACGGCATAGCGACTGAGGAAGAAATCCGCCGCGTTGCTCAGAGACTCTATCCCTAAGCTCGTTATGACCAAAATCTTAGACCACTTGGCCGCGTGGAGCGTGCGGCATCGCAGTGCGGTGGTGGTGCTCCTGTTGACCATAACGGCCATTTCTGTTGTCGGCTATGTCGACCCGCAAATTGTCCTGTCCCTGCTCGAGCGGAGGCCGCCCGAGCAAGAGAGGGAGCTCGAGGCTGACTCTGACGATGTCACCGTGCCGCCAGACGTGGAGCCCCTAAGTCTGTCGGGATCCGATGCGGTCCTGGTTGTCCAGTCGCCCGACTTCTTCACGTCGGAAGGGGCGGCTGCAATGCGGCAGGTCGTCGAGGATTTGGAATCGCTCGACGCGGTCCGCAGTATTCTGTGGATGGACCGAGTGCCGATCCTGAACATTTTCGGCCTGCCTGAACCGCTCTTGCCGCGCTCGTCCGCCTCGGAGTCTCGTTTTGCTGCCGCCAAGGAAAAGGCACTGCGGCATCCGTTGGTCGGCGGCCAGCTGCTGAGCGACGACACCCAGACCCTGCTGCTGCTGGTCGACTACAACTACTATCACATCCTGGACGACGACGCGGCAACCGGTCTGCTTAGACGCACCGCCGAAGAGACGGCCGCTCAGTTTCCGCAAGTCGATTTGACGTTTCGGGTGACCGGACGTGTGCCGTCTCAAATCGCGGCGGTCGCGTCGCACGAGGCGAATCAGCTGAAGTTTCAGTTGATCGGCTACGGAATGATCCTGGTCGTAACCACCGTACTGTTTCGCGGCATCCGCGCGGTCATTATCGTCGCGCTTGCTCCCGTGACCGGAGTCTTTTGGACGCTCGGCATCGTACGCTTTTTTGGCTATGACGATAATCCGCTCATCGATGTGATCTTGCCCATCCTGGTTAGCCTGGTAGCACTGACCGACGGCGTCCATTTGATGGTACAGATTCGCACGTTGCGGGCCGCGGGAATGCACCACTCCGACGCCGCGCCGACCGCACTGCGGCAGGTCGGGCTGGCATGTTTCTTAACGTCACTGACAACGGCCATCGGCTTTGGATCGCTGATGCTCGCGGACTCCCTGTGGGTACAACAGTTCGGCCTATGTTGCATGATCGGCGTGCTGATGTGCTTCGTTGCGGTCGTGACGCTGATCCCGCTGGCCTGTTCTTCTTGGCTAGGCCGCAACGTCCATGTCGGTCACGAAAGGAGTCTAATCGATCAGAACTTGGGACGCGTCGGTGGTTTGATCTCAGTCGTTCTGAGGCATCGTGTGGGAATCGGCCTGGCCGGCATTATCGCGACGCTGGTCTTTGGTGCCGTGGCACTGACGTTGTCTCCGGATCGGCGACTCTCTGATGGTCTGCCGCAAAAAGCCGAGGCGACGCAAGCGATGGCCCACGTCGATCGTGCGTTGGGTGGCCTGGAGTTCGCGCGGGTCCAAATTAGCTGGGCCAAGGAAATCCCGGCCGGCTCGGCAAAGATCCTGGAAGTGGTGGTGGCTACCGATGATCTGTTGCGAAGCGAGCCGATGGTTAGTCATCCCCTGTCGATTCGCAACTTGATCGATGCTCAACCCGGCAGTGGACCGCCCGAGGAGCGGATGACGTTGCTGGAGTTGTTGCCGCCTCCGCTGAAAAGAGCGTTTTACACCCCGGAGAGGCAAGAAGCGGTGGTGACGTTTCGCGTTCAAGATCTCGGTATGGCACGCTACGGTCCGGTCTTCGAACGCATCGAGTCGGGATTGGAAGCGATCCAGAGGGAGCATCCCGGCTTCGAGTTCCAGCTGACCGGTGCACCGGTTTGGCGCTGGCGGAATCTGTTTCAGATCGTGGTCGATCTGGCATCCAGCTTGGGCACGGCATCGGTGATTATCTTGATCGTATTGGCCATCGTCTATCGTTCGATTCGATTGGGTTTGATTTCCATTATTCCCAATCTCTTTCCTCTGGCCTTTACCGGGGCCTACCTAGTCGTTGCCGGTTACAACCTGGAAGTGGTGATGGTGTGCAACTTTACCGTGTGTCTAGGGATTGCCGTGGACGACACGATTCACTTCCTTACGAGGTTTCGGGAAGAACAGCATCGCACCGACAACGACGACGTGGCTATCGAGCGCGCATTTACAGGTGTCGGAACCGCTTTGATCATGACCACTCTCGTTCTGGTGGCGGGTTTCTCCGTGGTAACCTTCAGTGACGCCCGTGACCATCACATTTTTGGAGTCATGGGCACGCTGACAATCGCGGCGGCCCTATTCTGCGACCTGATCTTTCTTCCCGCACTGCTTGGCACCTTCGCATCGAAGAGGAAGGCCATTCAAAGAGAAGCCCAAAACACCTGATTTTGGCAGACCAAAGTAGTGAAAAGCGCGGGCTTCCAAACTGACGGCCCGGAAAACCGAGAGAAACTTGTAACGCTTTTCGACCGGCAGACGTAAAAGAGGCAGTTATCTTGGATTGGCACGCTGGCCGTTTTAGACTCGGGAACACACGAGAGGACCTTTGGAAATGTGGAAATCGGTGCAATTGCTGGCGCTACTTTGGATTGGCCTCGCTCCTCTTGCGGCGCGTGCAGAAGACAAACTGAGCGTACCTGCCGAGGCAAAATTTGTTGTGCAAGTCGATTTGGACAAGTTTCGGCAGACTCGGTTGGGCGGCCGACTGCTGGACTCCGTGAAGCGTATGGCTCAGCAGGAGGTCGAGCAGGGAACTGGCGGAGGGTTGGAGCAAGTGGAGGAGGCTCTGGGATTTGACCCGTTTGAAGAACTCCACGGTGTGACCATTGTTGGCTCCAGCTATGATGATCCCGAAGAGAGCCTGCGTCTGGTTCTCCAGCTTGGGCAAACCACTGGAAATCTGGAGGGCTTGCTGCTGGCTCTTCCGGGATACGATTCTTCGGAGCATGGAGGCCATACGATTCACTCCATGTCGGACGGAGGTATGCACGGATTTGGAGCAATCTACAAAGATGCAAGTGGAATGCATCGTGTCGTTGCCGCTCCCAATCGTCAGGACGTCATCGCGATGTTGGATGGGCTCAGCGGAGACAGCCAGGGTGCTCAGAAAGAGATCAGCCTGGGGGTTCCAGCCGGGACGTTTGCCAGCGTTCAAGTGCTTGAGCTGCCTCTGGATCAGCTCGATGAAGGGGAGCCACCGGCGAACGTTGTCAAGTTGTTGACGAGCGTTTCGCTGACGGTCTCGGGAGTCGACGACAAGGGGCTGGCCGTTGAGCTGTCTCTAGGCACCAAAGAGGAGAAACGGGCCGAGCAGATTCAGCAATTGTTGCAAGGATTGTCGGCCATGGTGTCTTTGGCGGAATCGCAAATCGTGGATGATCAAGATGCCCAAAAAGCCCTGGAGCTACTGAAGGGACTTGCAATTGACCGCGATGGCACTCAGGTTAGCCTTCGGGTGGACGTGCCCGAGGAGATCGTTCTGAAACTACTCGAAGAGGCCGACTTGCCACTGTGACGCGATTCCCCAGCCAGCAGGGTGGCGGGCCAGCGGGAACTCGTGATCAACCAGACCTCGCAGGAGTCGCAGCCATCGGAGAACTGACCGAAATGCCGGCCGAACAGCTGGCGCGTCGTGCTCAGTCTGGATGCGCTGCGGCTTTTACTGAATTGACTCGCCGATATCGCCCGCGGCTAGTCCGATTTCTTGAAAAACGACTCTCCGGCCATCGCAGCGATGCCGAAGACGTTGCCCAAGACGCACTGATCAAGGCTTGGCAGCGTATCGAGCGGTATGATCCACGGTATCAGTTCACCACGTGGCTGTATACGATCGCCGCACGAGTTGGCACCGATTGCCTGCGCCGCCGCAAGCCGTTGGCCGAGCTGGAACAGGTCCCGGAACGCATCCAGGATGATCGGTCCGACGTCCAAGAAATGTTCGTTCGGTCGGAACAGGCGGACAACATCTGGTCGACGGCTCGCGAAGTGCTTTCGGAGTCCCAGTTCTCTGTACTTTGGCTAAGATATTCTGAAGGGCTTGCCGTAAAGGAGGTGGCACAGGTCCTGAGAAAGACAACGATTGGCGTTCGGGTATTGCTTCATCGATCCAGAGCGGCTCTGCAACCTCACATGTTGAAGTTCATCGATCTTGAGGTGCCCGGTGAAGACGTACCAGGTTCTGGCAGCGATTCGCAGCGCAGTACCAAGCACAATGGGGATGCGGCATGAGACGGTTCATTGCTAGATGGTTGATCAGTTCCTCCACGGATACCGGTCGCGAATTACCGCGGTGGGTTTGCCGGCTCCTTGATCAAGATCCAGAGCTACGTGCCTTGGAGACTAATTCGCGCCGGCTTATCCAGCGGCTACGCGACGATGCCGAGCCGTGGGCTGAACGCGAGGCGGAGCTACCCGATTTATCGCTTCCCGTGGCACCCGCGGTCGACCGGCGAGACGCACCTCGGGCTGCCTCGCGCTGGAGAGTTGGTATGGCGGTTGCCGCCGCACTGGTGCTGATTTTGCTCTGGTGGCAGTTGGGACCAGAGGGCTCTCGGCAGGCAGTCCCCGAACAGACGCCAATGACTGCCGCAGAAATCTCGCCGACAGATCAACAGGTGCTGTTGGCCTCTTTGGCTGCCGGAAAACGCGTTTATGGTCGACTGGCAGAAAGGACGGATTTACTGGTCGGCTCGCTAACCGATCTGGTCGATAGGCAGCGTGATGCGGCGCGGCCGAGTATTCTGACCGAAACCACCAGTCAGGTAGAAACGGCGGGTCGTAGCTACGGTCGCATGTTGGCACTGCTGGACCGCAGCCTGACACAAGAAGGCAGCCGATTGGCGTCGGACACGACCTCGGCGCTAAAGACCATTTCCCACCTGCTTCGCACTCATGTTCCCAGGCAAGAATCGGATGACGGTTCGGAGCCGCCGGAACCAGAACAGAATGATTCTTGAGCCTTGGAGACCGTCCTGAACCATCGGAAAAGCGAACGGCCGGAGAGGGGCAGACCCACTTTTCTGGTTTCTGGCCAGCCGCTACCGCGCGGAGGCGGTCGTTCGGACGGCGCCGGCGGTGAGCTGACTTCGGCTGGCTTGAACGCTGAGAAAGAGGCGGCCGAGCTCGGTCTTCAACTCTGCTAACTGCTTCTCGGCTTTCGCAGCCGAGTCGCGCAGAACGGTGACTTCCTTCTGATAGCTGTCCAAGTCGGCTTGCAGCTGTTGAGCTTCGACCTGACGGAAGCTGATCATTGACTGTCCCGCCTGATTGGCCTTTTGAATTTCCGCCGAATCACGTTTGAACAGTTCGATACGTTCACTCAGCTCGTGGCTACGCACAAAGTTCTTGTTGAAGGCTTCCTCGTAGTCGTTCAAGGGCCGCACCCGGAAGCGCTGACCCAACTCGACATTGCCACTGTCGCGGAGAGTTCGAGCAACCTCCTCAAGCAGAATAATCGGTTTGTCCTTCATGTCGGGTGTCAATTGGACCGGCTTGCCATCGTCACGTTGCAGGCGAGAATCGACACTGCGGCCAATCAAGTCGAAATAGCCGCCGACGGTCGCGTTTGACTTTTCCGTGCTGTCGACGTCTCTCTCAAAAGTCTTCAGTACATTGACTTGATACCAAATGCTCTCGGGGGGAGCTGCCGGATCGTCTCCCTGCACCGGTTGGCCATCGCGCAAATAGGCCTCTAGCAATTCGTCGCGGCTATCTTCGGGCAAATCCGCGAGCAACGCACCAATCATTTCCTCATCCATCCGCCCAAAAAGCTGCTTGTCTGACGGTTGAGAGCCAGGAGCGGCAAATGCGGTGTGGCTGTCGGTTGGTAATAGCTCATAGAGCGTCCAACTGGTGGCGTTGCCCGCCGCAATGAAATCGGCCTGCACCTTTCGCAGCTGGAGGGTCGGCTTCAGATTCACCTGTCCATCCTGGCTCTGTGTTACCGTAAACTCGCCGAGATAGAACTTGGGAATGGGACGCCCCTCCTCGTCAACTTCTTCCGAAAAGGCGTAGACGACCAAATCGACCGGCAGGCTCTCACTACTGGTTACCGCCGCGGGTGCAGCCGCATCGAGTGGATCTACGATAGTGTCCTGATCATTCGCAAGCATTTCTAGTTGGTACGCATCGCCATTCGGCTGGACATAAGTCAAGGCTCGCCAGACGCGTCCTCGGTCTGCCGTCGTTCGCCGTACCAGTCCTTTCAATGGTACGACTGCATCGGGCACCTCGGCGGTGAGGTCACCACCCCAAAGTAATTGTTCGGTCTGCGCCTCCGCTTGTTCAGCGTCAAGCCGAGCTTTATGCGCACGCTCGGTGAACCGGACGCGATGGTAATGAACGCCGGCAGCAAAGATCATGAAGACCCAGCACTCAATAAACAAAGTGCAGAGCAGAATCGTGTGCAGAACTCCCCAACCGCGTGCGGTAATCACGATCACATAAATGAATACGATCAGTGAAACGATCAGGAGAAGCAGAATGACAATACCACCCAAACCCATGGCAGACTTGATTCCCGAACAGGAGGTGCAGATAAGCTGAAGGGATTACGCAAACAATCGAACCAGGCGAAAGGGGGTCGCTGGCGGCGCGGTCGCGAGTCCCTATCTTACTTGCAATTGGCCTGGATATGTACCATTTCAGGGTTCTTTTCAAGTTAACTCCAAACCGCCACCCCCCTTTGGGTAGTGCCTACGTCGGCGATAAATGTGGGGGCACCTGGATAATTGGGTTAAATGCGTCAGGCCGGACAAATGGTATGGGCGGGCGAAATGGAATCAAGCGGGGAACCGTCACATACCGAACCACTGAGATGCCACCTTTCCTAACGACTGGCGGCGGCGCCTTCGGCGGTTCGGCCGGCAATGACCTACCCAGAGAACGAACAGATATCAGCAAGGATGCTGTGCATGGAACGTCCAGGTGACTCAAAACGTCGGTCCATTTCCCGGAAGCTTCGCAGCGCCATGGGGGTCTGTGGCGTCATCGCGGCTCTGTCGACTGGCCTGCTGAGTGGTTGTACGCGCCATCAGTACCGGTTCAAGACGGACAGGGAAGCCTATTATCTGTTGGACGAAAAGGTGGGGCAGAGCTGTGAAACGGGCGTCAGGCCGTATCGGATCGAGATTGACGCGCGCAGCCGAATGTTTGATCCGTTCAATCCGGACCGTCCTCCGATGCCTGAGGACGATCCGCAAGCGAATCGTTTCATGCGACTGGTAGATGGCAAGAAAGGCTATCCGCTGTGGGAGGGCAACGGCCGGACGAATATCGTCGAGAATCCCGAGTGGTGGAACTACTTACCGTTGGACGAACGTGGTGTCTTGGTATTGGATTTGAACGACGCGGTCAGGACAGCGCTGCTGCATTCACCCGCTTATCAATCTGCCTTGGAAGAGATGTACCTATCGGCGCTGGACGTCAGTAGCGAGCGATTCTTGCTCGATTCGCAGTTCTTCGGTGGTTGGCAGTCGACTTACACGGCCGATGGCCCCCGGCGCAACAACGGCACCGACAGCAGCGGTCTGTTGACGACGGGTCCGGCGAGTCGGGGACGCAGACCGTTTTCTATGCAAAAGAGGTTTGCCACCGGCGCCGATCTGGTGGTCGGGTTGGCCAACTCGCTCACTTGGCAATTGGCCGGACCCAACGACCAGTCGTCCTCCACCGTGCTGGATTTTGCCCTCGTTCAACCGCTACTGCGCCAAGGCGGCCGGGATGTCGTCCTCGAGCGTTTGACACTGGCCGAACGAACTTTGTTGGCCAATGTCCGAGCATTCGAAAGATTTCGTAGGTCTTTCTATATGCAGGTGGCAACGGGGCGAAACATCGACACCAGGCCTCAGCGACGTGGAGGCATTTTTGGCGGCGCCGGTTTTGGCGGCTTTACCGGACTCGGCGGCGGCTTTGGAACACTTGGCGGTGGCGGTGGTGGCGTGGGAGGTCTCGGTGGCGGCGCTGTGCCGGGAGCCAACGGTTATCTCGGTCTGCTCCAAGATCAACTGCAAATCTCCAACCAGCAGGAAACGGTCGCTCAGTTGACGGACGTCTTGTTGCAACTGCGAGACAACTATCGAGAGCTGCTCCTAACCATCCCGGAATCGCAGAACGAAATCCCGAGTCAGCAATTGCAGGTAGCTCAGGCTCAACAGGACCTTTTCAATTTTCAGACCAGCTTGCTTCAGCTGCAGGTGGCCTACGAACAGACGCTCGACGGATTCAAGGCGACTTTGGGCTTGCCGCCCTACCTGTGCGTTGAGATCCGAGATCCCTTGCTGGACCGCTTCAAACTGGTTTCTCAGGACCTGCGGGACCGGCGCGCCGAGTTGGCTCTGTTCCGAGCCTCGGTCGGGGACGACAACTCGCACATCCTCGACCTCAGTCGGGTCGATCGCGATCCAGACACCGGCGAGGCATTTCGCGCCATCGCGGCTAGTCCCCAACTGGCTGAAGCGCTGGCAGCGCTTCGCTCGGAGCTCCAGCCGCTGCAGCGACTGCAACGGAAGATTGTCGAGCAGGACATTCCCAATATTCGCGCCGATGTGGAGCTATTGCGCCAAGCCGTTCCAACGCGGCGGCGTCAGCTGAATCGTCTGCTGGAAATCTCCAACCGCGAAAAAGGGATGGTTTGCAGCCTGTTGCCCACCGGCACGCTCAATACGTCGTTCCTCAATGGAGACGGCCTGGAGGAGTTGCCGGTTGAACTGAGTAAGGAACTCGATCGATTTGAGGCGAAGTTCAAGAAGCAACAGGAGGTTTTTGACCGCCTCGCCAGCACCATCGGCAACGTTTTAAGCAATCTCGACCAGTTCGCCGATGACCGTGCCAGGTTCTCGGAAATCAGTGAGTCGGTGATTCTTGGGGCACAGGATCTGATCGCGCTACTGAGCGAAGATGTGCTGGCGATTCAGTTGATTCAAGCTCGTTCCAGGACCGAGGCAGCCCTGCTACCGGAGATTGACATCGAGCCACGGGACGCTCTCGAGATCGCGCGGAACAGTCGCCGCGACTGGTTGAACAACCGAGCTGCTCTAGTTAACAGCTGGCGAGCCATCGAGGTGGTTGCGGATGATCTCGAGAGTTTCCTCGATCTGACCTTTAGCGGAGACGTGCAGAATGTGGGCGACAATCCGCTGGCGCTGCGAGCCGCGACCGGACGACTGCGCGTTGGTTTGACCTGGGACGCTCCCATTACGCGTTTGCAGGAACGCAACAACTACCGCCAAGTGCTGATCGAGTATCAGCGTTCCAAAAGGTCGTACTATCAATTTGAGGACGGTGTCTGGACCACCATGCGGAGTACGCTGAGAACGATTCGCCAGAACCAGCTGTCGTTCGAAATCCAGCGGTATGCCGTCCAGACGGCGGCCGAACAGATCAGCATCAATGAAGACTTGCGGCAGATCAATGAAACGCTCGGGCAAGTCTCCGGCCCGACCGCGGCCCGTGATGCGGTGACGGCCCTGAACGCCTTGCTGGCGACGCAAAGTCAGTTGATTGGCATTTACGTCAACTACGAAGCACTAAGACGCAACTTGGACTTGGACCTGGGCACGATGCAGGTCGACGCGGAGGGCCTGTGGGTGGATCCAGGGCCGATTCGGGCGGACACGCTCGGCGGAAGCCTGGGAGAGGCCATTCTAGAATACGGACTCAGCGAACGAGAGATGCAATTGCGCGACCAGCTCCAGATGATCGAAGATCAACCGATCGAAGTGGCACCGTCGGATCAGTTGCCGCCGGCAACGGTGACGGAAGAAAGCGCCGTTGGCACGCCTCCGGTTGTCGACGCTCCGGCACTCGCTCCCGCCGTGGACGATGGGGCCTCGGGGTTACCGCCGAATCTGCCTGCCTCCCCACTGGCCGACTCCGACCTGTCGCATCGACGCAGCGGGTCGCAGGCGGAATTGTCCCTGGGCAGTCCTCCGGCCGCTTCGCCAACACGCATGACGTCGATACTCACCAAACCCCAGCTGCCCAGGGCCGAAGGCGTCCCGCAGGCCATGCCCATGGCCGGCGATGCAGCCCAGCAGGCGGTCACCAGCCGCCGGTCGCTTCAGGCCCAGCCACCTGCGACTTCTCTGAAGATGACGATCCCGACGCCAAAGGCCAGCAGGCCGCAGAATCCCCTGAACTTGTTCAATTTACCCGAGGTGCCGTGAGCTGGCCGCGACCAATTCGCCTGAGACCAAAGATCTCCGGTGGACAGTGGTCGCCACCCGAGGAGTGATTCGCTAAATTAAGGGCCTATTGGATGAACGGAAGCCAGGGAACTCATAGCAGTGAAGACACTTCTCAGTGAAAGCCAATTGCGCGGTGGTGTGGACGAAATGGCCCAGGCCATCACGCGGCGGTATGGCGGTAATCCTCTGACCATCGTGGCGGTGATGACCGGCAGCCTCGTCTTGTTGGCAGATCTCATTCGCCAACTGAACATGCCGGTACGTGTCAGCCTGATCCAGGCTAGTAGTTATCGGGGACACACGGAACCAGGCCAGCTATGGATTCGTGACGACATGATGTTGGATGTCACCGGTCGAGACGTATTGGTCGTCGACGATATATTTGACACCGGTAAGACGTTGCAACGCGTCGTGGAGTGTGTCGGGGAGATGGATCCCAACAGTGTCTCCAGCGCTGTTCTGCTGCACAAGGAAGGCCGGCAACAAGTCGCTTTGACACCCGATTTTGTTGCCTTCCGCATTCCAGATGAATTTGTAGTTGGATATGGACTGGACTATCAAGACCTCTATCGCAACTTACCCTATCTGGCCGTGCTGGAGCCGAGCGAGATTGAAGCCGAGACCGTTTGATCGCTTTGAGAAACCAGTATGTGCAAAGACAGGCGAGTTCTTATCATCACTCGCCACTTCTGGCCAGTTACGACCGACCGCACGTTGCGGCTGCTCGACTGGGCTCAGCAGTTGCAACAGTGGGGAGCAAGACCCGGCGTCTTGACACCGCGCTGGCATCCTTCCTGGCCGCGGCAAGTGATGTGTGGCGAAATCCCGGTCTACCGTATTGATCCAGGTCCCTCGCTGGCCTTGCGCACGGGCAAGTACATCCGCATGTTATCTGATTGGCTCGCTCGAGAGAGTTCCAAGTACGATCTAATCTACTGCGATGCGCCCGATATCGAAGCCAGCGCTCTGCTCAGTCAAGTATCGGGAGTGGACGACCCGCCGGTGGTTGTACGATTTGATCCGCTCGAATTGTCCGACAAGCAACTCGACCAGTGGCAGCCATCGGCAAAAACGGCGGAGGTCTGCCGCAAGGCGTCCGCCGTCATCGCGCCAACGGCCTTGGCCCACAAGCAGCTGCTGGCGATTGGCATCAACCGGCAAGCCATTATCCGACTTCGGCACCAACCCAAGCCCGTTGATCGCAGTGTGGATGCCAGACGGAAGGCGCGACAGGTCCTGGCGAGTGTCAATCATGACCTATTTGCCAAGTCGACGGATCGTGTCGTTGTTTGTCCAGGCGAGTTGGATCGTCAATGGGGAGTGGATTTGCTGGTCCGCGCCATGGGACCGCTGGTGGAGAAGCACCGGCAGTTGCGACTGTGGATCCTGGGAGACGGGCCTCAGCGGCCACGGATCTATGAGTCTCTCCGCCACGACGGACTCCACCGCCTGATCGCTATGCCGGGTATATTCACCGATTATCAGGAGATCCTCCAAGCCGCGGATCTGTGCGTCTTTCCGGCAGCCAACAAGGGCCTCAGGTGGGCATTGCCGACTTGTATCGCCAGCTCTATTCCGGTACTGGTTAGCAGCTCGGAGGAGGCGCGGCATCTGCTCGGTGAACAGGCGGATCAGTTGACGTTCCTGTGCGGCGAGACACAATCTTTGAGAGATCAGATGACGGAGTGGTTGGATAGACCGCCAACCCTTGCGGGCGCCATGTCGGAACTCCAAAACCGCCTGGTGGCCGATGAAGGCGGCGCTCAGGCCTGGCGCAGGTTCTTGGGGCTGCTCAATGAGAAATGCAGCCACTGAGTCGAAACCTCGCGAATTGGCATGTCCAGAAAGTTTTCCCTAGCACCCACTCATCTCGATGCGACTTAGAGTTTGCCAGATTATTCCCACTTTGGATCAGGGGGGTGCCGAAAAGCAGCTATCGTTACTCGCACAACACCTCGATCGAGATCGCTTTGAGTCGCACGTCATCGTGTTGACGCATACCGGCCCGCTGGAGCAGCAACTCAGGTCTCACGGCGTGCACGTGCATCTGATTGGGAAACGGGCCAAGGTGGACCCGAGAGCCTACTGGCGACTGACCAGGAAGCTACGAGAGATCGCACCGCATGTCGTCCATACTTGGCTATTCGCGGCCAACAGCTACGGGAGGTGGGCGGCCTATCGCAGCAAAGTTCCGGTGATCATCGCCGGTGAGCGATGTGTCGATCCATGGAAAAGCTGGTGGCATGATGCCATCGACCGGCGCCTGCGGCGAATCACCGACACCGTGGTCACCAATACCACCGCCGTTTCCGAGTTCTACTCGCGACGCGGCATGGCAACGTCTGACTTCACGGTGATTCCGAATGCGGTAGTCCCCAGCGGCGCGCCGAAGATCTCGCGCGAGCAGTTATGCCGGCGACTCGGCATTGAGCCACGCGGGAAGGTGATTGGAGCGGTTGGCCGGCTGTGGAAGCAGAAGGGCTATCGCGATCTGATCTGGGCGGGCGAATCGGTCAACGTTGCCTATGGTGACGTGTGGCTGGTGATCTTCGGCGATGGCCCGGAGCGAGAACAACTACTCCAGTTTCGTGATCGGGCCGGCGCTCAGGAAGCGGTCCGGCTAGTCGGCCATCGACAGGACGCGGCCGAATTGATGTCGGGATTCGACATCCTCTGGAACGGCAGCCTGTATGAAGGCCAGAGCAATACAATTCTGGAAGCCATGTCGCTTGGGATTCCGGTGATCGCTACGGATATACCCGGCAATCGAGATCTAGTCGTCAACGATCAGACGGGCATCCTCTATCCCCTGGGCGACGTTGGCACGCTGACTCGGCAAACCAATATGTTGCTCCGATCTCCCGAGCGGTGGGAAGCGATGAGTCGCCAAGCTCGCCAGCGGGCCGAAACAGAGTTCTCGCTGGAGCAGATGGTTTGCTCGCACGCAGCACTTTATCAAAGGCTCTACGAGCAAAAGTCTTGATTGAGTCGCGGCTGACGCAAAACCGGCGTTTTTACCACCTGAACCGCTTTTGCCGCCCGACAAACCGCACTCCGGCAGCCGTTAAGCCCAGCAGCCGAGAAAGCCTTCCCCCCGGTTCGGCTTCCTCGACTGCACTGCGGGCACCACATTCGCCATTAGATGGCCCCTTTCATCCTGTTGGGACTGGCATCTCACGGATGGGAGTGTGGCTAGGCCAAGCCGGCTCGCTCCTTGGGATCGCGTAGGCCGTCGGCTAACTTGGCGAGGGCTTCGGTTTCGATCTGACGTACCCTCTCTCGTGTGAGTCCCAATTCGCTGCCAATTTCTTTTAACGTATGGGATTGCGTGTCGCCCAAACCAAATCGCATCCGCAACACTGTGGCTTCGCGGATGTCGAGGTTCTCGAGTAGTTCGAGGACCGTGCTGAGTACGTCGTGATCGAGCAACTCCTCGTCTGGCGCCTTGAGTCTTTCGTCCATGACCATTTCGCCTAGCGACCAACCGGCGTCTGTTTGATCACTTTGAGGCGTGCTGTTGTAGATCTGGATAGCCTTCTTGATGATCGGCAGCTTTTTGCGCGGCAAACCCAAGATGCGTCCGACTTCCTCCTGGGTAGGAGATCGCCCCAGCTCTTCGGTAAGTCGCGCTGAGGCTCGGCGCCACTTGCTGAGCAGTTCCACCATGTAGGCGGGAATTCGAATTGTCTTGGCTGAATTGATCAGGGCGCGTTTGATCGATTGCTTGATCCAATAGCTTGCGTAGGTACTGAAGCGGGTACCCACCTCGGGATCAAACCCTTCCACCGCACGCAACAAGCCCAGGTTGCCTTCCTCAATCAGGTCCTGCAGGCCCAACCCCTTGCCCACGTAGCCACGAGCGATATTGACGACCAATCGCAGGTTGGCCCGCACCATGTGATCGCGTGCGCGTACATCGCCGCCGGAAATCTGACGTGCCAGCTCGCGCTCTTCTTCGGCCCTGAGCAGGGCCGTTTCGTTGATCTCGCGAAGGTATGTTTCCAGAGGAGACTGCGGTTGCACGCTGTCTGCCTTGCGCCTGCGTCGACTCACCCGGAGCTCTTCGGCCTGAACTTCATTGGGTTCGTCCAGGTGATCATTAAAGTCGGACATGGAATCTCTGCGTCACAAGGGGTTGCGGGAACGACTTGGCGCCGCGAAAAACGCAAGTGGCTCGTTCGATCCGGTCCGGTGGCGTCATTCCCAGTTGGGAAGGCGGTGGAGCGGTTGCGGGGCTATCTACCTGTCTTGCCGACAGTTCCGACGACCTGGATCTACAGAGCTTGGTTATGCTGGCATTCGCGTCACGACTTTAGGTATCGTCGAGCGCCTGGGTAAGAATCAAAGAATTGCGAAAGACGAACGGTGGGCGCGATCAATCCGTTTACATGGGATTTGCCGCTTGTCGTCCTCTTCCTGGTTGCGTCATGAGTCCTGCCCAGGATGGGTTCGGGGGCCCGATGTTCGTTCCCCAATCGGGCTACACCAGCTGCAGCCAAACCACCGGTAGCCCCAGAGGGTGCTTCCCTCCGGGGCCCCAACGTCCCGGGAGTAAAACCGGGCACTGCGGCGAGGTCCGTCACAATGCGACTGGAAGGGGCCAGATTCGTCGTGCGACCATTGCCAGTTGGAGACAAGCGGCATGGCGGTTCCAGCCCACCGCAGCGCCCACGCAACGGTACCGGCTGTTTTTGCTAGAATCAACGATTCATCCCCAGA
>JANQJJ010000095.1 GCA_028281725.1 Pirellulaceae bacterium | reverse complement strand
CGATTGCAGCTACCCTGGGAAGGCGGCTGGCCAGGCTGGCCGAATGCAAGAACGAACCTCCAATGCAGGTGAGGTCTTGGACGCAAGTAAACATGTCGTACTCCGCTCCGGCAGCCCCCATCAGCAGGCACTCCGACTGGCCTTTGCATGCCTTGAGTGCCAGTCCCGTGTAACCACGTTGCCGGGCCAGCTTGAGGCTTTCTGCATCGGTCAGCGATTCGTCGATCACCACCGGTCGAATACGCGCGATCCGGTGAACTGTCATCTCGGTTCTCTGCTTCAAATCGCGCGGCGTCGGCTGTTCAATGTACTGCAGGCGGTCAAACGACAGTTTGCTAAGTCGTTCGATGCGCTCAAGCAAATCTAATACGTAGTCTTCGTTGGGACACTGCTCGTTGAAATCAAAGGACAGCTTCCAGTTGCGTTCCGGAGCCACGATCTCGCAGATGCGAGTGACCTCGACGATGCGACCTACATCCCAATCGACGTTATTGCCGTCGAGTTTGATCTTCAGGTGAGTGATTCCATCGGACTGCAGCCACTGCTCCAGGGTTTCCGGCCAGCCATCGTCCAGCCGCGTCTTCAGATCGGCATCGCTGAGCGGATCAAGGGCGCCGACCAGATGATACAGCGGCATCGTGGCTTTGGGTTTGGAGGAAAAATAATCGCTAGGAAACTTCCCGGCGAAATCCTCGCCCAAGTAAGCCCCCAGATCTTCGTTCAAGTACTCTTCAGTCATGCAATCGAAGCTGTTCTTACCCAGCACCCGGCCGAATGCGTCGTGGATGGCAGCCTCGAGCGGACTAGCGGCCAACATCGCTGCAAGCTTGGGAATCTGCTCGGTAATCTTGAACTCCTCGACGAGTTCCTCCGTGACCGCGTCCCGCAGGGCACTGGTACGATGAGTGATTTGAAGTGGATCGCCGGAGAGCGAAGCTGCCTCGGTACGGACCGCTAAGCGATTGGCCAGTTCAAGCAACAGTTTAAGCGTTACTTTTCCGGGGATCTTGCTGGGCCAAGCCCAAGCATTTCCCATGGTCATTTCGCCGATGCCCTTAATCTTCTTGCGACTGCCTTTGAGCGTAACGGCAACCTCCGTTCGTAAAACGCAGACGTCTTCAACCACCCGGCCGCCAAACTTCATCGGTTGGCGATAGTCGAAGTGGCGCGTGCTATTGGTGACACTCTTGACGCTGATATCCATGGGTTGGCCCATCGGTAACGCGTGCCTTTCTGAATGAAGGTGGTCTCTGGGCCTGCTTCGCGCAGGCTAGCTGGCTGGCAACGGCTCGGCCTTATGGACAAGTCTGGGTGTCGGCCGAGCCCATAAAGTAGCACATCCGGACCGGTCTTGGCAGGAGACACCTTTGAAACCAAGCAGACGCGCAGGGAGCCAAACCACCGTCGCCGGTGCGCGCAGCGGGGGTGTCGAACGCGAGACGCTCGAGCTGGAGGACAAGGGGGCAGAATGAGAAAAGTCAAAAGCGCTTCATGCGGCTTCGGTGGTGCGGCCGGAGCTCCTAGACCAACCCCTTGCGTACTGCCCAGACGGCTGCTTGGGTACGATCGGAAACGCCAATCTTCCGCAAAATGTGTTGCACATGCTCTTTCACGGTCTCATAGCTGATGCCCAGAGCGAGCGCGATTTCTTTGTTGGTCAGTCCGTTGGCAAGCTGCCTCAGGACTTCGCTCTCACGTTGGGTGAGCGGAACTTCCACGTCGGAGACGACTCGAGGTGTTGCCAGGGCTCCGGTTACCCGGCGGAGTTCCTCACGTGTCCAGGCAGACTCACCGCGGGCCGCCGTTTGGATGGCATCGATCAGACGATCTCGCGAGTCATTCTTCAGAACGTAGCCGGAGGCTCCTAAGGCGACTGCCCGCGCCACATAGGTCGGATTGTCATAGGTTGAGAAAAGGACAACCGGCAATTCGGGGTAGTCGAGTTTGATTCGCCCAAGAACGTGCAACCCATCACCGCCAGACATGCGAACGTCGAGCAAAACGATGGTCGGCTTGCTGGCGGCCAGCTTCTCCAAAACCTCTGTTCCGCAAGTCGCCTCTGCCGCAACTTTGATCCCCGAGCCCTCTAGCACGTTTCGAAGACCAAGCCTTACGACCTGATGATCGTCAGCAACCAATAAAGAAATAGTCATTCAATGTCTCACCTTGGATACCACAAGAAACAACCGGGCCTGTAACTGCAATTAGGACCTTAAGGGCGCGAAATCCGATGCAAGTTCAGGCGGTAAGGTAACACGCCTTACGGCATGTGGAAACCCGCACATTAAGTGCAAAGTCACCTGCGACAAACAGTCTAGCTATCGAAAACAGTCCGAGGTGCAAGGGCGGTTGGCAATTCTTAGGTGGGACGAGCCTACCAATACGGACTATTAACAGGAAACTACTTTAATAGCTAGTACTGCCAGCGTAAACCTCTCTACGCGAGACGAAGCCGTCTTTATCGGTATCTATTCCGGCGAAATCGTCGTCCGAACCGAGGAACTCAGCTCCGCTGATAAAGCCGTCTTGGTTCGTATCCATCGCCCCAAACCAGTCCTCATCGGCGGTCTCGGCAGGTGCTGCGCCCAACAACCCCAGAGGCCCGGCGTCAAGACGATTGTCGGTCCGTCTGAGCTCCATGCGGACCACCAGCGGCAGCTCATTGGGTGTCAATTGACCATCGTTGCTGGAATCGAAACCGGGGAGGGACTTGGTCAGTTGCTGCAGTTCAATTTCGGTCATGCGCCCGTCGCCATCCCGGTCGGCCAATTGAAACCAAGGCTTGCCGGCCAGCATCCAGCGGGCGAGCAACCGGGTGCCTTGCCGCGCGCTCAGCCAAGTCCAGGCCTTGGCGAACTCCTCGTCGCTGAGCGTTTCGTCTCCGTCTACATCCAGCAGATCAAACGCATTCTCTTGCAGCTGCAGTTGATTGGTGAAGAACGCTTTGACCTGCGGGTCGCTCAGCGCCATGTTCAGCCGCTGTCTCAACTGGGTACGCCCCAGCGAAGAAAATGAGTCGGTGACGCGGACCAACGTCGCATAACCGTTGCCCATGAGTTGACCGCCCAGCTCGCTTTGGTTCCAGCTGCTTCCCGGCGACTGGCTACCAGCCAGCGATCGGACGGTAACGTCCGATTCGTCGTCGCCCAACGCAGGAAACCGAACAAGCAGCCGCGCGTGGGGCTCCATCGACACAATCCCCATCATTTCGGTCGTACTGAGTACTTGATCGTCGTTGACGTCCAGCCGTTGCCACTGATCGTCAGACCAATTCTGCCATTGGGCACGGGGGACGCTCTCAAGAAACGTGTAGTGTCTCAGTAGGGCTGACGCCAGCTTCCGGGTAATCCGGGCCGCTTCTTTGGCATCGTCTTCGGGAACTTCTTCGACAACCATCAACGAGGATCTCTCCAGCAATGATTGGCGTGACATGGAGTTGCTCTGCATCGACATGCTCCCGGCCTGCTCCAATTCCTGAGCCGACACGATGGCATCGCCGTTGTAGTCCAGCCGGCCGACGACGGAGGCAAACGCCGACATCTCGTCGGCGCTGAGAGAATTGTCATTGTCCTGATCGGCCATGCCCCAGGGGGAGGCATTCACGTCCTCGTCCGGAGCCGAGCCGATATCCGATATCTGCAGTGGAGCGTCTCGTGCCAAACCGCGTGAGAGGAAAGGCCCCAACTCCTCGGCGCCGACCACCTCGTCACGCTCGGTGTCGTACATGCTGATCAGCTGTTCCCGTTGCTCCTCCTCGGGTACCAAGTTGCCGAGCCAGCCCGATTGGACCAGTGGTTGGTTCAGCAGGCTGGACCACGTTACCGGCTGTTCCAAATCGCCGAGTATCTCATCGGCAATGGCGGCGGTCGCCTCCGCCGTCGCTTCTTCCAAACTTTTGCGCCCCACGCTCACCGACAGATCAATCACCGTCGGCCCCTTCTGCCCAAGAGCGATCAAGCGCCGCGTCGTCCAGCTTCCGCTTAGCTCCTCCGGCGACTCTTCCGATGGTTGGTCTTCAGGAACGTCGGATTCTGGCTCACTGTCCTTGGCGGTTTGTCTGTCCACTAGTTCCGCATCGGCAGCCGGGCTCGCGTCGCCGGGCGGTTCAGCGGCAGGGGACTCGTTCGCGAGCCCGTCCTCGTCCGGAGCCGCCTGGGATCTCGTCACGTCGGCCGGTTTGTCTTCGGCCTTGCCCTGCGACCGGCCCGGAGCGGGATTACTTTTGGGGCAGCCGGTCAGCGCGCACAACAGCGCGACGCTGAGCAGTAGTGAACTCGCGCGGCGCCACCAGGCACTCACTTGAACCCGAGAAGGCAACCATTGGGAATGACTTGGCATGACGACAGGCTTTGATTACGGGGTCATTGCAAACTCGGATGAATTGACCAGCGCCCACAACAAATCCGACTGCCACGTCTCGGACTTGTCTTCGTCTGACTTGCCGTCGTCCACCCCAGACGACGCGCCCACCAGATCTGACAGCGCGGCCTTCTCGGCCGGCGTAGGCAAACGACTGAGCGTCGAGAGAAACAACCACCTGAGTTGTTTTTGCTGGTCCATATAGGGTGCCTCCAGAGCTTTGAGCAAGCGGCTCGAACCGTCACGGGAGACCACATCGAAGGCCTCTCCGTGGAGCGTGACCAGCGCACTGACAATTCCCAGCTTGGCTTCACTGGCGGCACCTCGCAACTTGCCCAATTGAGTAGCCAGGGCAGCCTGACTTTGAGCGTTTTCTTCGCCTGCAATCTGCCTTGCGACCTGGGCGAGCGTAGCGACCAGCTGCGTTTCGGTAAGTGGTTTGGTGGACATCACCGCATAGCTATCTTCCGGTGGAGCGCCGCTCAGGTGAGTCGTCGCCCGGCGATACGCCTGTGTTTTGGCTAGGGTCGATATCAGATCGCGCAGATCGTAGCCGGTCGACGCAAAATACTCGGACAGCTCGCGCAGCAGCTCGGGGTGCGACGCCATTTCGAGGGTTCGCATATCGTCGATCGGTTCGATCAGGCCACGTCCAAACAGCAGCGCCCAAACTCGATTCACCGTAGCCTGCGCCAAGAAGGGGTTTTCGCGCGCCGTCAGCCACAGAGTCAATTGCTGCCGCCGCGTACCAGAGCCCAGGCCGCTGAATCCGGTGTTGACTAGCGGCTTCGGAGCGACGACTTCGTCCGTGCCAGGCAGCGTGACTTCGCCCTCGGTGGCATCGGAGATTTCGCCCGCACCGGGCCTGGCTGGATTGCCGCCGGTCGACAACTGAGCAAAGTAGGCGGCAAATCCCCAAAAGTCTTTCTGCGACCATTCGTCGAACGGATGGTCATGACATTCGGCACAGTCGAGTTGCACGCCCATAAAAACTCGAGCCGTCTTGGCCGCAATCTTCTCCGGTTTGCCCTCCAAGGAAACGAAGAAAGCCGTGGGACCACTTTGTGCCGGCCCCGACGCAACGAGCAAATCCGAGACCAGCCGGTCGTAGCGCAGGTTCTCCGCAAAACGATTTCGCAACCAGACTTGGAGTCCGTTTCTGCCTGGCTGCAATTGAGGTCCACTCTCCTCGGGCAGCATCCAACCGGCCCAGGTATTCGCCATGTGAGTCGCGCACGCAGGCATTGCCAGCAACCGGTCGATCAGTTGCGTGCGTTTGTGCGGTGACGCGTCTTCTATAAAATCGAGGACTTCACTGCCCGTCGGAGGTGACCCGGTCAGATCCAAATAGGCTCGTCTCAGAAAGGCGGCATCCGTGCACTCGCCGGCCGGCTCCCAGCCCAACTCGTGCAGA
>JANQJJ010000329.1 GCA_028281725.1 Pirellulaceae bacterium | reverse complement strand
CCTGAGCGGAATTCATGGTTGCCAGGCGCGGCTTGGGTCGCGGCCTGTGTGCTATTGGCATTCGCACTCGGTTATGGTGCCGGCAATGCCCCGTCGATGGTCACAATGAATTCCTCCGGGGATTCTTCGGAAGCCGGGGAAAACCGGCCGGAAATAGGTGGGGGCACTCCGGAACAGTCTCCCGGCGCTGGTCAGGAGAATCCGGCGCCAGAGGTTTCCGGCGGGATTGTCGGCTACGTGGAATGGATGGACGACCGTGGCAAACAGTTATCCCCTGTCTTTGACGGTTCAGAAATTGACGCTCAGTGGCTCGAGGCGCATCCACCGCGGGTGAACCAACGCATGCAGCAACTCTTTTCGCGAGCAGGCTGGCAAGTGGTGCCTGCCAGGAAGTTGGTCTCGGTCAAATTGTCCGAAGGCAGCCGCTATACGATCCCGATGGATGACATCCGGTACCGTTATGTCGGTCGTCAACTGTTCTAGCATCGGCTGGTTCCGTAGTTTTTCTCGAAACCCGGTAGGCGCCGCTGACCTTGAGCGTCCTGTCGCTGACCTGAGTTAACGACTACCAAATTTTTTTACTACCCTAAGTTCTAGTCTAAGGAGTCTGTGCAATGCGATTGTGTCCCATTAGCTGTCTGTTAATTTTCGGATTCGCCTTGGGCTTGGCCGGCGGCAGTGCGTGCGGCCAGACAGAGGCAGAATCGAAGGGGGGAGAACGCCAAGAAGCCGATTCAGCGAGCACGACTGCGTACGATCAAGCAGCGTATCAAGCAGAGTATTACGAATGGGGACTTCGGGACTTCGCACATCCGTCGACTAACTGCAGCAGCTGCCATTCACATGGCAACGAACATGGTATTCTTACGGGCGATGTGTATTGGTGGAGCAGCTACGGCCATGGCAGACGGCATCCGGCGGAGATCCTGAAACTGGGAGAATGCCGAATTGCCAAACTGACGGACGAGATTTTACGATTGCACTTGGGACTGGAAGATCGGGCTGCCCTGGTGGTCCTGCACGTCGCGAAGGAAGAAGAAAGCAAGTCGGGTCTCCAGTTGGGCGACGTTTTACTCCAGGCGAATGAGGAAGCGGTGACCAGCGCGGCGGCACTACGTGAGACGATCGAGAAAGACCCTGCGGCCGTACTCGACTTGGTCTTGGTTCGCGAAGGCAAGAAGATGTCGCTGGAGGTTCCGGCGTCGCCCTTGGCATCTCCTCCCAAGCCCTACCGCATTGGCGTTCAGGTGGAACCGCCTGATGAGGCCCTGCGTTCGCAACTGAACCTCTACGAGGACGAAGGCCTGATGACAACAGCGGTCATCAAGGACTCGCCGGCTGAAGCGGCCGACATGAAAGTCTACGACATTTTGCTTCGCGCCGCGGGAATTCGACTATCCACTTTTGATGATCTGAAGAACGCGATCAACCAAAGTGAAGGGCGCGAAGTGAAAATCACGCTGATGCGTGGCGGTAAAGAAATCGAGTTGAAAGTCATTCCTGAGCCGGAGCAAGAAACTCATTGGGATAACTGGATCGGAGTCCACCCGGCGGCGGTAGGGCTTCCGCATGGAACGCTTCAATACCTCTATTGGAAGGACTACACGGAGTCTAGGAAGTCGGACTCTGTCCCGCCCCAGGAGGCTCCCAAGCCCAAGCCGTAATCTCACGGTGAGGTATCTTCACTGGGCGGTAACTTCACTGTGAGGTAATCTCACTTGGTCACTTCACGGAGCGGACATGTCGGCAAAGCCGTCGAGCGGTAAGACCATAATCTTGCCGTCTCCCATGCGTCCGCTTCGGGCCACATCGACCACGCGTTTGATCACCTCCTCAACCCGAAAGTCGTCCACCCACATCGTGATTTCGACTTTCGGCAGGAAGACCAGATCGTATTCGCTGTCACCGTAGTCCTGCAGATAGCTTTTCTGGCGTCCGAAGCCCTTGACCTCGCGCACCATGAGTGCTTCCAGCGGCGCCAGACGGAGATTCTCCAGCACGCGTTCGGCAAGATAAGGTCTAACAACGGCAATAACTTGTTTCATATCTTGAGGCTATGCGAAACGGCGGGCTATCTCCAAGCAGCTATCCAGATATCCGCTGCCAAAGAGATTCAAATGGTTCAACAAGTGATATAGCTTGTACAGTTCGACTCGGTCTCTCCATCCATCGGTCAGTGGCCAAGCCTCACCGTAGGCATCAAAAAAGTCGGGCGAGAATCCGCCAAACAAAAGTGGCATGGCCAAGTCGGCTTCGCGGCGACCATAGTAGACGGCGGGATCGATGAGAACCGGGTGGCCGTCTTGATCCACCAGGTAGTTGCCACTCCACAGATCGCCGTGCAGCAACGACGGCGGATCCTTGGGGCAGCTCAGGTAGCCATCGAGCCGCGAGACCAAACGATCCATTATCTTGAACAACTCGCGTGAGCCAAGTCCACGGTTGCGTGCCAACCTAAGTTGATATCCGAAGCGACATTCTGCGAAAAACTCCACCCAGTCCTCTTTGGCCTCATTGCTCTGCACGTTGGAGCCTAGATAGTTTTCGGTACTCCAGCCAAACCGCTCCGCCGTGCTGACTCGATGGAGTTCGGCGAATTGGCTACCAAACGTTTTCCAGAAATCGGACCGTTGCGAGCCCGCCTCGATCGCTTCGAGCACCAAGCAACTCTCACCGCCGAGCATGCCTGCGGCGATGACCCGCGGTGTGCGTAACGTTTTTGACTCGGCCAGAGCCGCTAGGCCCAGGGCTTCTTGCGCGAACATGTCACTCGCGTTCCGGCTCGATTTGACGAAGTACTTCCTACCGTCGGCCAAGTGCACAATTTCGGCCCGATGGATGCAACCGCCTGAACAGCTCTGGACCTTGGAGACCGCCGTCGTCGGCCCAGCGGTCGCATCGGCAATCAAGTCGGCTAACGCTTCACTTCGTACTGAACTCACGTTAAATCCTACGGCAGCTGGCAAAGGGACCTCGTCCGCGGTATGCAAGGTATCATGGCAAGCGGCGGGCCATGCGTCTAGCGGTTGTCGTCCAAGGCGAATTGCGCACCGCGAACGATCGTGCCTTGTCAAGTTGCCTATTAGACCGGATGATTGTGCCGCCGGCCTGGAAGCCACGAGTTTTCTCGGCTGGCAGGCCCCGCACTGGATGTCAGCTTGGTCTAAGAAGGTGTGTGTCCAGCGGCTAGTGGTCTGTCAAAGCTTAAT
>JANQJJ010000318.1 GCA_028281725.1 Pirellulaceae bacterium | reverse complement strand
CCGGCGACCTGGGCACCCGTGGCGGCACCCTTCGGGACAACCTGACTGGAAATGGGGGCGCCGGCGTTCTCGGCAGGTGTGATGGGAGTGCCATCGCCGGCCGCTTCGCTGGAGCCACTGACCAGCGTTTGGACCTGCAGGGTTCCGGCGTCGGGAATGCCGGCATGGAGCCCGACAACATCGCTGGAATGGAGTGGGGCCGGCAAGTTCGCTTGGCCGGGCGGCTCAGGCGTTATCTGCAGATCGGCAGCCAACACGCGGCGTGGGTCGAGTGCTTCGATACGCAGGGCTCGCAGGACTTGTCGCCGGCGGTTAGCGCGGCGTCTGGCTGGCTTACTACGCAGCAGTTTTCTCCAGGATGGCATCGCAGGGCGTTTCTCTTAGATGGGAGGCAAAGGGCATGGGCAAAGATCTCGTGGGGCCTGGCGAAAAGGCACGTGTTCTGTAATCTAGCTGACACGAGATTTGATTTTTAACTAACGTAGCGGGGCGATAGATCGCTTGTCAACTAGTGGCCGGCAAGTTGACTATTTTGCAGAATACTTTACACACCAGTCCCCAGAGGGGCGTAAGGATGGGCGGTGCGGACCGGGCCGGCGCCCAGTCGGTCCCTACCTGCCTCGGATCCAGTTCGAAACGATTTTGAGCAACACGCAGATAATTACCAGGCTTCGTTTCCTGAGACACGTTGACTTCACAGGATGACTCGTCTTGCCGCACCGATTCGCCAATCTGTTTGAAAAAGTTTGGGTCCTGAGCATGGAACGCTCTGCAGACCGATTGCAGCAATTCTTCCAGGAACTTCCCCAGCCGTGGCCTTTTCGGCAGCCGGAAGTCTATCGCGCCGTGGATGGGCAAAATGTACCGCCACCACCCTCTTTCCCTGCCAATTCCGGGACTTGGGGCGCTTTTCGCTCGCACTATCGAATGCTCGAAGACGCCCTCAACGCCCGGCTAGAATCGCTACTGGTTTTCGAAGATGACGCCATCTTCGTGCCCAATTTTCTGCAGCATGCCGAGCGTTTTATCGATGCGCTGCCGGAGGACTGGGATTGCATCTATTTCGGTGGCCAGCACATTGAGAAAGATCTCGGTTTGCCGACACCCGTCAACGAGCACGTGTACCATCCGTTCAATGTCCACCGGTTGCATGCTTACGCGCTGCGCAATCGCAAGACGATCGAACTGCTTTACGAGCATCTCAATAGCCCAGACAACTGGAAATGGGGAAATTGTGTCGACCATCGCTTCGGCGAGTTGCACAAAAATTTCCAGGGAGGGGTTTACGTGCCCGCAGAATGGCTGGTTGGACAGCGTGGCGGTTTCAGTACGATCCAAGGCAGGAACCTACCTACGAAATTCTTTCCATCCGCGAAATGGCTCTGCCATGCTCCGGTCACGCACCCGATGGTGATCGTCACCGGCGAGTGCGAAACGCAGACCAACCTGGTCGCAGCGGCACTCCACGTGCTAGGCATCAAGATGGGCGGGGAAGAAGGCGACGGAAGCGATGCGGCGCAGCTGGTGCGGTCGGTATCCCCGGGTCTCCATCAGGTGCTGACCAAGTTGTACGATGAGAGCTTGTGGAATGAGCGGACCAGCTACGGACATCGGGTGGCCCACCTGCGCGGGTGGGCCGGCCGTCGTTGCCGACAGAATCGGGGCCAATCCGTGCAGATTGGCGGTTCGCATCGGCTGTTTACAATCATGGCGGAAGAGCTGCACGAAGCCTGGAATCGCCCTACGGTGATCCGTGTGCTGGGTCCCGCGGCGCCCGAAGCCACGCAGCGAGGTCATGAAGTGGTCCGTAGGCGGCGGGTACGCGAAGGTCTGGAGAGATACTCCCGCTTGGACTTCGCCAAGATCATGGATCTGCGTCTTGACGTGTCCCAATCGCCCGAACAAGTATTGCAGCATCTCTGCACAGAGCTCGAACTTGCCCCGTCTCCCGAAGAGAGCTGGCGAGCCTTGCAGATTCTGAAGTCGGCAGTCGGCGCGCCGATGAGAAGTGATGCTTGAACCATTTGGCCCCTTGCGGTCTTGCTCCGAGGTACTTCGCAAGACGGCTTCCAATTTTTGAGGATTCGAGAGGTAACCTACCGATGCCCCCCCACATGTTCATTTCAGATGACTGGAAGGAATGGATTGCCATGAACGCGATGCTTGATCAGCCCGGAGACGGGCTGGTCAAGATCCTGGTCGAGCAGGGCTTTCCGCCGGAGCTATCACGGCTGGAGGTCCAGTCCGCCATGACGCATCCCTACGTGGCAGCCGCCCGATCGCTCGTCCGGCAGCGCAGCAAAAGAGACTGGCTGCTGCATACGCGTCGGTTACTCGAGCAAACCTCGGGGCGTCCCAGCGCCGAGCGACGCAAGTCGATCGATCGCGAGGAGTTTTTTGCCGAGTACTATAGTCAGAATCGTCCCGTGATCATCACCGATGTCGTTCGGCGCTGGCCGGCCATGCAGCGCTGGACACACGAGTATTTGGCCGAGCGGGTGGGCGACCGCGAGGTGGAAATCCAAGCGAATCGAAACTCGGATCCACGCTATGAAATCGACTCGCTGCGTCATCGCAAACGACTTCGCTTTTCCGATTACTTGAAGATGGTTTTTACCGATGGTGAAACCAACGACTACTACATGACCGCCAACAATGCGGAGGTGAATCAAGCGGCGCTGGCCCCCCTGCACGACGACATCGATGGGCTGCCCGAGTATCTTGACCCGAGCGAGCGCGGACGGATGTTTTTCTGGCTGGGGCCCGCGGGGACGGTGACGCCCGTTCACCATGATCTGACGAACAACTTCATGGCCCAGGTCGTAGGACGTAAGCGAATCCAACTGATTTCGCCATCCCATCTGCCGCTGCTGTACAACGATTTTCACTGTTACTCTGCGGTCGACTTGGACAACATCGATACCGACCGGTATCCGCAATTCCGCGACGTGAGAATCGAAGAGGTGATCCTGGAGCCGGGCGAACTACTCTTCTTGCCCGTCGGTTGGTGGCACCATGTCGTGGGGCTGGATGTCACGATCACGATTACTTGTACGAACTTTCTGGCGAATAATGATTTTACGCCTTACTACCACACGTATAGCGCTATTTAAGTGCCGGCGATTAGGTTAACACCGATGAGCAACTCAGATTCGACCGCTGGTGATGGCCAGCCCCAGGACAAGGCGATTGTCGCGTACGAGATTTACGCGCAAGAGGACATGCCGCTGAGCGCGGCGCCGATTTCTCGCCAGTGGATGGACGAGACGCCGCAGCGTTTTGCCTATCGCTGTTTACCAATGACTCTCGCCAATCAGGCCGGCTGGATGATTGGCTGTCCACGCAGTTTTGTGGCCAGTTGGAACGGTGGACCCGGCAACTCCGATACGGTCTTTTCGTTCCAGGACGGTCCGCCCGACGACCGGATCAGTTCGATCTTTGGCCATGGTATCATCACGTTCAATATGCCCTATCTCTTTCGAACACCGAAGGGGATCAATATGTGGGTCAAGGGGCCCAGCAATTGGCCCAAGCATGGTTTGCAGGCGCTAGAGGGGCTGGTGGAGACCGATTGGACGTCGGCATCCTTCACCATGAACTGGAAGATCACGCGGGCGGGCGAGACAGTCCGTTTTGCCCGTGGAGAACCGTGCTGTATGGTGGTCCCGTACCCACGCGGATTGGTCGAGAGCTTCGAACCCGAGAGGCGCCCGCTAGAGTCGGACGCCGAGATTTCTCAGGAGTACCAGCGGTGGAGTACCGATCGCAATGCGTATCAGAGTCGTGTGGCGGACGGCGATCAGGAGGCCATTCGGCGCGGCTGGCAAAAGGATTATTTCCAGGGACGCGATCCCGGCAAGGAGCGCGTGGCCGAGCATCAGACCAAGCTGGCTGTTCGGGAATTCGAACGCAACGGCTAATGGGGCAGCGAAAATGCTCTCAGTTAACGAGTTGCGCTAGTCGCCCGGCTGCTGGAGTGCGAGTGGATCGGTGGATGGGATTTCGTACCCCACCGCCTGCATCGTCTCGGCGTGGTGGCTCAATATGCGGGTGATTTGGGGTGGCGTGAGGATCTGTTTCCACGCGTCGGCCTGACCGCGACGGAAGAAACGCCCACTGCGCGATCGATGGCTCACCTCCTCAAAGCCCTGCTGTTGTTCGGACTGTTGCAAGACGTCAAACGAACTTAGCTGGACGGCTCTTTGCAGGCGTTCCTGGTCGAAGTACCAGCCCAAGAACGCCAGCAGTTCGCCAAACTTGCCAACCGGATCGGCCAGCAGGTCCTCGTACTTCAGGACCAGCACGGGAAACTCGGTCGCCTCGGTCCACGATCGAACGTGCTCGCTCCAGGTTCCGATGTACTGCGTGACAAAGACTTCCTGGGCGGCGCCGATGATATGCTCCGGATTGTTCATCGTGTCGATGGTTTGGTCGATGGACAAGCTATTGTGATCGGCCAGAGAATCCACCACGTCCAGCGGATTCCTTACCAAGTAGACTGCCTTGCGCGTGAACTGATCCTGGATCAGTGGAATGCCGTCGATGGTGAACCGCGCGTTATGCGTCTTGGCGACCTGGTGGACGCCGATCTCGCGCGAGATGTCCTCCTGGACCTTGGGCCGCAACGCGTTGATCTCTTCATCGGTGAGAATCCCGCCTGGCTTTCCGGCAACCGCCTGAAAGTGCGTCAGGCGGCTGTCTGATTTGGAGATGCGTCCAATCTGATTCAAGCGAATCGGCTCAAACGCATCATATTGGTAGGCACGCAGGAAGCTGCGCGTCCAGGTGTTTCCCGACTTGGGGTAGGAGGCTAACCAGGCGATGTTCTTCATTTTTCAGCAAATCTAGGCAACATCCTTTACCGTCTTGCCGGTCAGGGGGCTGATCGGTTTACAACAAATTAACGACACTTCTCGGTGAACACCACCGTCTGGTTCCGAGGCTCCGCCTCGCGGCCGAGTGTTTGCTGGCTCTGCAGGCCATGGCTGCGAGCCCGCTAGAGCAAAAAGCGTGGATCCCGGACGAGGCAGAGCCTCGAAGACCATGCGTTCCCAGGCCGGAGCCCGGGAACGAGTCGCTGGCGCTGACCGAGAAGTGTCACAAATTAACTAATTTAATTGAACTTGGCGATGGGACTACGCACAACTTGGCTCGAAGAATTGAGCGGTTGGCGAAGTGTCGCTCGCGGCCATGGGGCGTCCCTGGCGAGGCGGCAAAGCCAGCCCATTATCTGGTGGGAGGCGACGCTTCGAGTACGACGGCGCCGTGCTCGGGGTGGAGTACGAGAATGGCAAAACGGTCTGCAGTATCCAGATCGGATGTGCTGAGTGTCGCGTAGTCGAATCGTCCTCGCAGATCGGTGTAACCATCTTTGTAGAAGCGGACCGAACCATCTTGGTGACGCGCGTAGACTTTGACGTAGGCTGTTTCTATCGGCATGCGTTCTTGCTCGCTTAGAACTTGTATTTGTCCGTAGGGCTCTGATGCGGTGACGGACAGCGAGCTGGCTGTGATCACGCGACTTCGCGAAACTCCGGCAGCGGTGACTTCGACCAGCAGATTTCGATTTTGAGCTCCGGGGGGTAACTCCATTTTGTGCGAACCATTTTTCGAACTGAGCTCAATCTGCTCGCTGAGGTTGGGTTGTATGACCGGCACCGTATCGTCATCCCGCGCGACAAAGGGATTCCGGCTAAACAGCAGCTCGATATCCATCAGATAGTAATTTACCTGCGCGCTCTCGATGTTCCGATATTCGAATACGATGTGCCCGTCACCGGTGGTGAGTTGGAGAGCGGGAGCCTCAGAAGCTTCGCGCGCGTGTAACTTTTCGCGTCCTCCGGTGAGTATTCTTTGGTCCCGCTCTGCTCCCCGATCCAGCGACACCATGGAGGTGACGCTTTGTCCGGAAAGCAAATCGCTGCGCTGCTGTACTTGCGTGGCAACCTGAGCAAATAATTCATGCCAGCGAGGGACCGGGTACTGAGCATATTTGCCGGCGATCCGGGCAGCCTGATCGTATTGGCCTCGGAAAAGATTCAGATAGGCATCAAAGTAATCATATTGCAAATTCGTTTCCAAGGCCTGTTGATTGACCGTTTCAAACCAGGTCAATGCTTCATCGATCCGGTTCTGCAGAAGCATGTAGTAGCAAACTTGCATCCGCTGATCATCGTCCATGGAGCGGGTACTGGCCAGACCGTCGAGCAGGCGATGATACTGCGCGTACAAGCTGGAGTTGAGAATGATCTTCTTGGGACCGAGACGATGGATTCTCGCAACCACCAGAGGTTTGTAGTCCAGGTGTTCGTAACTCATTTGCTCCTGCGGACGCACGGATACCAACGGGCTTTCCAAGACGGGGCCGAGTTGTCCCAGAAAGTCAGGGCGGTTCTGGAGCAACTGCTCGATGTCAGCCGGCTCATTGTGGAGTACTGCGTAGGCCCAAAGGCTTGGCTCAAACCGATCATTTTTTGACAGATAGTCCACTGCGGACCGGTAAAATTGCTTGTCCTTCATGCGGAAGGCAATCCGCGACAAGTCGATTTGCCACAGGTTTGTTTTGTCCAGGAACTCCAAGACCTCTTCATTCGATCCCCAGTCGGCGACGTAGCTCCAAGTCGTCTTGTCGACCGACTCCGGCTTTGCCAGGACCCGTAGCGCCTGAGAATCGGTGGCAGCGATGTGCTCCGACTGATGACTGATCTGCGCGCCGTAGTGATTCGACTCGCCTTCACTTGGGAAATAGAAGGCATACTCGACTTGTGATGTGCTGTAGGCGTCCAGATCCAAGGACGTACTGCGGGTGACCTTGCTGCCGCCAAGCGGAATGGAGCCGGTGGGAAGCTGGGTGAGTACCTGAATGCTCTTTCGAGAGCTCGTCGGGTTCGTGACGACTACGCTAGCCCGGTACGGAATGCCTCGTAACAAAGGTTGGTCTTGGACCGGTTGGTTAGCGTCATCGCCGGTGCTTGGATTGGACAAGTAGATGTCTTGCCCAACCAAGATGGAATTGCCAGCGAGCGTGTCACCGGTTTCTTCGATACTTTCGAGGAAGACGATGGCTGGTGTTTGACTTTCGATTACCAGTTGCTCATCTTCCATGGTTATCGCGGGCGTGGCCGCCTCAAACGGAAGGTCAATGACGGCTAAAGCGCACAGGGCTTCGTTGATGCTGCCGCACGGCAAGTCGAGTGCATTGGGCAAGAATTCCTGCTCTGCGCGGGACATATACTCGTGCCAAAACGGATTCGGCGGAATCAACTCGTGGGTTTGATTGGAAAGCCGAACTTGATAGTACTGCGTCTCGGCCCACTCGCGGGTCTTGTCTAAGCTCTGAAAGAATCTGGGTTGCCCCCGTCCTGGGCGTCGATAGAGCCGGTCGGTACCAAAAAACTCGTCGCTTAGTTCCATGACGCCTTCTGCATCAAAATCAACCCCGTTTTTACTTTCTGCTCCTCTACTTAGTTCTTTGCTCAGTTTTGCAGCTTCTTCACGCAGCCTGGGCGACAGACCGTAGCCCCCGCTCGCGCTGCTGCGTCCACCTGCCAGGCCACCGGCCCTCAAACTTTCTAGTTCCCGGATAGATTGTCTGCTGGAGGAAGAGTATCCCAGTGCTGCCCCGGCCATCATAGGCTGAGGATCTTGCAGTGCCCTGCCCCGCAAGGCCGCTTCGAAACGACGTTGACGCCACTGCGGATCGAGCGGGTTGGCAGCGAGCGAATCGCTAAGCCAGCGCACAGCGCCCGCATGCCGCGATTGAACTCGGCTGGCTAGCAAGATTCTTTCGAGTGTATTGAGCCGCTGTGTCCGCCAAAGTCGATCGTATTCGTCTAGCGGCCTGGCAAGTAGCCATAGGTCGACAAGTTGTTTATCCAGTTTCTGCTGAATCAGTGGTCGGACGACTTGATTGAAGAACTCACGGTCTTTGTGATAAAGGAAGAAATTGAGTTCGTGGCATGCCATCTCGTTGTAGTGAGATTGCCGTTGTTCCTGGGACAGCTGATGCCAATCGGTGACAAACCGGAACTTTTCCCACTGCGGATTGTTCAACAAAGTTCCGTACAACTGGAAGACATCGGCGACGGTTGCGTAGGTTTGCAACCGACGAGTCTTGGGATCACCTAGGACTTTCTTTTCACCGGCGGCAAGAAGTTCGACGCGCTGCGTTTGCATCAAGTGTTTTTGCGGATCAAACGATTCGCGCAGCCGCAAGTCGCGTACGAGCAGTTCGTTCTCGTCGAGAATGATTTGTCGTGAATCCGTTGTGGTGGGATGCACCGCCACCACCGTAATCGTGCCCGAGCCTTTGAGCTGAGCAACCGGAATTCTTAGCTCGCCATCCTTGAGGCCCAGGTTCGCCATCAGGGCGGCACCGCCGGCGAGAAAATCGAAACTCTGCCAATCCACCTTTCCTTTACCGCGGCTTGGCTCCGCTTCGCGCCGCATTTCTGACGCGGAGGCGCTGGGAGCTGCCGCATCGGGAATCTGATCACCACTTGCCGCTTGTTTGCTCTGGTTCTCCGTAACCGAGACTTCCCAAGGATGCACTAGAAGGCTTGGCGGGGTCAGCATGTTTCCCGGGTAATGCCGCATGCCCTGCCGATCGAGGATATAGCTATACTCTTCGTCGAGCCGCAGAGAGTCGACATAGCGACTTTGCGCCGCCGATCTCTGGCGAGAAAGTAGTGGTGGAAAGGGGAGCTGGAGCTGGCGACCGCTGGATACATCCGGCAAGAATGCGTCGCCGATGATATGGACGCGCGTCATGTCGTCGGCACCGTCGACCCGAACGACCAATTCATCCCCCTCAAATTTTGCTTGGCGGATGATGACGGGCGCTCGTCGCCTGACCTGAAGCAGGCGGTTCTTGCCGGCAACAAAAGAATCCCGTCTTTGGCCGTCAGCGACAATGATCCGCACCCTTTGATTGGTTTCGTAATCATTTAGCAAGTAATCGCCCGGCTCCAGGCCAGAGATCCGAAGGGAACCCTCTTGCAACTCCAGTTTAGAAGTCTGCGTCGCATGAGAGCTGCCACGTCGAACTTCGTGCAGTGACAACAGCCGGCTATCGGTGGATTGCTTTCCGAGTGGCAACTCGATCGCCTCGTCTTGACTCGCGTGAATCGTACCGGGCCAACTGCGGTAAAAATTGGCAAGGGAGAATGACGTCGACTGGATACCCTGTGCGCTAACCGTTATCGAGTCGACGTTCGGTAGATGTCCCAGTTGCACTGCTCCGGATGCATCCGTTGCCAAGTTAAATTGTTGCTGGTTCTTGAACTGCCGAACCTTGGCTGAGATGGTCACCGGTAGCCGTGCGATGGGTTCCCCGTTTCTTCCTAGCACCAATAGACGGTTGCCAGCAGGCGTTTGCCGTAAAAAGAAGTCGCCGATTTGATTCGACTGATTGATCGCATTGCAGGCGATCGTACGTGTGGCACGAACCGTCTGACGCTCGTCGCGGTTTTGGTTGTAGACTCGTCCTGTCAGGCTGATATTGAGACTGGCGAGCCGCTGCGGAACCAGAAAGGAATGAACTAGTTCGTCACCATCATCCAGGTCGAGAGAGGCAATCGTCTGCGTTGTCGAGATGCCTTCAGAATCCGTCGCGGAGACTGTCAGCACAGGCTCTTCCAGCAGGCGGATACTGATGGGGCGTCCGTTGCAAGTCAGTCGTGCGTTGATGGCAACGGCAGATTGTTTGCCCGCTATCAAAGCCTGCCGGTCTAGCAGGAAGCCTGCCTGGAGATCGTACGTTTCGCTACGATGTTTGATCGGGGTCGGTGACGCCAAATCACCATCGACCAACAGAACGTTGCGCGTCACGGATTTTTCGGCGTAAGGAACGATGATGCGCCCGTGTTCGTCCGGTTCGTATTTTCGGCCGCCGAGTTCAATATGAGCGGATTTCTGTGGCCTGCCCGTTTCATCGACAATCTCGAAGACATGGCCAGCGTCTCCCAAACGTTCCAACGCAATCAGGTTCCCTTTTTGAATCAGGGCTCGGGATCGCTGGCCGCCGCCCAGGAGATCGACTACCCAAACGCCACGTCCCTCGAGCTCGGGTAACTCAATCGTCTCGGTGTGTCGTCGCTCAGCCGGCTGAGAGAATTCCAGTTTTCGCTCGGCGTTGGCGACCAACCCGTCCAGATCGACGCTCGTGCTGATGGGAGTGTTATGGTTGCGATAATAGCTGAGCGTATTGATTTTGTAGATCTTCACGATCAGTTGTTCGACGTTCTTGAGCTCGACGTCCAAGCCGACGGAGTCGTCGGCGGAAAACTGATGGTGATTTTGCGGAGAGAATCGCACCTCAATACGCTCGCGGATTTGCTTCTGATCACCAGGCGGCAACTTGCCGTACCAGGTGGCCGCGTCTCCGATGCCGTAGAGTATCTTTGTTTCAGCAAATACGCGTTCGAGATAGTCGCGGTTCAGAAACTGAGCGTACGCATCCACATCCTTTTCTGACCTAAAGAAATGCTCGAGATACCTTCGTACCAGTTGGCTATCGTCTCCGATTGCCGGCAGCGGAACTTGGGGATTCATGGTAAACCCGAGTTCCGCCATGGGGACGCGCCGGTTGCGAAACTTGCGCAGATCGTAGTACGGAGCCGAACGAGGGAGTGCAAGATACTCGAGTAATAATTTACGGTCGTACTTTCCTTCGCTCATATCCAAGCGGAGTAAGTTGCCCGTCACTAGCGCCTTGAAGCTGTTCTGTGCAGGAGGCAGTTGGCGAGCCCATGCGAGTAGCCGATTCAAGTAGTCGCGCAACTCATCTTTGTCGCTCAGCGATGTGCCCTCTCGCGGTGCCAGCTTGTGCGTGTAGGTGCGAACGAAGTTGTCATTTTCCAGCAGCTGCCCGCGCAACCGCAACAGTTCTCTGAGCTGTTCCAGAGTCAGGAGCGAGTGGATCTTGGCCCAGCCGAAGCCGCGCGAGTCCTTGAGCGATAACTCCTCGGCGATGCGCTGGACGACTCCCGGCAAATCGGCTCGTCGCAATCGACCCAGCAGCGCGCGCAGTTGGTCCGGAGCGAGCGGGCGCTGCAGGACCAGGCCCAATCCACTGGTTTCAATCTGTCCCAGGCTGCGATCGGCGGCGATGGCGGCTTCGAGAAGCTTGGTTGTGTCCAGGCTTGAAGTGTCCAGCGAGTTGGGGAGTTGGGCTGCCCGATCAAGTGAGGGTGGAGCGTGGTCGAGGTTCAGTCCCAGTGTCCTACGGAGATAGTCGAGCGTGCGCTCCGGTGAGTCGACGTAGCTCAGCAGATACTGCCGCGCCGCCAACCGTTTCACCTGAGCGGTCTCACCGACCTTCGCCTTCCACTGGTCCAAGATGGACTGAGCCAGAGCAAGTTGTTGTTCGTTTTGATAGTGCAAACAATGGAAGTAGTAGTACTCGTCGGTGCCCGGAATCAGTTCCAACAACGCATCGCGTCGATCCTCGGCCAGGGCAAATCGTTCGACGAACTGGATTTCCTGCTGTCCTCGCACCGCCTTTCCTCCCAGGCTTAGAAGCATGATTGCAGCTATTAGACGCAGGCCATTTCGAGACATAACGTATTCTCCCGGTTTGTTTCCCAAGTGAACTCAACGAGCCCAACATCGGCCGATGATTCGCGGAGTGGTTACGATAGTTGTTGGATGGGGCCGCCTGCGCTACGATCGTCGCATTCGTGATGAGCAGACCCAGACTGGGGCAGGCGTCAGGCTTCTCCACGCAGGGCGCGTACCCTAACACGGGCTAGACGTCCGGCTACACGGAATAGTTCCGAAATAGCTGGAAACAATTGGCATGCCGAGCTGAGCCGAAACCTCGCTGGAGGCTAGCCAAGCAATCGCAGGGCTTCGGCGTGGATGACGCCATTGCTGCCTACGCCTTCGCCACCAAAAACCGTGGCCTCACCAGTCCAATTGGTGAACTTACCGCCAGCTTCCTCAACCACGGGCTGGACAGCGGCCAAGTCCCAAGGATTGGCAATCGGATCGACCATCAATTCGGCTCGACCGGTAGCGACCAGTAGATAGCCATAGCCGTCACCCCACGAGCGTGTGATGTAGGCAGCCTGTTCCAGGGCCTGGTATGCTCCGCCCGCCCCGCGCTCTTGAAACGTGTCGACTTGGGAGACAACAAAAAGACCCTCTGAAAGGGGGCGGTTTGAAACTTGGCATCGAGCCGGAGCGGTCCCTCTGGCTGAATGCCATGCTCCGGCGCCTCGTGCGGCGAATACAATCTCATCAAGCGCCGGCAGGTAGATGACACCACCGAGGCACTGGCGGTCGCGGACGATGCCTACCAAGGTGGAATAGAGAGGGACTCCCGAAATAAAGCTCTTGGTGCCATCGATCGGGTCAACAATCCATTGAAAATCTGTGGACCCGGCTTGCTCACCAAATTCTTCTCCAAGAATCGCATCTTCAGGAAATCTGTTGGACAGTTGGGACCGAATCAGCCGCTCGGCATTCTTGTCCGCGATGGTGACCGGCGAATCGTCACCCTTCCGCTCAACTCGCACGTCGCCCCGTTGGAAGTGCTCCAGCGTCGATTCACCGGCGAGCGTGGCCAGTTCCACCGCCACGGCCAATCGGCCATCTAAGGCTGCCTGTACTGAACTGGGTAGGACTACGGAAGTCATCTATGTGGGCCTGCGCGCCAAAGGGGAGAAAGCGACTCAGGAGGAAACTGGGGCCTGGCGGCTCTCTTGGCTATCGGAGCTTGCGGGCGCTTCCGCACTGGAGGGAGGCATCATAAATGAGTGGATCGCGAGCATGATCGCCCCGCAAACCAGCAGACTGTCGGCGATGTTAAAATTTGGCCAGACGTATTGCTCGTTATAGCGAAACAGGATCCAGTCTCGCACTCCGCTCTTCCAAAGCTCCGGATAACCGGCCTCGCACCACAGGCCCAGCCGATCATACAGGTTGCCGAAGACTCCGCCCATCACGCAGCCAAGTGCCACTAACAACCACCAACTGTCGATGGCCCGGTACTTGGCCAACCACACCATGATCGCAATGGCAGCGAAAACGGATAGCCCGGCGAACACCGAACCCCAACCGGCACCCATACCAAACAGAGCACCTGGGTTGACAGCGGTTTCAATTCCGACATACGGCTCGATTAGCCACCAAGGTGGCCGTTGGCCTGGTAGACCTCTCCAATGAAAAACCCATTGCTTGGTCCATAGATCGGCGGTCGTCCCCGTTAGGGAGATCGCAAAGAAGGTCGTCCAACGAGCCCAAGCAACGCGGCCTTTACTCAGCTCGCTTTGCGTCGACACATTAGCCTTCCAGTCGAGAGGCACACTTGACACAGAATGGGGTATCCGGAATCACTTCCAATCGGGCTTTAGGAATACGACCGCCGCACTCGTCACACGCACCGTACGTTCCCTCATCAATCTTTTCAAGAGCAGCTTCGATTTGTTCCAAGCGATCCCCGTCGGAGGATAGTAGATTGAGGGTGAACTCCTGCTCAAAGCTGTGGGTGCCGACCTCAGCGGGATGAATGGGTGCGTGATTATCCGCCGCCGCATCGGAGCCCCCCAACGCCTCCTGGGACATCATGTTGACGTCACCCATCAGTCGGTGGCGTATCGTTACCAGCATGGAGCGGAACTTGCCCAGGTCGGCAGCCGACGCGGTCTTCGGCTTTTTTGGCGCGCGTGTCGTCGCGCCGCTGCGCCCGCTGAGTGTTTTGGCCACGCTCTTCTTGGCCACCACCTTCTTCTTCGCGGCAACTCTCTTCACTGCCCCTCTGGTAGAGCTCGTTGACTTGGCAGCCTTTTTCTTGGCGGTTGCCAGTTTGGTAGCGGCTGGCTTGCGGGAGGTAGCTGCCCTCTTGGCCGAAGTTCGGCTCGCCGCCTTCTTCTTGGCTGGCCCTTTAGCTACGGCGGATTTTTTCC
>JANQJJ010000285.1 GCA_028281725.1 Pirellulaceae bacterium | reverse complement strand
ACGGCGACTTTGACGGAGGTGACGATCAACGGCACGATCAACCAACGCAATGCCACCAATCTGCTTCTGGGCGGTGCTATCAACAACCAGGGCAGTGTCAATGTGCTCAACAACGGCTCCAACACCGATCTGGTCATTGACGGAGCGACCAGCTTGAGCGGTGGCGGAACCATTGCCCTGGGTGGATTCAGTACCAGCAGTCGCATTGTGGATGAATCTGGGATCGACGGCGTCCTGACCAATGTCGACAACACCATCCGAGGCTACGGCCAAGTAGGTACCGGATCGGTTGAGGTGATCAATCAGGCCGGTGGAACGATCGCAGCCGATGTCAATGGACGGACCTTGACCTACCAGTCGCGTGTGGCCAATACCAACCAGGGAACCTTCGCCGCCGACAATGGAGGCACATTGGCTGTGCTTGGCGATCTCGCGAACGATGGTACCATCCGCGCAGGAGCGGGGAGCGTCGTAAGCGTTACCGGTGACATCACCAACTCCGTCTCCAGTTTGCTCGCCGGTAGTGGGGAGATCGACGCCACGAACATCGTGCACAGCGGCAGCATCGCTCCGGGAGCGTCGGCGGGGCAGTTGACTTTGGATGCCAACGTTCAAGTGGATCAGGCCATTTTTGAATTGGAGTTTGGGGCGACCAGTGGAACGGCTGGGATCGATTGGGATTTTATCGATGTCCTGGGGACGCTCGATTTGTCCGGCGCGACGATGCTCGGTGATCTAAACCTACAGATCTCTTCGCTAGATGCCATGGGCAATCCAGGGATGATGTCAGGTTTCAATTCTGCGGATGACTACTCCTGGGAAATCATCTCCGCTGGCTCGCTGGTAGGTTTTGATGCCGGTTTGTTTACGGTCAATTCATCAGGCTTTAGCAATCCTCACGCCGGCCAGTTCTCCGTATCCTCATTGGGCGACACCATCTCGCTCAACTATACCGGAGCGGTCGCTGTGCCTGAGCCAGGCTCGGTGAGTTTGCTCGCGCTCGGCTTGGGATCGACCCTCTTGGTACGCCGCCGAAGGGTCTAGCGTCACTAGGCAAATATTTGTCTTGTCTTTCTGGCGATCATCACGGCGTAGCATGATGGGTGCCTTGGAGATGCGACAATGATTGACTACCGGTGGAGCCGGTGATTTGAGAACTGCCCCTGGGCAGGGGCTGCCACGCGAGCAGCGAGGCGTTAGCTGCCGGTCACCGCAAGGGAAACTCCGGTGGCTAGCGCCATGCAGCTCACCGAAGAAAATGGCGGCGGTGCCCAGCCAGTTCGCACCAACTTGTCTGGCAACGTACGAAATGAGCGACCCCCGGTATGATGCCTAGGAAGCATCTTATCCACACCGTGACTGGAGACTGATCTATGTTGATCGAACGACTCAGGCGGCGCGATGGTAGGTCCATCTGGCCTGCCCTCCAGATCGTGCTGGTTCTGCTGGCTATAGACTTATCGACTACCCAAGCGGGTCTGATCGTGCCCAAAGGAATGGAGATCGCCGAGGGTCTTGATGCGCAGCAAATTAGCCAGATCACGGAGGATGTCCAATCAGGTGACTTGGCAGCGGCGCGGATAAAGATCCAATCGGCCGTCGGTCATTTGGAAGATAGAACGCATCCGGAGGTGACGCTCGCGCAGATCCTGATCAACGCGGGGCAACAATCGGCGGCAATGAAGGTCCTGGAGGAATTTGCCGCCAGCGGAGAATCCGATTATGAGGCCCACGTGGCGTTTGCAGAGATTGCTTTCCACCAGCACCGATGGTTTGACGCTTGGTCCCACGCCCAAGCGGCAGCCGAAGCAGAGCTTCCCCCACACTGGACGGAAAAAAAGCGGGAGCAGGCCGAGTTCGACCTGTTGGCGAAACAAGCCTTGATCGCCAACGCGCGGCAGGACTGGACAGGGGTGGAAACACTGACCGATCGAATGCTTGACTCCCAGCCGGAGCATGTCGACGCGTTGGTGCTGAAGGCGAACGCGGCATTTGCCAAAGATGATTTCGAGGCGACGGAGGATTTTTTACGACGCGCGACAGCCGCGGGGAGTGAAGACCGAGCGAACGCGTTGTGTTGTGAACTCCTGATGGCTCAACGCTTCCAGAGTGTGGGCAACGTGGAGCTGACCAGAAATTGGTTCGAGGCCGCTATCGGTCTACCGAATCAAGAACAAAGGGATACGGCGCGAATCGAGTTCTCGAAATGGTTGCTGACGCAGAACGCACCCGAGGAGCTACTGGAACAGTTGACAAGTGTGGAAATGGAAAGCCAAACGGCCCAAGTAGGCTATTTGCGTGGACTGGCCCTGCGTATGCAGCGGGACTACCAGGCAGCTGAGACGGTATTCTCCGAGCTTCATCAAAACAATCCGGCCAATATTCAGATCAGCAATCAGCTGGCCCTGGTGTTGATTGAAAGTACCGACGAAGGCAAACGGGCTCGGGCATTGCAAATTGCCGCGGCCAATGCCAAGAACACTCAGCAGACGGGCGCCCTGTGCACCTTGGGTTGGATTCAATTCCGACTGGGTGACCCGACTGCGGCCTATGAAACCCTGACTAAGGCATTCTCAGGCGGACGTGTGAGCCGCGATGCCGCGTTCTATATGTCCCAAGTCCAACAGGCCTTGGGTCGAACGGATCTGGCCACAAGCTTTGAGCAGGCAGCCTTGGAGGGCGAGGGTGAATTCTTCCATCTGCTGGCTCTCGAGCCCCAAGATCCGGAATGAGCCGGGACGAAACCGTCAGTCCGCGTTTCGGGCCACGCGAAATCCAACGTTGCTATATCGAACGTTAGGCAGCGCATGCCCTCGGCTGCTGGAGATTGGATAGCCGGTGTAGGTGCAAACGCCGCCGCCGCGATAGGCGCGGCCGTTGCCGGACGGTCCAGGCTCCGTGATCCATCGATCGACTTCTTCAGTAGTCGGGTAGGGACGAAACCAATCGTCGGTCCATTCCCAAACGTTCCCGTGCATATCGAACAGGCCCCATGCGTTGGGCATCAAATGGCCGCACTTGGCAGCCGCCACATTGGTGTCGTTGGACCACGCGCAGTAAAACTCCAGATAACGATCGTCTTCGCCGAAGAAATACCTGGTCTGCGTACCCGCGCGACAGGCATACTCAAATTCGGCTTCCGTCGGCAGTCGATAGCCATCTGCGGCCGGATCTCGCTGCCAGTTCTCCAGCTGAACGTCCTTGCCGTTGTTCTTCAGGCTTAGATCATCGCTAGCGGTGTAACAGGGTGTCAAACCATGACGCAGGCTCAGCCAGTTGCAGAAGCCAATCGCGTCGTACCAATTGATCCGTTGTGCCGGATGATCCTCGGTGGGACTGGCAATCGCATCGGGAGCCCAACGTCTCCAACGGGAGGGCCCGTTTTCACGCGAGTAGGCGTCATCTTCCAAGAATGAGCGGAATAGTCGAACACTCACTTCTCGATCCGCTATCCAAAAGTCTTTGGTCAACCGCACTGGATGCAAAGGCCGATCGTCGTAACGAACGCTTGGATCGGAGATGCCCATTCCAAATTGGCCCGCGCGAATGCGAACCATCTCAAAATCAACCGGCGAATCTTGACGCAAGGATTCGGCCAGCCCACCCATCTTCGGGTAGTCGACCAAATCAGATACCCAATCGTGCCGGATTGCGACCCATTTGGCGGCTCCCCGCACACCGTTGTCCGAGGAGGAACGAACCAAATTGGTCACGGCACTACGCAGGTTGTCCCGTTGAACCGCGTTGAACGCTTGAGGTTGAATCAAGCCTAAACCCAAACAGACCGCATACACGACACCCGGTGGATGAAGGGTATCGAGCATCTTGGTCAAATGATCCATATCGCCTCGCCAACTGGGCAACATATGAATGAAACGGGTCCTGACGTCCGGGTTCCCAATCAAATCGTCGACCAGCGAGTGCCCTCCCAGCTCCAAGGCCACGATTGCCAGCTTGACTTGGGCTTCAACATCCGACACACGATGGCAATGCTCCCGGATGAGCTCCAACGATGTTTTCTTGTCGGTCGACAGCGCCATGGCAATGGTCTGGCATTGGCCGGGTGACGTGACCGTATGGGGAATCTGCTCCACGATGAACTGGTGAAAATCCTCACCCAGCGCCGTCAAGGCACAAGCCACATTGATGCGCGCTCGCGGATCATCATTCTGTTCCCAGATTCTGGTGAGCTCTTCGGTGGGCTGGTCGATCTGCTCCCGGAATTGCAATATGGCAACCGGTAGGGATGCCGGTTCGGCGGTTGCGATTCGCTCGCACAAAGCCCGCGTAGCGCGTGTCCGTTGCTGGGCGATCACCTGGTTCTTCCGCCAAAAAACCGAAGCGGCCAAAGCGGAACCTAGTGTCGCCAGGATCAGCAGTCCGGCAATGGATGCTAGCGACACCGTCATCCCCACGTTGCGCCGAGACCAGCGATAGAGTTGACCAAACTGCGATAGAGGCCGGGCCAAGGTGGGCCTAGCGTCCAGGAAACGCCCCAAGTCATCGGCCAAGTCTCTCGCGGACTGGTAGCGTGCCGAGCGATCCCGGGAGAGCGCTTTCAGACAGACACTCTCCAAGTCCTTTGGCAGGCGCTCGTCCAGGTGCGTCGGTGGTGTTGGGTCGCGCAGACTCAGTTGCCGAATGATTCGATGCGGAGCACCGCGAAACGGCGGCTCACCAACGAGCATTTCGTACAGCACAACTCCCAATGAATAGACGTCGCTCCGCTGATCGATTTCCCGTGGACTAAGCAGCTGTTCGGGGCTCATGTAAGCAGGGGTGCCTATCATGGCTCCGTCCAGCGAATCGTCGTTGTTCGCCACATCCCAATGGACCAGGCCGAAGTCGATGATCGTCGCTCGCCAGGCCGCATGCGTTTCGCTCTTCCGCTTCAGCAAGATGTTGGCCGGCTTGATGTCGCGATGAGTCAATCCATGGGCGGCGGCATGGCTGAGCCCCAGGGCGACTTGCCGGGCGATCTGTGCGGCGAAGTGGGGGTTCAGCCCCTTCCTCCGGTTAATCAGACTCTTGAGCGACGGTCCCTGGATCCATTCCATCACCAAGAACGGTATGGCAGCGTCTTCCCCAACGTCATAAATGCCAACGATATAGTCACTTCGCAGACGGGCGATGGCACGGCATTCCCTCATGATCCGGTCGCGTCGACCCGACCAATTCGGGAACAGCTTGACCGCGACATCCCGCTGGAGCGAACGATCAAATACGCGGACTACCGTCCCCACGGCTCCACGTCCAATCACCTGACGAAATTGAAAGTTCTGGTTGAGCGATTCGACCAGATGTTTGAGAGCATCGAGATCTGGGTCGGCGGCGGTGTCGGCCTGCTCTGTCGGCACAGTTGATTGGGCATCGGAGTTGGCGTCGCTCTCGGTCAACAGACCCATCGTTCGGCGCACAGCGGATTGCAAGTGAGACTCCGCCGCGTTGTCGAACGCCTCATCGGCAGCTGAACCCGTCTCCAACAAAGACATGACCTCCGCAAAAAGCCGGTCGTCATCGCCTGCCAGGCCACGCGCCAAGTCCGTCCGATCAGCCGGGGCGGCGTCGGCAACCTGATGGAAGATCTCTTCGATTTTCTGCCACTGGCCAGCATCCATAGAAACGGGTGTCTCCCGGCGATTCGATGGTTTGTCGGTCGTTTGCCAAGCTCTCGCTAGTTTAAGGCGAAAAACGGATGGCCCAAGGATCACCGCAGAGGCGAACTGGGCTCGTCAATCCTGTAGCTCACGCAACAGCCAAGCCTTGGCCAACTGCCAATCTCTTTTGACGGTCGCCGGCGAAACGCCCAACAACCGCGCAATCGTATCCACTTGCTGCCCACCAAAGTAACGCAACTCGACGACCTGGGCCTTCCGCTCATCAAAGTCCTTCAGTTTCTCAAGCACTTCGTCAAGCGCGAGCAAATCCAAGCCGGCCGTTTCTTGCTGGGCGCCGTCGACGCATTCGTCGGGAGATCGCAACAAGACGCCTTGCGGTTCACGTTTCTTCGTCTTTTTGGCCCGAGCATAGTCGATCAGTACCCGTCGCATGACCCCCACGGCGGCGTACAACAGGCGATCTTTGTCGGCCCAGTCGATTTGCTGGATCTGTGCCAGGCGAACGTAGGTTTCATGGACCAGTTCGGTCGTCTGGTAGCTATGGCCGGACCGCTCATTCTCCAGAATCCTGGAAGCGATTCGCCGCAGATCGTCGTAGACTAGTGGCAGGATTTGGTCTAACTGAATTCGGGAAGGGGACGTCATACATCGGGCCGAAAAGGTCACAAGCGAGTCTAGCAGCGCGGTAAACCCAACAGCCTCAGAGGCCAGGGACGAATTGGCAACACGCTCAACGAAATCGTCGCCCTATTGTACCTACTCGATACGCTTTCAGGCCAGGCAACGCGTTTAGGTGGATCTGCTCTCAAGTCCACCATCAGTGGGCCCCCGACAGCGCAGATTACACGCCCTGCGACGCTCTCCGGCCCACCAGTGCTTTGGGGCTGTCTGCGCCCAGCTCGCGCACTATTAGCTCTATGTGCTTGAAAACTGGCCTGGGATCAAGTCGCTGGTTTCGACGCAAGCCTACATCGCATTCTGGACTTCAGTCTGTCTTCACCGTCACATCGTCAGCAAAAATGGCTTCATGCTCCACATGCCGTTGAAAATTTCGGAACAGAGAAACGGCACCTAGGCAATAAACCAGACAAAAGAGGAACGCCCCAGCTATCGCGGTCGTCGCGACGTAGAAACTCAATGACGCAGTTACCGTGTAGGTTGCCAGGACGACGGCAACCACCGTCGGAACCACTGTCACGAGTGACGTGGTGGCCGACCGCATGCCCACAAGCGTTTCGACACTCATATTCTTGCCACCTCGCCAAAAATCAAAGATGTAGTAGATTGGTCCCTTCGCTTTCTTCTGGTCCAGCGACCAGAACATCCGGAACCAACGTTTGACAAGATTTTTGTTTTCAAACTCCTTGACAAGGAAATGAGACAGAATTCGAGAGTGGAGAGCCTTCTCAAGGAGATGGGCATCTAAGATGACGCACAGGATGGGAATCGCGAGAATGACGACGGACAAGGGAACCGCCGGTGGTGACGGTGCGTTAGGAACACCGAATACGGAGTCTTTTGAAAGTAGAAACGCGATCATGGCACCTACGATAATCAGCTTCTGATTCCAAGTTTGGTGCACCTTCTCGATATATTTGGACGTTTCTTGTATCAGATGCTTGTACAACTCATCATCAAAGCTTTTGTCTTGCTCGTCGGACATTTGGATTTCCAGAATCGGAACTGAGTAGATTCGTACAATTAGTATCGCCAGCCGCCTTGTAGCGTGATGGCTTCGCCGAGCCCTACTTCTGAGGCTTGCCGCTCGTACTGGAGTCTGCGATCGAAGGCGTAGCCGCTTTCTAGGAACCAGCCACCCCCGCCGGCGATCAGCTTTTCGAATCCCCAGGTAAGCCGGATGTCTCGTAGTGATAGTTCGTCGGTTAACCCGGAGTCACGAGTGACGGCCCAAGTATCACCACCCAAACCGACGCCCAGGTAGGCCCACTTCTCGCTTCGGCGTCCGTCTTTGGCAAACCGGTAGGCAAGCTTCGAACTGGGGAAGCGCAGGTCGAGTTTTGTTCTGCGACCAGGCGTCCAGCTGAGTCCAAGTGCCGGCAGGACTGGCAAGTCAGCGCGGCCCAGGAAAACGGCTCCACCCGAGAGCGTCAGGTAGCGTGGTATGTACTCCCAGTTGAACAGCCCTAGTGCGAAAACGCGAAAAGCATCGTCGCTAGTCGTCAAGTCACTGCGAATCGAAGGGCTAAAAATCGCCAGCGCGGACAGACGGTTATTGATCGGACGACGATAAAAAAACTGCGTTTCGAACAGATACAGCTCCGATGGAATGTCGATCCCAGGGGAGGCGTCGATCCAGTCAACGCGGAAGCGAGGCGTTACGCCGATGATGTTGTCAAGACTGCCCAGCGGTATCCCACTACCGATTGAGGCTTCCAGATAGGAACTGCTCAGTCCATTTCCAGAGACATCTGCCAACCAACCGGCTGATAGGGACACGCTTTGCAAGGCCTGGGGTTTGAACCGAGCCAACTCCGCCTCCGCATCATCCGCCTGGCTGCTTGGGAAAACTCCAGTCACCGGAGAATCCTGTTCGCTGACCAGCTGATCATGCTGCTGAGCGGCGCACTCGCTGCTCAAACAGACCATCCATATTCCCAAGATCAGCCGCATCAGAATCCTTCGACACCCAGCACCAGTTAGACATCAAAAGACTACTTCAGCAGCTGCCTTGGCCGCTAGACCAATGCGTCACTAGCACGGGCCACCGAGTCACCACTCCATCGAGCACTTAGCAAGCTTGAAGCAGTCCGCCTTCACCGGCTACCTCGACAGTCGCTGAGTTCGACGGCCGCTCGTCCAATTCTCCCCGCAGAATCTTCACGTCAGCCGGAGCGACCAGGCCGAGGGTAATGCGGTTGCCTTGGATGCGGACAACTTCCACCGTAATGTTGCCGTCGATTACCAGCTTCTCACCAACTTTGCGACTTAGTACTAGCATTGTGATTCTTCCTTGATTTGTTTTAGATTTCCGCGGCTTACCGGAAACTGCCGGCCAGCCGCATCCCCGACATGATTAAGTATCAGCATAGCCATGACAACTTTGGTCATAGCGACATAGAACTCGAGAAAAATGCCGCCATTTTAAATGGCACTGTCCGAAAACGGCTCGATGGCTGAGAGTTCAAGGGGTATGTGAAGAGTCGATGAATAAACCTGCATGTTCTTGAAAGGCTGTCATCCAAGGCCTGATAATTGCCTCAACTGCTGAACCGACCCTCTCGTTGAAACAGCGGTTTTGAGACCGATTGATCGGATGCAATGTAGGTCTCCTGCGAACTTCAACAATTGAAGTATTCATCCTTCCCATGCAGGAGAGGCCACATGTCTCATTTTTATGACAATGAAATCGCTGTTATCGTGCAGCAGATGCTTTCCAACCCAGCTGTAGGACGAAAACGCCTACGCGAGGAATTGCATCGAATAGCCCAGGAGGTTGCAGAAGAATTCCAAGGTAAGTCTCCGCTATTTGTTCCAGTCCACAAAGGGGCTAGTCGATTCATGGCGGACCTAGAGCAGTATTTTCCCCAGTGGTTTACTCGGTATGATGTCGAGCCAGTGCGGGTTTCCAGTTATCGCAACGAGACCGAACCAGGTCTCCTGAATTTTGACTCGCAGCACCTCACAGCGGAACGATTGCGGGGGCGTCAAGTCTGCATTGTCGATGACATTCTACAGACTGGAGCAACGCTCGAGGCAGTCACCTCCTACGTTAGCGAACACTCCATCGAGAGTTTGCGTGCAGCCATTCTGATTCGTAAAGAGTGCGACCAGAGAGATCCCAACTTGCATGTTCGGTTCTTGGGATTTGACTTGCCAGATAGGTTCTATGTCGGCTACGGTATGGACTTCGCAAATTTATTTCGAACTCTCAACCAGATTTGCGTCCTACGTGGACCGCAAAAAGAACGCATTAAGCAAATGCTTCCGCAAACGGTAAGTTAACGAAGCATCTGCCTTTTGGCCAGCTCTTAGCGGGTGTGGCCGACCGTCGCAGAACGTTGTCGGCTTTGCCAGGCTGCTCTTGGCTCCTTTCTCTTCAAGGAGCTATCAATGAGCATTTCTTTCTCGCTCGTCAGTGGTTTGTATGCGCTCTTAGTTGGCATCCACTTGCACTTGGTCTTTAGCTGCGAACCGGAGTGCTACGCATTCAGCTGGGCACTATCTGGCGTTGTTTGGTTCACTTGCCTCAAAAACGTAGGCTCCAAGTTGGCGTTGCTACTCGAGGAGTTGGTATGAAGGAATTCTGCAAATCAGACAAAATAACTTGACATGGCTACACTATGTCGCCATATTGGCTACAAGTTGTAGTCAATAGCGCATGAGGAGTTGTGATGAGCATCGAGGAGCTTTCGGCCGCGGAGCGGGAGTTAATGGAAATCGTGTGGGAGCGTGGCGAGGTTACCGCGCGACAAGCCCGTGACACATTGCCTCGCGATGTGGCCCGAAACACGGTTCGCACGCTCTTGGAACGGATGGAGGAGAAAGGGTGGGTCACCCACCGGAAGATCGGACGAACGTTCGTATACTCTGCCGCGCGGCCTCGGGAGGAATCCGTCGGTCGCAAGGTACGGGAGGTTGTGGAGACCCTTTGTGGCGGCTCACCGGAAACGCTGGTGGCGGCGCTGTTGGATTTCCGAGGCCTGCGACCGGGAGAATTGAAGCGCATCCGCAAGATGCTCGATGAGGCTAAAGGCGGCCGGTTAAAGAACAGATGACATCGGTCTGAGCAACAGACAGCAAGGCCCCGGGCATAGATCCCAACAAATTTTCGGCACACGCAAGCAGGAGATCCGTCGTGGTTTTGATATTGATTGGTGTGGCGGTTGTGTCCACCACGGGCTGGCTCTTAAGCCTCCGCTGGCCGCGCTCGGCAGTTCGGCGGCATTTCGTTTTAATGACGACGCTGGCTGGCTGCCTGCTTCTGCCCATTGCGGTGGGTGTACAGCAAGGAACCGACTGGACACTACTGGCAATTCGCGGTTCGGCCAGCCAAAGACCGGTGGAAGCGGCAGAGTTGTTGTCTGAGCCAGAGGAGCGGACTGTTGGGGCCAGTGGGTCCCTGAGACCGGCTAAGGGGGACGAAACAGTCGCGTCCATCGCGTCCATCGCGTCCATCGAGGCCATGAATCAAGAAATCAGCGAACCGGATCCACAGGTTCCCGCTGCTCGTCGAACTAGGGTGGCTGAGGACGATGTGGCATCGCCAACCGCGAAGCAAGCGACTCGGGCGTCGGTACCAGGGAGCGAGGCGGTCGCAGAAGATAGGTGGGCTTTTTGGGCGGGCTGGTTCACGGTGGTGTACCTGATCGTCGCAGGGTGGATGCTGCTCCGGTTGGCAACCGGGCTGGCGTCCGTCCGGCGGCTGAGGCGCAGGGCAGTCGAGGTCGACGCGCTCGCTGGCGGAGTGCGCGTGCTGGAGGCGGATGTGGCCGTGCCAGTTGCCGTCGGACTAGGAACTCCGGCAATCCTTCTGCCTCGTGGGTTCCGCCAGGCGGTTGCAGCAGAGGAACTGCGGGACGTTTTGACGCACGAGCAGGAGCACCTTCGTCGGGGCGACAACTGGATCATACTTTTGCAAGGCGTAACAGCGGCTGCGTACTGGCCCATTGTTTCAGTTCATTTGCTTAACCGGGCGCTCGCCCGCGCTCGTGAGGAACTGTGCGATAACGCCGTCCTGGCCAAGCGGGACCCGGCGGCTTATGGGCAAACGCTGCTGGCCGTGGCGGAGGAGGTGAGCGGCCGGCATGCATCTCCTGCGAATCGATTGGCTCCGTCGATTATCAGGCGTGGCGAATTAGAGCAACGCGTGTCCGGGCTGCTGGACGACCATCGAGATCGAAGAACGCGGGCGGGCTGGTGGGGACGCTGGGCCTCGGCGGCATTGCTCCTGACAACCGCGACGCTTGCGGGAACGACTCGCGTAGTCGCCGTTGCCGTTGAGCGCCCCGCAAGCCCTACCACGCCGGGTCAGTCGCAGGATAAGGAGATAACTGGACCGAAGGAGAACCATCAATGGACTGATCTACCGACGGTCGACCTGAAGAACGCGGTACTACATCGGGGTGTGGTCTTGGGGCCGGAAGGGATGCCACTGGCTGGTGCGTCCGTTTACGCGGCGAGCACGATTGAGCTGCTTGAGTTGGCGGCCGCAGACGAGGTTGATGTCAACGACCTCGGCCCAGTACGGGCCGTGACGGACGCGGAGGGCCGATTCGAATTCACGGCCTCCGATCTCTCGTGGGTGACGCCGGCTGGAACGCGAAAACGATGGGAGAGTCTGCTGGTCGCGACCAAGGAGGGCCTGGCACCGGGATGGCTCAAGACGTGGGGTGCGGACCGAAGCTTTCGCTCGCACTCGCACCCGTCTCAGAAACGCAAGGTGGCTTTGCAAATGCGGCCCACGGAAACGCTTACCGGGCAGTTTCTGCTCGAAGACGACAAGCCACTCTCAGGGGCGCGGGTCCGACTGACGGGATTGATGGCGCCAGTCGGGTATGACCTCGGGTGGCACGTGCCTCAGGAGGAAGAAAACGCGCTCGGAATGTTCCAGTCGATCGACTACGCGGAGACCCTTTACCGACCGTGGCTCCTTCCGGGCCTGACGACCGAGGCCACCACGAACGAGGACGGCAGGTTTGAACTGACCGGGCTGCAAGAGGGATTCATCGCGCGTCTGGAAGTCACGCATCCGGCTGCGGTGACGACGAGCCTGCGGGCTGCCATTCGGCCGATGGAGCCAGTCTATCGAAAGCCCGGAAGGTTCGGCGGTCAAGGGAAACCCACTCTGACTCTGTACGGGTCCGGTTTCACGGCAAAGCTGGCCAAGGGTATGGTTCTGCGAGGACGGGTCACGGGCATGAGTTGGCAGTCGAAAGACGCGGCGGTGGGCGTGACCGTGGCGCTCGCGAATCACAATGCCAAGGATGGAATGTCAGGTCAGCGATTCACGACCGACGCCAGCGGCCAGTTCGAAGTGACCGGACTCCCGAACCGGTCCAGGGGTTATGAATTGGCTTTCTCCGGATCGTTCGCTGCGCCATTCGGTAGCCGCCGCCAGCGGATCGTGCCTGGTGAGAATGCCCGCGTGGAACTTGTACTGGCCGTTCCGTACCGATTGAAGCTTTCAGACCCTGATGGCAAACCGGTTGACCGCGAAGTCTATTCCAACATTGTTCAGATTATTCCCGGCACAGACCGCCGCGATGTCAAATGGCAATTCAACGACGCCGTACGCGTCGCCCCGGGAGTTTACGAAGGCATCGTTCCGACCGGACCAGGGGCTGTGCTCGTCAAACGCGGCTCGAGGAAGGATCGCCCGGTTGCAGTCGACCCCAAAGCATTCTTCGCGCCGGGGCGAACTGATTGGACTCTGGAGGAGGAGCGGTATGCCTACGGAGACGCTTGGCGAATCGCGCGCCCCGCAGTGATAAAAACCGAGAGACTGAGCGTCGCCAGGAACCAGACGATCGACCAACTGGAGTTGGCGGCCGTCGTATTCACCAACGCGAAGACGAAAGACGGAGTTCTCGAGTTGACGGCGACGGTCGCGTCGGACCCGCCGGTGAAACTCACGCTAGTCGACGAGGCTGGCAAACCGGTCGAGGGAGCCCGCCTCGAAAGGCAGCTGAAGCGGTACAACGGTCGAGAACTGCCAGCGACGCTCTTACTCTACGGTCTACATCCGCAGCGCGCCGAGTTCTTAACGTTCACACACGAGGAACGCGGACTGATCGGGACGCTGTCCACTACCTGGACGGACCGCTCGGTCCGTGTGGTAATGCGCCCGGCAGCAACGCTGATTGGTAGGTTTGCAGATGACTCAGGCCAAACGAACTTTGATTTTGGCGCTCGCGTGCGGGGACAGGGTGTGCCACCCGACACGTTTGTCGCCGGCCGAGTGCATAAGCCAACCGAGATCCAAGGTGAGCGAAAGGGAGAATTCCGGCTGATGGTTCCGCCCGGCGTCGAGGTGCGTGGCGAGTTCGTACGGAAGACATTCGACCGCCTAACGCGGCCATCGGTCGGAACGGCTTTTGGACCGCTCATTCCCAAGCCGGCAGAAATAGTAGACCTCGGAAGTCTCACCGTGCCCTGAAGCGGCTTTACTTCTGGTGGTGCCTGTTTTCGACCAGTTCAGCTTGCAACTGCTCGATCTGGTCGACTATCTCAACGAATCGCTCCCCGAACGGAGTCAGTTCGTACTCGACTCGTGGCGGAACTTCAGAGAAACTCGTTTTCTCAAGGATGCCAAATCGAGTCAGCTTGACCAGACGTTCGTTCAAGACTTTGGTAGTCAATCCGGCCGCCGTTCGTTCCAGCTGGCCGGGACGGCAGACTCCCCTTCGAATTTGACTCAGGACATGCAACGTCCACTTGCATCCAACACACTTTTCAAAAATTTCCGTGACGCTGGGCTTCGGCGGGCCGGGTAAATTGTCCAGTCTATTCATAACTTACTTTTTGGTACGTAGAGCACAATAAAGTGCCCGCTTGCCTGACCTGATTCTGTTTCTATTCTGCTGGTAACTCGGGTCTGCCCGTCGCAGATCGAACTCGTTCCTTCAGATTGGAGCTCAACATGAAAACGAAAGCTACATTCTATCACGCCGGTTGTCCTGTCTGCATTAGTGCGGAAAAATCCGTTGCCGACAGCCTGGATCCGGAACGCTTCGAGGTGGAAGTTGTCCATCTTGGCGAATCCAAGAATCGTTTGTCGGAAGCTGAATTGGCGGGTGTGAATTCTGTACCGGCGCTGGTCATTGGCCAGCAAGCGTTTCACATCAATCACGGTGCTGATTTGTCGGCTCTTAAGTCATGAACGCACCGAGAATCCTATCGGTTCAGGTTGGTCGTCCTCGACAGTTCGATGTCGAGGGCGATTCTGCCAAACCTTGGACATCCGCGATCGTCAAGGCTCAGGTGCCCCACCCTGTCTTGATCGGTCCTTTGGGATTAGACGGTGACGAGCAGGCCGATCGAGTCCATCATGGCGGACCGGACAAGGCCGTGTTGGCTTATGCCGCAGATCACTACCCGACTTGGAACAGCGAGTTTCCCGATTGCGGGTTCGAGCAGGGTGGCTTTGGAGAGAATCTGACCATCACCGGAATCGATGAATCCTCCGTCTGCATCGGTGATCGTGTTCGGATCGGTGACTGCCTTATGGAGGTGAGCCAACCGAGGCAGCCCTGCTGGAAGCTGTCCCGACGCTGGAAGTTCCCGCGGCTAAGCGTGCTTGTGCAGCAGAATGGGCGATCGGGCTGGTACTACCGAGTTCTTCGTTCGGGCGTTGTCGAAGCCGACATGAGCGTTGAGCTAGTGGATCGTCCGTTTCCGCA
>JANQJJ010000264.1 GCA_028281725.1 Pirellulaceae bacterium | reverse complement strand
AATGTGGCACCCCAAGCCGCACTTGCTTGATAGTGATAAAGAAGACCGCCATTTCGTCGTCGAGGTTGACGACCAACGGCGATCGGAACTGCGCTTCGGAAACAATGACCTCGGCCGCCGTCCAGATCCGGGAACGATGTTCTCGGCCAAGTATCGCACCGGCAGCGGACCGGTCGGCAACGTTGGCGCGGAAAAGATTCGGCACGTTGTATTCCGCAATCGCGCGATCAGCGGCATCGAGGATGTTCGCAATCCTCTGCCTGCTCGAGGCGGAAGCTTGCCGGAGACGCTCGAACATGCACGGTTTCACGCCCCACACGCATTTCGAAACCCGCAGCGAGCGATCATCGCTGACGACTACCGCGATCTGGTCATGCGCGACTTCAGGGACGAAGTCCAGCAAGCGCGGGCCACTTTGCATTGGACGGGATCGCAGACCGCCGTGAAGGTCACGGTCGATCCGGTCGCAAACATTCGCGACATCGAGGGACTGCTTCACCGCGTCCGGGATCGGCTCCACCGCTACCGCCGCATCGGACATTGTGTCGACGTTCAGCGGCCAATCTATGTGCCGCTCGATATCCAAATGACGATCTGCGTGCTGTCGGGTTACCTGCGGGCGCACGTACAGCACGAACTGTTGCAGCTATTCAGCAATCGCGTGTTACCGGACGGCACCAAGGGTTTCTTCCACCCCGACAATTTGACGTTCGGCGACTCGATCTTTTTGAGCCGTGTTGTGTGGACCGCGAAGCGGGTCTCAGGGGTCGAAAACGTCACCGTCGACAAACTCGAGCGGATGCACGCCGGCGACCAGGGTGAACTCGCCGCCGGCGTATTGACGTTGGACCCACTAGAAATTCCACTCGTCGAGAACGACGGTAGCCGCCCGGGTTGCGGACGGTTTTGCCTCAACATGCGAGGTGAGCGATGAGCGACCTCAACAATTGCGGCTGCTGCGACGGCATCAAGTCGACCACTCCTCAATCGGTACACAACCGACCGGGACTGGACGAATTGCGTTATCGCATCGGCACCCATTCGTCATTCTTTGAGAGCATGCTGGCGCGGCTCACAACCCTTTGTAAAGGAGCCCCGATCGACTGCCGCCAAGGCGGAGGCGAGCATTTACTGCGCGACTTGTTGACCACGCGCAAGCCAAACGATCCGGCGATCGCAATGCTCGACGCCTGGTCAACCGTCGCTGATATTTTGACGTTCTATCAAGAGCGAATCGCCAACGAAGGTTTCCTGCGAACGGCCAACGAACAGCGCAGCCTCTACGAATTGTCTCGGCTTGTAGGCTATCGCCCGCGCCCTGGAGTTTCAGCAAGTGTCTTCCTTGCATTCGAAGTCGAACCACCTCCTAGTGTTACGACCGCGACCGGTCTAGCCCCGCCAACGCCGCAGCAACCCAATCCCGATGTCGAAATCTTGATCCCCAAAGGAACACAGGCAAAAAGCACACCCGCGCCGGGAACGGATGAAAAGCCGCAGATCTTTGAAACGTCGTCGGATTTTCTCGCACGCCCAGCGTGGAACTTGTTACGACCTCGAATGACGAGTCACCAGGCAATCACGCTTGATACGCACTTGGACATTGATGAATTGCATTTCAAGGGAGTTGGATTGCGTTTGCTTGCGAATGCGTGGTTGGCCCTTGTCCTTGATCCGCAGCGTGATCCCATTATTTACCAGATCGAATCCGTTAACGAGGATCCAGCACGGCAAAATACAAAAGTTGTTCTTCGCGGAAATATTTTCTCTGTCTCGCGTCTGATTAATGAACTGGATGGCATCGTCACTACCTATTTAAGTAACAATGTCTTGAGCATGTTAACGCGGAATTTCTACACGATATTAAAGGAAGAGCTAACTAACTTTGTGGTCGTTGCGCGCCGCAATGAACGGCGATGGCGTCTACCGGGCATTGACGCCAAGTTCGATGAGCTAGTTTGCAGCGAGTTATTGACAATAGATGATAACAAGGTGGTGCTGGACCTCGGCATACCTAAAACGTTGCGGAAGGTATTTGGGGATCTTTCGAGTTGGGCCGAAAACGAACGTAGTGTTTTCAGCAGTACGACACCGCGTCCAGTGTCGCTGATGTCAACGGCTGAAAGCACCTCTGGCCACCGAATCAGGCATACTCAACTCAAGAACTCGGTCACCGCATTACGCAACGTTCTATTCCAGCCGTCACCGACTGGGATTCCACCGACTGGTTTCATTGTCCGACTTGACGGCCACGCAACGCTTGCTGATAAGACGCTTGAGACAAAGAAGTTTTTTTTCGACTCCTCACTCCAGCGAGGTGGCGACCGTCCAACAATCATTCTCGCGTCGAATGGCCCAGCGAACGGCTCAAGTGCCGCTGCCCAACCGGTCGCTCCCGGGGCGGTCGTTGACCTTCAATCCGGGCCACCGCACGTGAAACTATTCCTGGTTTACGAAGGAATTGCAGGTCCTGACTCCCTGGATGATCACGACGCAATCACCTCAGTGCCCTCCGGATCCCCAGTCAGCAAGGTCGACGTAGAAAGGGTGATCCACGATCTCGATATACAGTTCACGGCGGACGAACCACGCTGGCTGCGACTCGAGATCCGCCTACCCGACTCAACCGACGACAACGAGCCAAGTATGGCCGACGCCGATCTGTTAGGTGTAACTCTGCAGCAGGTGAATCTACCGGCGTCACCGACCTTGACCTTTAAGGCACTTGAGAACGAAAAGGCAGGGCTACACACCAGTGAATCACATGACCAATTCACTCAGATTGACGGAGACATCAGGCTCTTTCCGACGCCTTCAACTGTTGTTGCCGGAGAGGCGTACTGGGCGAAGATCGACGTCATTGGAAGGACGCAGTCCGATGACTTACGCATAACTCCGGGTTCGTTGTCGAGGTACACGATTGTTCCCGACGGAAGCGGCCGCGGATGGTTCTTGGTGCCAACCAGGGATGAGCCTCGAAGCGAAAAGGAATTCCAAACCGCTTGCTCGGAACTGGAGTTTAAGTACGGCGGAACCGAACCACAGCGGATCTTGCAATATCGCTTTTACACTCAGAATCCGCGGGACCCGATGGAAGTCGCCAAAGGTGCATGTCTTCGCGTCGTGTCACGTCACGACCAAAGTATGGTCGCCATAAGACGTCGCATTGGGACTCTTGTTGGAGATTTTACGACAACTGTTACGCCCACGATTGCAACTGTGGTCAACAAATTCAAGACGGAAACGGGATTGGATTCACTTCCAGCTCTACCAGCATGGGACAAAATCGATGGTGGACTAGCGAACGTCATTGCCAAATGCGACTCCAGAGAGCGAATTGATAATGTCGTCAACAACATCGAGCAAGCGCGACGCGCACTGGGATCCCAGGTCCTTCCTGCAACACTCGCCAAACTGGTTGGGGACTTGCCGTTTGCATCACTCGACGTGCAATTCCGCAATGCACTACGAACGATGATCGATGAAGCGAACACGAAAGCGGCAGAACCCGTGGAACCTCAGCATGTAAGAATCTCGCCTACCGTCCTTGAATTTCGAGATGAGATTCGTTCCGTCGTTAGCCAACTCCACGTTACTAGCAATCCCATCGGCACGGACCCGTCGGACCCGAATGACCCAGGACTCCCGGATCTGAAAACACTTGCCACCGAGTTTGCCAGAAGAGTATATGGTCCTATCACAGGAGAGACACCACTCGAAGACAGCATCAATTCATTTGTTAGGAAGTTCACTAGGCTTGAGTTCGCTCTATTTCGATTTGCGGCGGATTTACTTCAACCACTCTACGAGCGTCGCAAGGCATTCGTTGATCGACTCGTAAATATTCGCGAGGCGGAGGACTTGCCCTTCCGCGACCCCGATCCGAGCGATCCTGCAGTTAGATCGCGGCTCGATCTTGTGCTGAATACTGACGGTATAAATCGCGCGTTCTACGAACGCGTCACCGAATTGAAAAAGGCGCTTGATGCCGCTGCTGCGGCAAGTGCTGATGATCCAGCAAACGCTTCGAACGACCTCAAGAACAATGGTTGTGCGGAAGACTTTCGAATCATCGGACTCGTTGAGAAACTTCGCTCTGAGCTCGATGACAGCCAGCCGGGAACGCTCGCTCAGCTCGGCACAGGAACACT
>JANQJJ010000248.1 GCA_028281725.1 Pirellulaceae bacterium | reverse complement strand
AGAACCGCCCACGCATCAGGATCAAGCAAGGCTAAACTGGCGTGTTCCTGCGCGGCGTCAGCGGATTGCGAGCAATACCCAGGAGGTTGCCAAAGCGCTCGACATCCGATTACGAGCCGCCCTGCAAAGGTTGGGCGTGGAGGTGTCGGGCGGGGAACGATCTGCAAAACGACCTGACAGGCATCGCTTGTCACGCGACGCGGATCGCTGGCAGGACTCTATCAGATTTGCGGTACGGGTAGGCGTGCGGCACACGTACCCTGAGAACAACTACGCGGTGTGGGTGCAAATGGGTAGGGCGAACAACCGAATTGACGTCGCGGATCTCTCATTCGATGTACGTGCCAAGGACGTGCTTGCCTGGTCTCCCTGAGTAGGGAAAGAGTTAAATGCACGCGGGCGAGGCGCTAGAAAGCGTTGGATAGTGTCGGTATCGAGTGCAAGTCTTGCTTCACGGGCGCTCCTCGCTCTCAGCCTTGACTCGGTAGACTGGGGAGCTTTCCACCATGCTGGATTTCGCCGAAGGGAGAGACCATGATTCGACTTGCGACCAGAACTCGGCGCAACAGAGTTTCGCAGCCCAAGAAACTGGCAATGCTCCGCGACTAGGGCCTGTAATGTCGGCAGCCTTGACAACGCCTCGGCACCGCCAGCCGGGCATCGACGCAACTCTTGTCGGCACACACGGCTCGTGATCCCGCGAGTCGAAGCGCGCAACCGAAAAAACCACAACGACTTATAGCACATGGGAACGTGCCGATGCACCCACTTGTTGCATCAGCATTTCCGGTGATTCGACGAAACATTCCTCCCTCTAGCCACTCCTGCCCACCATCGGCAACCAGGGTTGATGCTGATCGTCGGGGTCTGGTGCACCGCAGATCTCAATTTACGTAGTCGATTTACCGTAGCGCAGCGGTAGGTCAACCCAGGATCAACAACATATCCAAGCGTCTTCTGAGAACAAGGGTCGGCGGGACGTTTCCAGGGCCGATCAGTAATTCACTTTGACGAACTGCGGGGATTTTTGGAGCGTATGAGGACTTGAAACGGAAGTCTTGTCACTCAAGGAGGTTTTGCCGTGATAGCTGCTCCCGCTGGGAGCCTGCTTGCCGCTTTGGCACAGGTTCCCGACCCGCGTAGAGCTCAGAGACGACGCTTTTCTTCAGCGGCCATGCTGGCCGCGACTATTTGTGTCATTTTGTGCGGCGCTCGCGGGTACGCGGCCATCGCTCAGTGGATTCATGCCCAGCCAAAGAAGGTTTAGGGGATGCTGGGATTTTAAAGTCGGCCAACCTCTGCCAATGCGTTTTGCGACCTGTTGATGGCGTTGCCGGCCGATGTTTTGGAGAACGTACTGGGTGAATGGATTGGCCAATGGATCGACTTGCCCAGCGGAGAACTCGAAGCAGTCGCCATCGACGGTAAGACGCTTCGCAGCACGCTGGGTGAGCACGGGCGATCGATTCAACTCTTGGCGCAACTGGATCAACAAACGGGCTGTGTGCTAAGTCAGATGCAGGTCCCGATCACCACCAATGAGCATAAGGCGGCGCTCGAATTGCTTCAGGCGTTGGTGCAAAGGTTGGTGGAGCGACACGGCGGGTAGCCGGTTGATAGGGTCGATCTACCGGAGCGGAACGAAATCGCGATCAACTGAGAGGAACGGTCGGCTTGCACGGGTATAAGTACTAATCTCAACGGCTTGGGAAAATCTACATGGTTTACACCAAATGTAACCCTATGATAAGAATGTCGAAGAATTGGTTGAAAGCGGTCACGCGCTCTGTTAGGATGCTTCGCCTGTAAGGCAGTGAAGAGGTCACCGCCCCCCAATTGCACCACCGACCGGACGACTAAGGATCCAGCAGGGGCGGCGTTATCCGACATGTATAGATTTGCTGCATCCTCGTTATGGGTGCCTAACTGTTCTTGTCCAGGATAACAGACGCACTTGCCCATCCCTGTCCTAGGAGTACGGCATGCGGCGTTTCTCGCACTCTTGGCAAAACCTCCGTACCAAGCTTGGATTTGATCGAATACCTCGGCGGAGGCATTCAGCTCGTCGCGGGCGACGAGCCAAACTTGAGACTTTAGAGTCTCGTACGCTGTTGGCGGCTGATGTCTATACCGTAACCACGCTGGCAGACGTCACCGACCCCAACGATGGACTGACGAGCGTCCGGGAAGCACTGGCTGCTGCGGATACAGACGGTTCGACGACCGACAACGATGTCGTTCGGTTTGATCCGGCACTTTTCACCGGTGGGACAGCCACTCTCAATCTGTCCGATCAGGGCAGTGATGGGATCGCCGACGAGTTACCGGTAGCCAGTGACGTGACGATCGAGGGCCCTGGCGCAGACCTTCTATCGATCAGCGGCGGAGATGAAGCTCGTGTATTCCATGTCGGTTCGGGTGTCACCGCCACGATCAGTGGAGTGACGATCCGAGATGGCATGGCGAATGCGGGTGCCGGAGTGTTCGTCTCGGCGAACAGCGACCTGACCGTCGATTCGGCGGTCGTTACCGAGAATTCGACGCTTACCCATGCTTCCCCTGATCACGGCGGTGGTTTCTACATCCAGGCCGGTGGCTCGCTGACCGTCAACAACAGTGAGATTTCACACAACGAAGCGGTCTTTGGAGGTGGTATTGCTACTTCCGAGACATATCAAGCACTCGGCACTGCCCAGTTGCACGTGACCGGCAGCACCATCTCTGGTAATCGGGCAACCGGCGTAGGAGGCGGCATTCGCAACCGCAACGCCGTCGACTTCCTGGTGGAAAACAGCACGATCTCCAATAACGTCAGCGAAGCGAGCAACGGCGTAGGTGGAATCTCGGTCACCACCGACTCGGTTTCCGGTTCGTTATTGTCGGTGACGTCCGTCGTGAAACAATCGACGATCGCTAAGAACGTGGGCGGCAACGGCTCGGGTTCCGTGGGCGGGATCATCTCCTACACCGGTCCCCTGCAATTGATCAACACCGTCGTAGCGGATAACGAATTGAGCGATCAGACACCGGCAGACGCCCGCGGGTATTTCGATCCCGTGGCCAGTAAGTCGAATCTGATTGAAGCCGACTACGGTATTGTTACTGGTCTACAAGATGGTTCCGATGGCAACATGGTTGGCACCAGCGGTGCTCCGATTGATGCGCAGTTGCTTCCGCTGGGTAGCTACGGCGGCTCAATGCAAACGCATGCCCTCTCCAC
>JANQJJ010000227.1 GCA_028281725.1 Pirellulaceae bacterium | reverse complement strand
GGGTAAAGGGGTCAGGAGTCAATTGCCGGAACGGCCCTTCGGGTGCTGTGCACAATTGACTCCTGACCCCTTTACCCGTCCCAAAGATTAAGCTTTGGCAGACCACTAGTCCCTCAGAACCGCCGGAACTACCGGCACAGGGCAGGCCTAAGCACCGCAGAGGAAAACAACTGCCCTGTTTTCCGGATTTCTCGCGATTAACCCTGACGGAGGGGGCCAGGGTCTGCACCGCCAAGATCCAGGTTTTGGGAGCCTCTGCGAGTGAAACAGCCGCCCTGGGTAACATCCAGCAGAAACTGCCCAGTCTGCCTAGACATCCATGCCGGAGCCGCCAAGTTGCTGACGGTAAAATGGTGTAGCTAAACGACTTTGAAGCTGTACCACTTCTTCGGAGGCTTGGACTCAGAATCCAGAGGCGGGCACAGCAATCCAGAGGCGGGCATAGAATCGAGGCGGACAAGCTGACGTGCTGTCCCCAAATGAAGCGGCTGCTCACGAGCCACGCGCCGGCTGGCAGGGCGGGCTATGGCTAGGAGATCCCGAGGAGTTCGCGTACCGCGTGGCCAACATCGGGCTGCCGGATAAGCGACTCGCCAACGAGCATGGCTTGCACGTTGTTATCTTGCAATTGCCGGGCATCGGCGTGGGTGCGGATGCCGCTTTCGCCCACGACCGTTTTCCCAATTGGGATGTCTTTTCTAACGCGCACCGTGTGATGGAGATCCACTTCGAACGTATTCAGATTCCGATTGTTGATCCCAATCAAATCGGCGCCGGTGTTGAGCACGTTGTCCAGATTCGACGGATCGTAGAGTTCGACCAGGGCGACCATACCCAATTCATAGACGAGCTGGTAAAGGCCCCGCAATTCCTGTCGGTTGAGACACTCCGCAATCAACAGCACTGCGTCCGCACCGGCCACACGAGCCTCGAAGACTTGGTAGGGATGAATGACAAAATCTTTGCGAAGGATGGGCAATTCGACAATTTTCCGAACGGCCGACAAGTTTTCTAAAGAGCCTTGAAAGAATTTTTGGTCCGTCAACACACTGATACAACTGGCTCCGGCCTCTTGATAGAGGCGGGCGATTGCGACCGGATCGAAATCTTCTCGTAAGACGCCTTTCGAGGGACTCGCCTTTTTGACTTCGGCAATCAGGCGAATGGGCGGCCCGCTTTTGAGTGGCGCTAGGAAATCGCGAGCCGGCTCCGCGTCGTCGGCTTGTCTCATCAGATCGCGCAGGGGGCGTCTGCGAATCGCTTCCTCGACCTCTTTCTTTTTGACCGTAACGATTTTCTCGAGGATGTCCGCCATAGATTCTTCCAAAAAAGGCCGCACGAACACGCCTGCGCAGCCCTGGCCAAGGTTCGACTGTTCGGCAAGCTAGTGTTTGAAATGCCTGGCACCGGTGAAGACCATTGGGATGCGGTGTTGATTGCAGGCAGCGATGACCTCGTCATCGCGCCTCGAACCGCCGGGCTGGATAATCGCAACAATTCCCGCTTCCGCTGCCGCTTCGATCGAATCTGGGAAGGGAAAGAACGCGTCGGATGCCAGCACGCTGCCTGCGGCCCGATCGCCCGCCTTGCGAATGGCGATTTCGACGCTATCGACACGACTCATTTGCCCTGCGCCCACGCCCACCAGACCGGTATCCCGTCCGAGAACGATGGCGTTGCTCTTAACGTGCCGGACCATTTCCCACGCAAAGTGAATATCGTCCCAAAGAGCGTCGCTGACAGTCACATCCGTTACCGTACGCCACTGGCTATGAAATGCGGGCAGGTTGTCCGCCTCCTGAACCAGGGCTCCGCCGGCAAGAAAACGGATGGACATCTCCGAGCTGGCTTGCGAGATATGCCCCACCTGCATCAACCTCACGCTGTCACGCCACTTGGGCCGAGTCGTCAAAATGCCTACCGCTCCGGCCTCGAAGTCAGGTGCTATGATGGCCTCGATAAAGCGCCCCGGCTCAACCAGCACCTCCGCCGCTTCGGAGTCAACGGTGCGGTTGAATCCGAGCACGCTACCGAACGCGCTGACCGGGTCGCCATCGAGTGCTTTACGAGTCGCCAACGACAGCTTGGCACACGTAGCGGTACCGCACGGATTGTTGTGCTTGATCACCACCGCCGCCGGTTGAGAAAAGCTACGAGCAATGGCTAGCGCGCTGTCCAGATCGAGAATGTTGTTGAATGAGAGCTCTTTGCCGTGAATGTGACGAGCACTGACGACACTGGCGGCCGAATCGCGCGGTATCCGATAGACCGCCGCCTTCTGATGGGGATTCTCGCCATAACGAAGCTGGCTTTTGCGCTCTAGGCGAACCGTCAGATTCGCCGGGAACTCACCGCTGCCAGCCTCGCTGCGGAAGTAGTCCGAGATCGCCTGATCGTAGTTGCAGGTCATCTCGAAAGCCTCCGATGCCAGGCGTCGACGTAGCGACGGCAGCGTACAGCCCTGGTCTTCGATATCCGAGAGAATCGCACTGTACTGTTCCGGCCGCGTAGCAACAGTTACCCACTGGTGATTCTTGGCAGCGGCTCGGATCAGACTTGGGCCGCCAATGTCAATCTGCTCGATAGCCTCCTCACGCGACACGCCCGGCCGAGCCACCGTGGCTTCGAAAGGGTACAGGTTGACTACGACCAGCTCGATTCCCTGGATGCTCTCATCCTGCATCGAATTCAGATCATCCACGTTGTTTCTGCGGCCCAGAATTCCCCCGAAGATCTTCGGATGCAGCGTCTTGACGCGCCCATCCATCATTTCGGGAAAACCGGTATATTCGGCGACGTCGATCGTTTCGATACCGTGATCGGCCAGGTGCTTCCGAGTACCGCCGGTCGAGTAGATCTGGACACCGCAAGCAACCAGCCCAGCCGCAAAATCAACCAGCCCCAGTTTGTCGCTGCAACTGATCAGTGCTCTACGAATTCGTTGGTTTTCTGACACCGATAAATGAACTCACTCGAAAGAAGACGCGATTGGCTTAGCGATGAGTCCATTGTTTTAAGGCCGACTGCTGGCGGGTCAAGGTGCAAGACGGCTTTCGCGTGATTATATGGCAATACCCTGGTGGTCTGTCAAAGCTTAATCTTTCGGTCGGGTAAAGGGGTCAGGAGTCAATTGTGCACAGCACCAGAAGGGCCGCTGGCGGCATTTGACTCCTGACCCCTTTACCCAAATCTTTAGTGGTGACAAAGCACTAGCTGTCTCAAAGAAACAGTCTTAACGAAAAAAGGGTGCTGAACTCCGTGGCCGCCGGGTAACAAAGCCCTCGCAAACTCTGCACACCTAGCTAGTGGTTCAGCACCCGGTTTCGATTGTACGAGCTTAACTTCTTCTACCGGCCGTGTTGGGTCGGACTGCTTCTCCTGTTAGAAATGGCTTCTGGCGCGCCGCTCAATGGCCTTGGTCCCAGTAGTCCTAAGTGCGAATCGGAGTAATCCATGGGCCGCTCTCAGCCCATCCGGATTCCCAAGATTGCTTGAATCGACGTAAGGCAACTCCCATGCCAAACCTGGGGGCGGCAACGGCTTCCGACGGCGCCGTCTCGGATAGAACGAAAAAGCGTTCGTTGCTTGCATCCGAGTTTTCCCAGATTTTTCCGGGACGGCTGGAACAGCTGCTCATTGCCTGCCCAAAAAATGGCAATAACAGCTCGTTTGCTAGGCAATCGTGCAGAAGTTCACGCTCCGATCGCCCTGCGAGTGAACGAATTAGGGGTCGACGAACCATCGTTTCTTAGATAGATTCATTCGATTGGTCGCAGCACAAGGAGCTGCCCGACCAGCGGTAACCCCATTTTGAGATAATCTAGAGACCTGACATGTATGCCATTTTTGTCGACGGCGGACGCCAATATAAAGTCGAATCGGGCCAGCGCCTGGATATTGATTTGCGAAGTGACGTAAGCTCGGGTGATACGGTAGAGTTCTCGCAAGTGCTGGCCATCGGCGGCGACGAAGGTCTCAAACTCGGTTCTCCAGCGATCGATGGTGCCAAGGTAACCGCCAAAGTCATTGGTGTCGAAAAAGGCGAAAAGATCTACGTTCAGAAGTTCCGTCGTCGCAAGAACTACCATCGCCGAAACGGTCACCGCCAACAGTATACGCGTGTCGAGATCAGTGACATTGCCGGCTAGAATTCTCGCTCTCTAGTAGTTGGACACGCAGGCCCGGTTTCGCTTCAAAAGCCGGGTCTTTTGATGCGCTGGATCGCCCGCGGAATCGCCGTCCAAGCTGGCCTCGCGCTTCGCCGCGATACTTGCCGGAAAAGATGCTCGCCAGAAAAAGCAGCGCAGTTTTTTCGCGCGGCGATGCTTAGCCACGCCGAAGTGGACCGTTTCATTCCGGTGAGTCACCATTTACAGCGGCGCTGGCAGATCGCGGCTACGAAATCGTAACACGGCGCCGGTGAAAAAGAGGCAGCCGAGTACCAGCAATACAGCGGTCAGGCCCAAGGGTGCCAACCTGCTCGGCCAGAAATCGTTCGTCTCGCCCCCAGGCATCAGAATCGACCAGACGGTCTGAGGCCGAGTGCGAGCAAGCTGAACAATCGCATCTGGCTGGTAGCAAGTCAGGAAGGTGAGTCTTCCGCAAAACGCCGTGAACTCGGTCGCTTTGCTGAGCAGGAACAGCAGCAGCTGGACAACGTAGATCCCGATGACCACACCGATGGTGCGCCAGCGGTAGCGGTCGAAGCTGCTGCAAAGCACGCTGAGCGCCCAGACAAAAAAACCGAATCCAAAAAGATTACAAACTGGAGCGACGTACAGAGTCGCGTCAACGCGTTCGGCCAGCGGTGTTCGCACGGTGCTCGAAGCGCCCAGTGGTACCGGAATCTCTACCGGCAGGAACGGAATCTTGAGGTTCACGGCGGGGGTTAGCGTCTCGCTGACTGTGTTCGTTTGGATGCCTGCGTAGAGTCCTAGCCAAACCGCCGCGCACAAGAGAGCCAAGCCTCCGACGCACACGGCGGCATGACACAACATGACGCGTATGCGGCTGATGGGCTGAGCAAGCATCATTTCGAGTGTCCCCCGCCCCAGTTCGCCACTGACAACATCCGAGCCCCTGGCCACTGCCCACACGAGGATGCACAGAATCAATACCGGCTCATGGAAAGTCATCGCAATACTGCCGGTGTAAGTCAGCATTTGCTCCAGAGGTACCGGCATGAATTTCTCAAATGGCCGTAGCTGAGCGAGCAGTGGCTCCAACTGCGTTAAATCGAACTGGCAGACGATCCAAACTCGCGCCCAACAAAACATCACCAGCATGAAAGCACAAGCCGACAACAGCAGCGCCGACTCGTTGACGTACTTCTTCAGTAGCAGACGCGTCATGTCGGCCCTCCTGGCTTCAAGAGCGGTCTCGAATCCGACTCTTCGCCCGTTCGTTCCGGCGGAGCGCTTCGTCGATGATACCGCTGGTAAAGCGCCTGCACGCCCGCCTTTTCAATTTGGACGTCTTGCAGCCGGAACTCGGCAAGCCAGCTCAGCCAGTCGTTCGGCGAGCCGCTTAGGTGAAGCTCGATCGAAACGTCTCCCGCCCCAGCACCGATTTCCTCGGCGGCAGCGAAGTCGACGAACGGGGGATTACCGCGAGTAGGTAAACCATGCTCTTGGTCGGGCGCGCCATTCCGTACGCCGGTCACAATGTGAACCGGTGGGACGCCACGCAGTTCGGCACCGGCGACCATCCGCCCCTCTTTCAAGATCGCCACATGATCGCACGTATCGTCGATGTCGTTAAATATGTGGGAGGATAACAGTACGGTTCGCCCTTGGTCGCGTACTTCGCGGACCATCGCCAGTACCTCGCTCCGCACGGTCGGATCGAGATTCGCGGTCGGTTCATCCAGTACCAACAGGGGTGCCCCGCAGCCCATGACCAGAGCGATGGCCAGCTTTTGCCGCATGCCGGTGGACATGAACATCACGCGGCGAGACAAGTCCAACTCAAGCCGCTCGGCAACTGCGAGGGACGCGCTCAAAGAACCTCGCGTGTGGAAACCGCTGAATAACTCCAGGATTTGCCGACCGCGCAAAGTGCGATAAAGTCGTGCATCGCCGGGTAGATAGGAAATGTGACTTCGAACCTGCAAACTGTCACGCAGGATATCATGTCCAAAGACCAAAGCGGAACCCGCAGTCGGCTTGAGGAATCCCAACAGCGTTCGCAGAAGCGTACTCTTCCCTGCCCCATTGGGCCCGAGCAGTCCAAACACGCAGCGCTGGGGCACGCGTAGATTGCAATCAATCAACGAACGGACTTGGCCATAGCTCTTGCTCAGACCATGCGCTTCGACGGCCCATGCAGCACGAGTCTCGGTTAGCGGATTTCTCTGCATGCGACTGCGTGCACACCTACGTTACAAGAATTCTTCCCAGCCGCGTGTCCGAAGTTGTTTGACGACTTCTCGAACGCGTTCTTCCTCTTCTTTTGGCGCAACCAGCGTGGCGTTCGGCGTATGAACAACGATCGTATCCTGCAGTCCGATGGTGACGAGTAGATGCTCTTGCTCGCCATAAACAATCATGCGTTGCGACTGAATCGGCAGGTACTTACCTCTTACGCAGTTGCCTTGCTCGTCCGGCTCGGTCAGACGACCGATGGATTGCCAGCTTCCCACGTCATCCCAACGGAACGTCGCTTCGATGACGCAGACGCCGTGGTAGCGTTCCATAACGGCATAATCGATTGAACGGCCGTCGATCTTTTCGAATTCCCGCTGAAGCGTTACCGAGAATCCAGGGGTTCCCATCGCGTCCGAGATGGCATCGATATGTTTCATCATCTCCGGCTCGAACTTGCGGAGTGCATCGAGGATCGTGCTGGCCCGCCACATAAAGATCCCGCTGTTCCAGTCATATGTGCCGGCTTGCAAGTACTGTTCGGCCGTCTGGCGATCCGGTTTTTCACGGAACGAGGCGACGCGATAGGCGCCGGAGACGTTGGTACCGGCCAGAGCTTCGCCACGCTGAACGTACCCGAATGACTCCGCGGCGTAGTTCGGTCTGACGCCGAAGGTCACGATCCGTTCTGGGGACTGCTCAATCAGCTGCGCGCCGCTTCGCATGCAGTCTTGGAACTGGCTGTCGGTGCTGATGACGTGATCAGCCGGCAGGACCAGCATGATCGCCTCGGGGTCTGCGTTGGCGATCAGCGAGGCAGCCAGAGCGACGCAAGCCGCCGTATCCCGCTTCATCGGCTCGCCGACGATCTGCTCCGGAGGAACGCTCGGGAGTTGCTGCCGCACCGCATCGATCAAATGCTGGTTGGTCATCACCAACGTATGCTCTGGCGAAATCAAGCCTTGCAATCTTTCAAACGTGGCCTGCAACATCGTGTTTTCACCGACCAGCTGCAGCAGCTGTTTGGGATAAGTATTGCGGCTAGCCGGCCAAAACCGAGTTCCTGATCCGCCAGCCATGATGACTGCATGTAACACAAGGTGTCTCCGTCGGTTGGGATGCAATGGTGCGCAAGGCAAGCATTGTAGATCTGCTCCAGAAACTCCACCACGGGTAATGGGCCGCGGCGGGTCTTGAATCTGTGAACGTCTTACCGGAAAAAAGCTGGGAAAGCGTCTTGAATTGCCCTTGCTGCCGGTCTGTGTCATACTAACCGACCTAGCTGAATTCTATAGTTCAGTCCTACCTAAACGACACAGTTCGATCACCCTTCCTTCAGACTTGGATGGAACATATCTCATGGCTCAGGGGTTGCTACATCGCGGTCGGATGCTCGTTCTCGGCTTCTCATGTTGGTTCTTAGCCGTGACGAGCGGCAACTGGGTGGCTTCCAAGGAACCAGCGCCCGAACGCAAACTCGGCGCATCAGAATCCGCAATCGTATTCGACTTCGACGCTCAGCCCTTGGCGGCGGAGCAGATCGGTGACGTTCAGCTCGATTGGTCCGGCCCGACCAACGCTCTGTTTCGAGGCATGCCCAGCAAGAACCGAGCGCTGACGCTGCGGAAAGCAGGCGCTCATCTGCGGATTGCGGATACCACCGATAGCGGGCCACTCGACTTTCAACTCGATGATGAGATTACCTTGGAAGCCTGGGTGCGAATCGACTCGATCCGCAACGGCGCGAACATCTATATCGTTGGCAAGGGGCGAACCTACGAATCCGAGCGGCTGGAGAATCAGAACTATGCCTTGCGACTGACCGGCGCCGGCGAGACAGCCAAGGTCAGTTTCCTGTTTTCTTCGCTCAACCCGGAGGCGGATAAACTGCAGTACCACCGCTGGACCAGTAGCTCGGGGTTCGCTCCCGATGGCGTTTGGCATCACGTTGCGGTCAGCTACCAGTTCGGGCATCCCCAAAGCATCCGCGGCTACGTCGACAGCAAGGTGGTTGCCGGTCGGTGGGATATGGCCGGGGCAACGACTTTGGCACCGGTGAACGATAACGATTCCGTTTGGATCGGTTCGTCTCGGGGAGGCGATCCGGCGAACAGCTTTGTCGGATCTCTCGATGACATTCGCATTCACCGCTCCATCATATCGGCCGCGGAGATACGCTCACGTCGCGTTGCCGAACGACGGCCCCCCCAGTGGCCTACCGAGCACGTAGAGGGGCAGGTGACCGTGACGTTACACGAAAACGCCGGTAGTCATACCGATTTTCCACTGGTCGCCTCGGAAGCAGCCCAGCGATTCTCCCTGCCTAGCCTGGCCCTTCACCGATTGCCGCTGAAGTATCTACCCGGTGGTGCCCGCGATGCTTGGAGAGGTCCAGTACTAATGCGGGCCTTCGCCAAGGTTCGCCTGCCCGACACAGAAGTGGAGTTATTGGTTCGAAGCCCAGGCCTTTCGCGACTTTGGGTCGATGGTCAAGTCGTGCTGACAACCCCGGCGCGCCGACTGTTTCCAGATGCTCACCAGCCGTTTGCGGTCTATGAACCCGACATGCCCTGGCTGCGAACTCCGCGAGTCGGTGACCGAGAGCAACGTGTCGTGTTTCGGACCGATGGCCAGTTGCATGACGTCGTACTTGAATCGCTCATCGGCTCCAAGACGAGCCGCTTTGAACTCGGCGAGACGCTGGTCGCAGCGCGAACTGGCGATACCATGTTTTCCTTGCTCAGCCCGAACGCGGACGCTAACCATGTCTACCTGGTCGACAGTGAGTTTTTGGCTTATCGCGACCGAGTCGACGCTCTGCTGGACGTGATCGATCGCAAGCAGCTGGAACGGGAATCAGCCAAGGAAGATGCGTTCTGGCAGCGCAGGCATCAACTCGCGCGGGAGTACATCGATCGTCAGCCGGAGATCGTGGTTCCAGAATCGGCGCCAGACCTGCCTGAAAACAATCAAGTCGATCGCTTGGTCCACGCATCGGCTGGCCGCGAACAGCTCTCGGCGGGAGAGGGACCGGATCAGCCGCTACAAGATTGGGAATTCCTGCGGCGTGTCAGCTTGGATACGGTCGGTGTGCCGCCGACGCGCGACGAACTTCAGCGGTTTTACGATGATGCTCCGCAGCGGCGGCGTATTGCGGCGATCGCGCGGCTTCTCGCAGATGACCGCTGGGCAGATCACTGGACCAGCTACTGGCAAGACGTGCTGGCAGAGAACCCGAATATTCTCAAGCCGAGCCTCAATAACACCGGTCCATTCCGGCTGTGGATCCACGATGCTCTGCTGTTGAACATGCCGATGGATCGGTTTGTCACCGAATTGATCCGCATGGAGGGCAACCAGCATGCCGGCGCTGCGGCCGGATTTGAGATGGCGGCGGAAAACGACTTGCCGATGGCGGAGAAGGCCCACGTCGTGGCCAGTGCCTTCTTGGCGATTGACATGAAGTGCGCCCGTTGCCACGACGCTCCCTACCATCCCTGGTCCCAAGCCGATCTGTTCGGTATCGGGGCGATGCTAGGTCGCAAGCAGATCAAGGTTCCGGGGACCAGCAGCGTGCCGGCTGCGTTCTTCGATCGCAAAGGCCGCGAATCTCCTATCGAAATCACTTTGCAACCTGGGGATATCGTCCAGCCGCATTGGCCCAGCGCCAAGTTGCCGGCTCAGGAGTTTGGCAACGCGGATGTCGCCCCGGAGTTACTCGGCCGACCGGACTCTTCCCGCGAGAGACTAGCCGCCATGATCACGCGGCCGGAAAACCGCCGATTCGCGGCGACCATGGTCAATCGCCTATGGACGCGGCTGATGGGCTGG
>JANQJJ010000176.1 GCA_028281725.1 Pirellulaceae bacterium | reverse complement strand
AATCAACTCCAGTTCGTCTTGTTTGATGGCCCACTTCTGTCTTCGCAAATCGACGTTGCGTGTCAGGCCCTCGGCAACCACGTCATTCCAATCGAAGTGGATGCGGGCGACGGTCGGGTCATCCGAAGGACGAATCATGCGAGAGTCCGACGCACTCCAGCCAATCTTTTCGCGGAGCACCTGCTCTCGTCCATACAGTCCGCGTGGATCGCTTCCTGGCACCGGCGAACCATACAGGGACGTGTGCATCTGCGCCGCGAACTGATGGTACAGTGCTCGGGCTTGCGCCTCCGCCTCAGGCGGTGTGTTGCTGACTTGTGTTCGAGCCTGAGCAACGCGCCAGAGTTCCAGGGCACTCTCGCGAGCTATCTTGGCCGCTTCAAACGCGCGGTAGCCGCAGTAAACGTCCCAGTAGGCATCTTCCACGGACTTGACCAGGTTGCGAACGTTGGCTTCGAATTCGTGCAGCTGAAGGTCTTCATTGATTCGAGCTAGAACCACAGGAATGCGGTTGACCAACGTCCCCCGACCGCGCAACAGCGGCTGAGTAAACTGCATCTCCAGTGCGGCGGTGTAGTCGCTGGGAACGTTTCGCCCGATATCTGGAGCGGGAATATTGTTGCGAGAGTAGACGGTCGTGAAACGCAGGCTGGTGACCGTACCCGTGGCCAGTCGCTTCGACAATGCGGCTTGCCCGTTGGCGTCTACGGCTTGGAAGAACTGAGGATTGAATCGGTTGCCGGTGCCGACGTTTCGAGGTCGGTCGGTGGTGTTGTATCCAAACAACGCGGAGAACTGAGTATCGAACTCACTGAGTGCGTCTTCCACACCGCCGACTTGATTGGCCCGAACGGCACCGCGCTGCGTGATGCGGTTGCCCTGACTATCGATCGTCAGCGGCTGCGTATTCCCAGTCGCAGCTACGATCGCAGGATCGTAAACGCTGGGCATTTGTCCCGGAGCCGCACTGAGCAGGGCTGCAGCCACCGAACCGCTTTGCTGGTTCGAGCCGTTGACGACTCGCAGGATCTTCGAATTCTGCAATGCCATCGAGATACAATCTTCCAGCGACAGTTCGACGAACTCGCTAGGTAGATTCGATGGACCCAGTGGGACGTGAACTTGGGTGGTCTCGGGCAGACTATCGACGTGGACATCGGCGTACTCGAGACCCATCGATTGCTCAAGATAATTCGCCAGCGATTCGTCCCGCGGGACGAAAAAGGGCTGCGTTGGATGACACCCGGTAAAGAGTACCAAGCAAATCTGAATGATCGCCGCCCAGCGAATGATTCGTCGGCTCATCGTCCTGAGGTTCCTACCAAGTCTGTCGCGTGAACATACCCGACACGGCAAAATACCTACGAGGCATCTTGCCGGTAGCCGCAGCTCACGATCGCGACGGAATCTTGCTTTCGAACCCCCCTTGCCGTTCGGTCCGCGGACACAGCCAATGTGCCTTACGGTCCTCCCGACAAACAAGTTATCGTCCGACTTCCCCTCAAACTTTCACTGATCGTTACAAATTACCAAATTGAGTTTTGATAGCATACGCTGGGGCCTACAGTTTGGACGGGTCCAGCGTCACATGCTTGATGGTTTCTCTCCGCCAGGTGTAAGTGATATGGACCAAACCGTCAGCCGTTTGAATGACGGCGGGATACGAGTAGCCGGCCCGATGCCCTTCGTTTTCCAACGTCAACACGGTTTCCCAGTCTTTACCGTCATCGGACAGGGCCACATTGAGAATTTGCCGGCCGTTGCGGCCGGCGCTCCGGCGGGCATGGTTGTAAACTAGCAATTGCCGTCCGTCAGCCAGGGTCGCGGCGTCGGTTCCCGAGTTAGGATTCGGCAAGCTAGTGGACTCCATCGGCCCCCAGGTTTTACCGCCGTCACTCGACTCGCTCGAGCCGATAACGCCTTGCTGGGTGCGACAGAGGATTTGCATTCGTCCGTCTGGATAGGTCAAGATGCTCGGCTGGATCGCGTCGAGCTTCTCACCCTCTTGTAGCGGTCCGATCACCTGCCACGTCTTGCCCAAGTCGCGCGTCGCTTCGAAATGCACCCGCCAGCCTTGATTCTCCGTGCTGCTGGGGCAGAGAATCGTACCATCGGCCAATTCGATGGGTTTGTTCTTGACCGGTCCGAGAAGATT
>JANQJJ010000163.1 GCA_028281725.1 Pirellulaceae bacterium | reverse complement strand
CGGGGCTCACTCACTTCGAGCGGTAGAGAAACGCATCTGACGTGAGCAGCGAAGTGAGCAACGCGTTCATGCTGCCACCGCCTTCACGGTAGGCGCGATGTGCCTCTTGAAGAACAACCGCATCGTTCAGCGTTTCGTTGCGCCCCATCCAAAATCGAAAGGCGTAGCGGACAAAAACCTGTTCGGCGCGTTCGCTTTCAGCAAGTCTCTGAATCATCTCGATGGCGTTGGCGACTTTGCCGTCGAGCTTGGGGTCGCCTGAATCGATGATCTCGCCAGTAGTGTCGACGGTTTTGTCGAGCTCTGTCGTTCGATATAGGCCAGCATGATTGTACATTTCGAACGGCAGCCCAAGCGGGTCCATCTTTTTGTGGCACGTCCAGCAGTACTCTTGCTTTGTGACCCGCATGCGTTCTCGCAATGTGCTCTGGGGCTCATCGGGTAGCATCGCATCGACAGTGATCGGCACGTCGGGAATGCCGCCACCAAGCAGTCGTTCGCGAATCCATCGACCGCGATGGATGGCGTGGTTGTCCATGGCATCCGAGTGGGAAACGAGCCAACTGGGATGGGTCAGTATGCCAAGCCGTTCGCCCTCTGGCGCTGTCGCTAGAAAACGATCTGGTTTCATCGACCCATTGCCAAAGCTCCTGTGGCTCACACGAACAAAGATTTTCGAGCCGGAGAGGTCTGCCATCTCGACGTTGTGATTGGTCCTCTCTCTTTTTCTCTTTCCCTGAGTTGCCATCTTTTTCGCAGCAGTCAACTCTTTCTTTCTTTGTCGCAACTCGCTCTGCGTCACTTTGTCTTCCGGTTTCGCCTCTAAGATGGCCTCAAGCTCAGCGACTTCTTTCTCGGCTGCTTTGACTTTGGCCGTCTCTTGACCTGCCGCTTCATCGTTCGCTTTCTTCGATGCAGCGACCGAGGCCTGTCTCTGTTGCTTCGTGCGTTTCCTGCCAAAATAGACATTGTCGCCCTTGGTCGCCACGACTTTATCTGTGGTCAGCAGCTGTCTTAATACATCCTTGTCTTCCTGAAGGATCAACTCAATCAAGCGATCTGTGCTGGCGGTTGCGTCGAACATCGCACGGTAGTGTCCCTGTCCCCGTGCGCTAGCACCCGTCGCTGCCAGTGCGTTGGAGTCTTTGCAGATGTAGCCGCCAAGGTCGTAATCGAAGTATTCACGGAAGAACCGCAGGACACGAGGCTTGCGAATACTGTCGTCGGCCAGCATCCGTTCGACTTCGCGTTTTACATCGGCCTTGGTCCGCATGCGTTCTTCCATGATGGCCGTTCGCAGCATGTCGTCTGGCGCGATGTATCGCAAAGCATGGTTTACGGCCAAACCCAACTCCCAGTCCTGAAGCATGACGCGTCCGTGCTGATCCGCGATGCCGCTCTCGGCGAGTTCAGGTCGGAAAAGCGCATCACGATCTAGAAAAATCGACGACAAGCCGAGAACACAACCGTCTTCCTTGCCGAGCTTCTCGATGGACTGCTTGACGATCTGCAGATATTGGTCGGATTCTATTTGGCTCGGTGGTCGAAAGGTGAGCGCTTCGAAAAGGTAGTCAACGGCAGCACGCAAACGTTCGTGCGTAACGACTTCTGCCTTCATAAGTTCGTAGACCGGCGTCAAAGGACGAACGACTTTGGTACTGTAGACGAGGGCAGTCGGTAGGCCGCGGATATCACCTTCCATCTTGTAAGAACTGGGGTCGTCGGTAATCTGTCCCGGATTGGCGATGCTCAACGGGCCATAAGCCATGTAGCGGATAATGTCATCGGCAACGCCCATGATCTGAGTCGCCTCGGCGCTGTTGACCGAATAGAAGTCGGGATAGTTCTCCAGTCCGCGCTTGCGAGCCGACGATAAGACCGCGGGCACGCTCTTCACCGATGTTGCATACGCGACCGTCCCTCCTTGCCATTTTGTGATGCGATCGACACCAAAATAGAGCTTGAGTTCGCCGCCGTGATTGGTGGGCACGACGTCGCCGCGCGTGCGGAGGCCGGGCTTCGCTGGATTGTACTTTGGTTCCGTGTTAATCAGTTCATTGAGACGCGTGATGTGTTCTTCGGGCGTCACACGCCAAATCCGGGCAGGCGAAGATGTGGGTTGCAGTTTGATGCCGTCGGGTAGCGGACCAAAGAGCAAATCGTGATCGACGAAATTGCCTTTATTGGAGTCCAAATGTGCTTGGAAGCCGCCCTTGTCTTGCATGAAATGCGCGAGCTCCGCCACGATCCAGTCGGAAAACTGCAGCCGCTGCACCACGTCTGGTTGATCGGCGTCGGACGGCGGCATCTCTTTCAAGGCGACCTGCGCCCAAATGCTCTTCCACGTGCCGGAGTTAACGTCGTCGACAGGCCCCAAGTCGTCCAACGAGAGGTCGCCTTCGGGATCGTCTCCGCTATGACAGTTCACACAGTGGCTCATTAGAAACGGCCGAGCAAAGCCGGCAAATTTTTTCTCGATTTTTTGGCCGGGCGTGTAAGTCTCGCCATTCGCCACGGGCAACAGACCCAACGAGAGCATTATCGCTAAGACAAATGCAAGTTTCACACCAACAGTTCCTTGATGGGCCCTTCGCCAGAATCAAACTTCTTGGCCAATTTGTCGTTCATATTGAAGCGGTCGCAGTTTTTCCCAACCGCGCGTAAAAGTGTCGCATAAAGCGCGTTGATGGGCCGCTTGCCGTCCAGTTGCGTGAAGCAACCGGTCTTGAACGCTCCGTCGAAATTGCCGAGCAGCATAACGGGCCAGTTTGCTCCGTTGGTGTGCTGCTTGTCCGCGTTGTTGCTGGTGTAAACGATCAGGGTGTGATCCATCATTGTGCCGCTGCCTTCTGGCACGCTCTCAAATGCTTCCATCATCCGTACCAACATTTGACTGTTGTACTGGCGTATCTTGATCCAAATCGGATTACCGGGCTGATCCATGTGGCCCAGGTTGTGGCCTTGCTGTTCGATGCCCAACCCTTTCCATGCACCGAAGATTTCGCCTCGACCCGAACCGATGGTCAGCGTATTGGTGATCCCCGACGTGAGCGACGAGATCCCCAGATCCAGCAGCACATCATGCCAGTCCGTTTCGAACTCCGGGTTCGAATATCGCTCGTCCACGGTTGGAGCGAACTTTCGCAGGTGAGCGGAAACCGAGTCGAGTCGATCGCGCAACCCATTCGCATCCCGAAACCCTTGAACGAATCGACCATAACGTGGTTGGTCTGCGATCGGAACCGATTGGCCTTTGGCCGCGGCAAGCTGTTCGATCTGACTCATTACATTGGATTTCGCTTCATGCTGAAGTCGAATGTCGCCAGTGGAGATGCCGCCGTAAAGCATCTGATAGAGATGATTCGGATTCGAATGCATGAAGATCGGTTGGCCCGCGCCACTGGCCGAAAGAGTCGCGATCGTGGGCTTGGTCGTCATGTTCTCAATCGAGTCCATGCCGATGCACAGATGAGGCAGAAGCGTTTCCGGCAAGGCTTTGCTTAGTTCATAATCGATCGTCGATGCACTTGGAGGCACACCGTCACTGCCGCGATACCCACCGAGCGCTCCGAAGAAGGCGCTGTGTGACGGACTGGTGTGCAATCCATGCAGGCCGTTGATGATGTGCAGTCGTTCCTTAAAAGGTTCGAGCGCACTGATTGGTTCCGGCAGCTTCTTCTTTGCCAGCGACCCACTGCCGCTCATGCCATCCGGAATGCAGGTCTTCGGATCGAAACCCTGGTTCTGCATGAAGAAGACGATCCGCTTTAGCGTCTTGCCACTATTGCCTGTCGCCGCCATGAGCTGTTGGGGCATCAGCGAACTGCCCAAAGCAACGCCAGCACCGGCTGCTACGCCTCGAAGCATTTCTCTACGGTTCAGCATCTTCTAGCTTTCAAGGAGGGTTGGGTTGAGGTGGGGAGTGCCGATGCTATCAAACTCGGCAGCTCGAAGTCGGGCGCACATATCTTAACCTGTTTTTCCGGTAAATTCACGGCTGAATCAAATTCGTTTGCGCAGCTTTCTGGTCATTCCTTCTGTGCTCCGGCGCGAGAAAACCGCAGGGTAAAGGTGTAAACTACGGATCGACACGGATAGTACAGCTAACAAAGGAATCCTAAGTTATGGCAAAACGAATACCCATTCACCGCGGCGAACGGACGACTGTATCAACGTACGAGTCGAGAGATTATTTGTATCGGTGATGGTCAGTGGACCAGGAACAAGGCCAAGTGAGAAACTACGAAAAACGCAAAAAACGCGAAAGGATTTCAGTTTTCGCCTTTTTCGCGGTTGTCTCCGCTTGTCTTGTCTGCGGCTGTAATTCTGAACCCACAGCGAACCGCTCGTTTCCTCAGAAACCCATCAAAGTCATCGTGCCGTTTGGGGCTGGTGGTGGCAGCGATACGTTTACGCGAATTCTGCAAAAAGCGATCGCTGAAAACGAACTGATCGATCAGCCTCTTGTCGTCATCAACATGCCTGGCGCTGGTGGTTCGATTGGTTCGAGGAAAGTCAAGAGTGCGCGACCGGACGGTTACACGTTGCTGCAGATTCACGAAGGCATGCTGACCAACAAGTATTCGGGCAACGCAAACTTCGGGCCGGAGTCATTTACTCCGATCGCCGCAACTGGACAAATGGCACACGTCATCGCGGTTCCGGATAGCTCACCGTATCAGAGTCTTTCCGAGTTGCTCGATGCAGCGTCCGAACAACCGGACTCGATCGTGTTTGCGGTCGGCATCGGAGCCCCCAGTCACTTCGTTGGTTTGATGTTGGAGAACGCTTCGCCGAATTCTTCAGCCGAATTTCGCTTTACGCAATCCGGCGGCGGTGCAAAACGTTTTGCCAGTCTGCTTGGTGGGCATAGTTCGGTGAGCACTTTCTCGGTGGCTGAGTATGTTGAGTTTCAGGCGAGTGGCCCCCGCGCGCTGGCAATTCTGTCGAATGAGAGACACGCCAAAGTTCCGGATGTTCTCACGGCGATCGAGCAAGGGATCAACGTCAGCAGCACCAATATGCACTTCTGGTGGGCTCCGAAGGGAACTCCACCAAAGCTCGTCGAGACGATAGCGGATGTTTTGCAGACTGCTATGCAATTACCGGAAGTGACGCATGCGCTTTCGGACTTGGCGACCGAACCAGTTGTTCTACGGGGCGAGATGCTCGTTTCCGAATTGCAGGATCGCGAACGTGAGATCGGTTCGGTGTCGCAGAGGCAAGCCGCGGACGTGCCGGATTTTGGGTTGGCTACGTTGGCCGCCTGCACGTTGTTGGGCATCGCTTTGATTTTTCGGCAACGTCGGGGGCAGAACGAGGATTCCCCTTTTTCGACACCACCATCAGAACACGCGAGCGACGTTCGGTCGCAAGTATTTCTCGTTGTCGCAATCGTGGTTTATGTCGTCGTCTTGCAGTTTGCCAGTCTCGACTATCGTTTGGCCACGGGAGTTTTCGTCTTGGTCGGGGGCGGTTACCTTGCTCGCAGTCACAAAGAACTTTGGCCTGCGATTGGGATGATGGCTTTGGTGCTTGGCTTTGGATTGCATTTCTTGTTTACTCATTTACTGGTGGTTGATCTGCCGTAGAAACCAATCCCAATTCAATGCTCGCCATTCTCCCATCACTTTTGGAATTCGTCACCTCGCCTGCTGCGATGGCGTGGACGATGTTGGGTACGGCATTGGGCATCGTCGTTGGCGCAATTCCGGGGCTAACCGGCGCGATGCTGATCGCGTTGACTTTGCCGCTCACGTTTTCGATGGCTGGAGAAAACGCTCTGATTTTACTCGTTTCGATGTACGTGGGCAGCGTTTCCGGAGGACTCATCAGCGCGACGTTGCTCAGAATTCCCGGCACGCCTGCGTCCATGATGACGACGTTCGACAGTTATCCAATGGCCGAACAAGGAAAAGCACGACGCGCTCTCGGATTGGGAATTGCGGCTTCGCTTGTCGGAGGTGTTGTCGGTTGGGTATTTCTCGTGATGCTGACCGGCCCGCTGGCGATCTTGAGTCTGAAGTTGGGACCGTTTGAGTTTTTCACGCTGACGCTAGTGGCGCTCGTGTTGATTGCGACGGTAAGCGGTAACTCACTGTTGAAGGGCCTGTTTGCGGGCTTGTTTGGAATGTTGCTGGCAGTTCCGGGCGTGAACCCAGCCAACGGAATTCCGCGATGGACGGGAGGCTTCACTGAATTGGAAGACGGGTTCAAGTTGCTGCCGGTTCTGATCGGGTTGTTTGCAATTGCTCAGGTTGTCACTGAGTCCAGAACCAGCGACGCAAAGACCGAGGTCGCCTCCCGGACACGAGACACTACCAGAATCTTACTGAGCGTGGGCGAGTATCTTGCGAACGGATTTAACTTAGTTCGTTCTTCCCTGGTAGGCGTCTTCGTCGGCATCCTGCCCGGTGTCGGAGCAAACATTGGATCGGTGGCCGCCTATGCTGCTGCGAAAGGCATGTCACGAACTCCAGAGAAATTCGGTTCCGGCAGCGAAGAAGGTATCGTGGCTTCGGAGGCAGCCAACAGCGCGACGGTTGGTGGTGCTTTGATACCGCTGATCGCGATGGGCATTCCGGGAAGTGTGATCGACGCGATTCTGCTCGGGGCATTAACCATTCACGGGATGCAGCCGGGGCCGCTGTTGATGGAGCAAAACCCGACGGCGGTCAACATGATGATGGCGACGATCCTGGTGGCCAACGTGTTCATGTTCGTCTTTATGCTGGGCGCCGCTCCGCTGTTTGCCCGACTGGCGTCGGTGCCGAAAGGAATCCTGATTCCAGCGATTGTTACTTTCTGCGTGATTGGTTCATTCGCGTTGGCGAATCGCATGTTTGATGTCTGGGTAATGCTCGGTTTTGGAGCCATCGGTCTGTTGATGAACCGGCTGCGAATCCCTATTGCTCCATTTGTGATCGGATTCGTGCTGGCTCCGATCGCCGAGGAGCACATCATCGAAGGACTGATGCAGAGCGGAGGAAGTTGGCGGCCCTTGTTTACGCGACCGGTGGCGTTTGTCATGCTGCTGTTTGCGGCGAGCATTATGGCGATTAGCTTGTTGTCGCGAATTCGCAGCAAGGGCCAGCCGTCCGAAACGAATCCGTAGGAAACACGCACGTGAGTCAACGTCCCAATATCCTTTGGTACTGCACCGACCAGCAGCGCTTCGACACGATCGGCGCGCTTGGCAATCAATACGTAAAAACACCGGTAATCGATCAGCTCGTGCGCGAAGGAGTGGCATTCACACATGCCTACTGTCAAAGCCCGATTTGTACGCCGAGTCGATCGAGCTTCATGACTGGGATGTACCCCTCGCGACTACATAATACGCGTAACGGCAACGATACGTTTCCCAGCTTTCCACCGGTCATTACGAAGCTCATTGCCGAAAGCGGTTACCGTTGCGGAATGGTCGGCAAATTCCACCTACAAAGTTCTGGTCACCGCACGGAACCTCGAATCGACGACGGCTTTTCCTACTGGAAGTTCAGCCATGCTCCGCGCGACGATTGGAAAGAAGGCCATCACTACGCTGATTGGGTTCGCGCGCGAGGCGGCGATCTCGACGCGCTACGGGAAAGCGAAGACCGGGTTCCAACAGAACTGCATCAGACGACATGGGCCAGCGATTGTGCTCTTGAGTTCTTGCAGCAGGACGAGTCAAACAAACCATGGCTGTTGAATATCAACGTCTATGATCCACACCCGCCGTTCATTCCGCCACGTTCCTACGCGGAGCAGTTCGACCCCGGAGCGATGCCCGGCCCGCATTTTTTCGAAGGCGACCTGCGACAGCAGGCCAAATTGAGTGCTATCGACTTCCAGGACGACATCCGAACTCCGGAAGAGCACGAAGCTTTTCGACGGCAAGCGTGCTATTACGCGATGATTGCGCAGATCGACGATCAGCTGGCTCGCATCCTGGTGTACCTCGATCAAAACAGCTTGCGAGAAAACACCGTCGTGATTTTCACTTCGGACCATGGCGAAATGCTGGGCGATCATGGCCTGATGTTTAAGGGCTGCCGTTTTTACGAAGGTCTCGTGCGGGTGCCGTTGATCTTCCACTGTCCGGATCGATTTCAATCGAACGTGCAAAGCGACGCTTTGGTCGAGCTTACCGATTTATCCGCAACCCTGATTGAACTCGCGGGGCTGGAGCAGCCAGAGTACATGCAGGGAAAGACACTCGTTCCGCTTCTAACCAATGGTACAGCTGGCGCAGCCTTGCGTGACCACCGTGAATTCGTTCGAAGCGAGTACTTTGAAGCGTTGGACCCGCATTTCACCGGCGGCACTGGAAGTTATGCCACGATGTACCGAGATCGCCGCTACAAGTTGTCCATGTACCACGATCACGATCTTGGTGAGCTATATGATTTGCACGACGACCCTTGGGAGCATCATGACCTTTGGGACAGCGCGGACCACCAAGTGATCAAGAACGACCTGATTCGGGCTAGTTTCAATTCTCACGTCGTCTTGACCACCGATGTCGGTTCGAAACGAATTGCTCCAATGTGATTCAGCCTTCTGGTATCCAATGTCGAAGTGGATAACGCGGGAAGCAACCTTCCGGATCGAATATGGTCCAGCTATATGCACCTATGGTTCGATACAAACTATGCCCAACATGCAGAGGCTGCATCGTCTTCGATCTCGAAGAAAATCGCCGCAGCAACTGAGGCGAAACCACCGCTTTCGGGTGTATCTAATACCCCGCTGCAGAAGATTGTTCAGCCGCTAGCAGCTAGCTCGGGCTGACACGGACTTCGGTGAAGAGTGCAGCGCCTCCCGATAGATCCGCCACCGAGTCGCTGCTTGCGAGGCTGGGAAATGCGTAGATTGTTTTTCGATTGAGGAACCGGACAAGGAATTTGAAGGATTCTGTAACGGCTGTTCCTGAAGTCCGCTTTGGTTAGTGTCGGCGGCAATCAGATGGTTGCTCGCCAAAGTCAACTAAGCCCACTCAAAGCGAGCCCATGCCATGTTCCTTCAAATGAAAAAACAAGCTACGAAGCAGGTGCAACCAGCGGCCAATAGAAAATGCCGCAAACTGGTCCTGGAGTCGCTGCAGAAGAGAGAATTAATGGCTGCAGATCTGGGGAGCAACGGTACTTTGAACATCGAGGGCAGCAGCGCACCCGATGTGATCACAGTCGACGAGCAGGTTATTCTGGGCAAGGGATGGAGCCGTCATGATGTACACGTAGAAATCCGCCGCTATGGAACAACGGTATTCGCCGAGACGTTTGACGGATCGGATGTCGCGCGGATTCGAGTCAACGGAAGGGAGGGATCCGACAACATCAGCAATAACACCGCATTTCCATCGACATTGATCGGAGAGTACGGAGCGGACGTGATTTTGGGAGGCAGTTCCCGAGATAAAATCTGGGGATTCTTGGAAAACGTCAAAAGCGATCCTGGTGTCGATTCAGACAACACGCTCTACGGACGGGACGGCAATGATGACCTTTATGGAGGAGGTGGTGTGGACACGATTGATGGAGGCGAAGGGAACGACGTGCTTGGTGGTGCTGGAGGCAGCGACACTCTT
>JANQJJ010000135.1 GCA_028281725.1 Pirellulaceae bacterium | reverse complement strand
GTCAATTGTGCACAGCACCCGAAGGGCCGCTGGCGGCAATTGACTCCTGACCCCTTTATCCGCTCAGTTTCCGGGTGCTCAGTTTCTGGGGCCTCAGTCGCCTATGGGGGCGGGCGGTTTTTCACTGCCGTCATCACCCAGTTGCTGCAATTGTTGGAGGAAGTCGTTGTCGGTTGTCAGGATGAGTTCCGTTTTTTCGTTGATCGACTTCTCGTAAGCTTCCAAAGTGCGAACGAACGAATAGAATTCTCCCACTTCACTGATTGCGTCTGCGTAGCGTTTGATGATTTCTGCATCGGCACGCCCTCGAAGTTCACTGGCTTGACGTTGCCCTTCCCCTCGGATCTTCTCGATCTCCGCGTTGGTTTTATTCAATATTTCTTGTTTGCGCTGTTCACCTTCCTTCACATTCCGCGTACTAATGGCGTCTCGTTCGGCGATCCACCGTTCAAAAGTCGTTTTTCGGACGGTCGTGACAAAATCGATGTGCGAGATGCCGATATCGACCAGCTCGATACCACGTGATCCGTTCTTTTCATCCGATTCGTTGGCAGCCAGACTGGTTCGCGCGGCGGATTTGATTAGCTCTAGAATCGCTTCACGTCCAATGATGCCCTTGGTCTTCGGCTTCGACTTGCCAAGCTCGACTTCGGGAAGCGCTTCGGCGAGTGTTTCCAGCAAATCTGCGTCGAACTCCAGCTGAGCCATCTTCATTTCCCGGTCTGTGCTACGTACCAAGTCTTCCAGGTCGTATTTCGTGATCACGTCTCGCATGGCACCGCGGGCAAACTGGGCTACGCGATTCTCCGCATTGTCCATCGTTCTCATCCGCTGAACGAACGCGATGGGGTCATTTATCTTCCAGACCGCCCACGGTACCAACTCAATCTTCTTGTTGTCCTTTGTTGGCAGGTCGGGCAGCACTTGGCTCCGGTCGTCGCCCCAAAACTGAAGCGTACTCGGAAGGAGACGGACGCTCTCGACGAGCGGTACCTTGAAGTACAATCCCGGTTCGGTCACCGAGCGTACCGGCTGTCCGAACCGCAGGACCACCGCCAGTTCGCGTTGGTCGACCACATAGACGACGAACTGGGACAGGATCAACAGCAAGCCGAACACGGCGACGATCTTGACGGCGAGTTGAGCTGATTTTTGAGACATCTGGGTATTCTCTTTGGAATGAATCGGTTGGGTGGCTAGCTGTCGTGCCTGCCGAAGTGTTCAGCGGCATTGAGGTCTAGCTGGGGCGGCTTGCCGCCGGTGGCTGCGGCGCGTCCGCTCCGGCAGTGGGTTGTGGAAAACACGTTATGGGGACTGGGATCCGATTTGCATCAGTGGCAGCAGTCCCTTGAGCTTCTCGTCCAAAATCAATTTCCGCCCCCCACTTTCAAAAACGCGTTCCATCGTTTCGAGGTACATGCGTTGTCGCGTGATCTCGGGTGCCAGTTTGTAGCTTTCGTACTTGGCCAGTAGAGCAGCGATCTCACCCTCCGCCTCCGCACGGCGTCGGTCCGCGTAGCCTTCGGCCTCGCGCACGAGCTTGTCGCTTTCAGCCCGCGCCATCGGGAGTAAACTATTGCGTTCTCGAGTCGCTTCGTAGATCAATTGGTCCTTCTGCTGGATCGACGCGTTGACTTGGTCGAACGATGGCTTGACCACATCCGGTGGGGTTACTCGTTGGAGTTGAAGGTCGGTGATCTCAATGCCGGCATCCAAGGGAGCGATGGCCTTTTTCATTTCGTCCAGCGCCGCCAACGCGATCTCCTCCCGCTTGCCCGTGAGCGTCTCGTCTGCGGAGTAGTCTCCGACGATGCGGTGCATGGTGGATCTCGCCACAGCAATCAGGGCTTGCCGTATGTGGATCTCGTTGAAGCTGAAGATGTATTTTTCCGGCTCAGTCACTCGCCAAAAAACGTTCCACTCGACAACAGCCGCGTACAGGTCACCGGTCAAAATCAGGGCTTGGTCGTCGGTCCGATTGAGGTCTTGCCGGGACCGATCCACGGCGCGTTCGGGTCGGCCCCATGGCAGCCGCATGCTCTTTTCGCTGACGTCTACCAAGACGCGTTCATCGATTCCCGGCAGCTTGAAACGGAGGCCAGGCGGTTGCGTCTGGTGATACTTTCCGAACCGCAGGACGACCGCCTGTTCGTACTCTCGTACGACGTACGCGGAACTCCACGCGGCGTACACTGCCACCAGGATTCCAAACACCAGAACTGCCATACTGGCCAGTTGTCCTGGGGAAGGACCACCAATGGACTCCAGATTTTTGAAGCGATCGTTAGCCATAATTCTGTTTCCAGCGTTGGAAGAAAGGACTTGCAGCGCGTGTTACCCCGCTGGGCAAAGTGGACCCATGGAGCCTAAGTCAGAGGCCCGGTTGCTGTCGATCCTGGGCGCTGCCCCCAAAATCTAGCCTCTGCCGCAGGCAACGTGCTGTTTCTAACCAGGAGACGAAGCCGAATTGTTCGTCATGCGGCGGCTGGCCTAGACAATCATTATAGGCAGCACAACCATCCCGAGTGAGCCGGGGACGGGGGGTAGATCGACGCGGGACTACCAGCGTGATTCCATCTGGTTGACGATCTGGTCGGCCAGACGCTCCACCGCGCGGTGCTGGGCCGTCGCCATACTCTGGCCTCCCTCGGGCACGAAGTCGACGCCCTGGATGAAGTAGAACGCCAGTTCACCCTGAGGGACAAAGCGGTTTTCCATGAGCAGGTTGCCCTGACGATCGGTCCACGTCAGCTCCACCGAGATCAAGGTTTCCACGGAGCGCGGTTCGGCCGTTATGCTTTGGGTGACGGCTCGTTTGGTCTGGGTGGTAATGCGGCAGGTCAGGGTACTGTCGGCGCTTGGATCGCTGACGACCTTATAGGGCGTGCGCGATTCGACGGCCTTCTGCAGCGCCTCGGTCATTTGCAATCCCAGGTTCTGCCGCCAGGTATCGTTGCGAACTATCGGAATGTAGATCGTGCGGATACCGGGATTGTAGAGCGAGCCGCTGCCGAGTTGGTATCCCGCGCAGCCGACGAACATCGCGCTGCCCGCTAGCAATAGGATCAACGCAGACGTTCGGCAGAAATGGGGTGTATCCAGAGGCCTAGTGTCATTGACTGGTTGCATCGCGATTCTTCAACCACGGACGTTCATCGGTCGTGCCGCCAAAGATCTTAACTAGCGGAGCGAAACGCTGCGGAGGGTCGTCGGGCTTATCTTGAAGCTCAGCCAATTGCCCTCGCGCCTGCTCGCCAAATGGGGTATCGGAGTACTCATCAAGGATTCGTTGGTAATGGAATTTTGCCGAGCCATATTCGCTACGTTTACGTCGATACTCGGCCTGTTCCCAGATTCTCTCAGCCAGCAGGAATCGAATTTTTGCGTATGCTTGGTTCAAGTCTTGCTCGCGTTTGGAGGACTCGCGGGGAAATTGCTTGACCATCCGTTTGACCCGCTTTTGTGCTTCGGTGACCGGGTCACTGCTATACTTGTATCCCTGGTACGACGCCAGCAAACTTTGGAGTTCCAGGAACTGGGCATTAAATAGATGTTCGCTGTCGGGATAGGTCATTCGCAGTTCTTCGAAGGTACCGGCGGCACTCTCGTAGTCACCTTTTTCGAACTGCTCGACTGCCAACCGCATCGTCGCATCGTCGCTGATACGGCCGGTAGGGTTGTCCAGACGCATCCCCTCCAGGACGCGTTTTCCGTGCCCGCCGGTGTCGTTCCAGGGGAGTTTGTTGTCTGAGAAGTTGACAAACAGGAATGGTTTGTGCGCGGTCGCATCGATCTTGAGCCAGTAGTCGGCGATCTCAAATCTTCGCGAATCGATATGATCCAGGTAACGATTGCGTGGATATTCCTTGACGAGCTGGGCATACAGCTGTTCGGCTTGATAGAAATCTTCCGCGAAGAAACGACTTTCCGCCGCCATCAGCAGAGCATCTTGCTCGAGACCGGAGCTCTTCCAGTTCTCCGCTGCTTGTCCATACTTGGCGGCCGCTTGCCGAAACACCTTGGCTCGCTCGTTGTCCTGCAGTTGCTTTGCCTGCTCAAACAGTTCATCGCCAGCGGTGTAGAGGCTCCGAGCCCTTTCAATATTCTTCCTGCGGCTGGACCGTAGCCCTAGCCGATCAAGAAAATCGGTCGCGCCTTTCTGCCGATCTGCGGAAACACCTTCTGGGCGGAATACACCGCCTCCATATGGGCTCTCGGCGTCGACGCCAACCGGATTCTCGATACTTCTGCGAGCCTCGGCATAGTCTGTCAACGAGTCTTGCCGCGGAGAGAGCCACGAACACCCGGCGGTGCCTTGGACTGCCAAGGCTAGTAGGACGCCGATTTTCAGCGAGAGTATCTGTGCGGAGAGTCCGTGCGATGAGACTCTTCGTGGCGGGGACTTCCGTGTCAACGCCCAAGCTCCTCTAAATAGGCATGTAATTGCAACTTTCGATCAAGCATTACGGTCAAGTAACGCGTGACCACCGCGCGAAGCGCCGGTCGATGGTTGCTCGAATACTCTTCCAAGTTCTCTTCTTGCCAATCTACGCGGCTGAAATGCTCCAGTGTGTCACGGGCAGCTGACGCAATTCGGAGCGTTTGCCTGGCACCGGCGCGACAGTCGTCACAAAGGACTCCGCCGGCCAGAGCCGAAAAAACGACCCAGTCCGTCTGACAGGCATCTTGACCGCATTGGGCACACCGTTTCCAGCTCGGGAGTTGCCCTACCAAACGCAGCATCTGCAGTTCGAAACGCAGCACAATGGCGCGTACATCGAACTGAGCATGCTCGAGCGTCTGTAGAGTCGCGACAGCGAGCTGAAAAATCTCAGGCTGCCGGTCCCCTTTGTCTGTCAGTCGATCTATCAGTTCTGCCACGTAGTAGCCCGCGTAAAGTCGCAACAAGTCTCGACTTCCCGCGCGAAACCGCTTCTGGAGTTTCGCTTCGGTGAGAATGTCGAGAGCGTCGGAGGACTTCGAGATGAACACTACGCGACAAATCGAAAGCAGGTCAAGGGCAGCTTCAAACGGGCTTTTAGGCCGCCTAGCCCCCTTGGCCAAGACCGATAGCTTGCCGAAGTCACGCGTGTAGATGTTCGCGATACAGCTGGTTTCACTCCAGGGATACACGCGAAGAATGATCGCATCTGTTTGTTCGGCGGGCACGGAGACTCCGAGTGTCAAACTAGGCAAAACCAACCTGGCAGAGGTCGACCGGCGCCGTCGAGCCAGGCAATTCTCCGGCTCGCCAGCTCCCATAGCAGCCCGCAGAAGTACGGAATAGGGATTATCTTGCCCAATCTATCTTCCATCGGCACGATTGGGAACGCATAATGCTCGGAGATACAAAGGCTGCCATTTGGGCAGTCGCATTGATGGTATCCTAGCGGTATCTGAGGGTTACGTCCGATGCAATGGACCGAACCAAAGCTACTGATTGCAGATGACGATCGCGATTTTCGTGAGTCGCTGGGTGAGGTGTTTCAGCGACGGGGTTACAGTACGCACTTGGCGGCAGATGGTTGCGAGGCGGTCGAGTTCGTTCAAACCAGTCACGAATTGCATTTAGTTCTGCTAGACGTTCACATGCCCCGTCTATCGGGGCTCGAGGCCCTGGAGCATATTCGCAGGGTGACTGACAGGTCTCTCCCCTGCATTCTGATGAGCGCCCAGTTGAACGAGTCCATTGTTCGCCAGGCAGCTCAATTGGATACCGCTTCGGTGCTGTCCAAGCCGTTTACGCTTCGTGACATTACCGGTACGGTTGAGCAGATTCTACGCGCGTCCTACGGCTGGGGCGTTTAAAGTCCTTGCTCTGCCTTCCGCGTCTCCGAAAGCGACCAGGGTGGGCATCAGCATCAAACTGGTGCCTGCTGTGAGCACCGCACCGGCACTCGGTCCCAGAGCGCGCACCAACAACAGGTAGGTGGGTGCAAAAAGTATGGCCGGCAGCAGGCATGCCGCCCAGGCCAAGACGCCATGTGGGCCAGAACGGATCAGTGAGTGCAACGCCAGCCAAACGGCGGGCCAAATCGCCAGGTACGCTCCACCGGGAAACACGACAATCAATGCGACCGCACTGCAGGTTGCCCCCAAGGCCAAGCAAGAAAGTAGCTCTGGGATGGACCATCGGGAAGCAAAGCAGCGCCCGACTTGCCAGATTCCAACCGCCGCGATGACCCCGTAGATTTGCGCGATCAGTTCACCGCCGACAACAAATCGCCTGGGAAGAAACTCCGTCACCCGCATCAACCAAGCCAGTATCAAGCCAGCGATCCCAAGCATCAGTAGCAAGAGCACCATGGCGCCCAGCGGCAGCAGCAGCCGACCGAACTCGCGCGGCCGAAAGCGAGTTGTCTTTCCAATCGCCAACAACACCAGCACCGTTGCCAGTCCCAAGAATCCCCAATCCCAATGGCTGGGGTAAACGACGACGTACCAACCAAGCAAATCAAAGAAGGTTGCCGGCGCGGAATGGCTAAGCTCGGCCAGTTCGCTATCGGAAAGCGAATCCAGCGCGGCGACGGCGGCGATCGCATGGTCTGAAAAATGTTGGATGCTCTTGAGGCTCAATTTCTCAAGCCGGTCGTCCGGAGTGTGATAGTACTCGGCGCCACCGATCACCGCAAAATTCCACCCAGCCCAGCCGGCCTGCCGATAGACCGTAAAGTCGGTTCCATTAGGCAGACGCCGGTAAACGCTGACCATCAAGCTGGTCGTCACCTTGGGATGGGCCATGGAACGGGCAGCGAGCCGCATCGATCGATAGTTGGCCTGGTCGGTCTCGTAAAGCAGCACGGCATCACGATTACCGCGAGCATCAAAACTGACAACGAATGGGACAGCATCTCCCCACGGCAAGTCCCCTTGTTCGAGCAAGGCCCGCGCGCCACGGAGGCCCTCGGTCTGTGAGGCACCTCGCTCTTCACCGTCGGTAAAGACAAACCAGATGGCGTGCTCGGGAGGGTCTGACGCCAGACGTCGAGCCGTTTCCAAAAAGGCGGCAACACATTGTCCGGCGTCCCCGGCACCGGGACCAAAACGACAGGAATCGTAGTGAGTTGCCAGAACGATCGGTCGGACTGAGGGTTTTCCCGGAAAGCGGGCAACCACATTGACTAGTTCCAAATCCAAGTCCGAGTCGACAAACGGCAGTTCGTCGACTTCCAAACCCAAGTCCGTCAGCCGGCGGACCAGGCGGGTGCGGAAGAAAGCGTTTTCATGACTGCCGGCCGGATGCCAGGCCTGTTCGGGACCCAGCAGGCCGGCCAGTGTCGCAACCGGCGCTGAAGCCATAGCGTCACCGCCGGGAAGTTCTCGCTGAAGCGTGGGACCGGCGTATCGGACATGGGCCACGGCGGCAACTACCACGTACGTCAGAAAACAGATCCACCACCGTCGTTCGCCGCGGCGAAGCCTTCTGAGCACTTGCTGCCGATTCTCCGCGTCACCGAATCGTGGAATGTGCCTGCCGGGCTGCTCAAGCTCGCGCGATTCCGTTACCGTCATGCAAGCACTCGAACCATACGAGGAACCTCGGCCAAAAAGCCAGAGGATGGCCGTCGGGGTACCCAACGACTTCAGGCGTCGAGGTCGCCTAATAACCCTCAGGCGACAGCACGCCGCGAGTCCACCAGCGCGGTGGATTATTCTCGATCGCCTCTTGGGAAGTGTCTACCGTCGTCGGAGACGGATCGTACCTGACTCACCTGCCGCAGTCCAGTATCCTCCCAATTGCCCAGACTGTTGCGTGAGGACCATCCGGTACTCCCCGAGTGGCCCGAGGCGCTTGGTGGATATCAGCCGATTACCGTGCTGGTAGACCTTGGCTCGATAGACGTAAGGAATCACAACGGCGAATCTTCCCGCAAACAGACCTCGGTAGGTTCCGTTGCCTTCGGACTTGAGCCGAACGCGGAGTGTACCGTGATGGGAACTCCGCCGAGTCGAGCCGTTGGTGTCCCAGGTTCCCTTCCAACGCCCCGAGGCGTCGGCGGCATCGACCGAGGGTGCCAGCAGGGCGATTACCAGGAGGGGATACCAGACGCGTTTGATAATCATGGTCACTTGACTACGGCTTGCGGAAACAGACTTGGGAGATTCAGGCAAAGGCTATTCCAATACTTCTTCATTTTACTTCGCGACGCGAGCTCGCGCGACAAGTTTTTGGTTCCTGCCCGGAAGAGCCGCTACGAAGCGGCGTGTCGTGACAGAACTGTCCTCAGATCGACCCCGGCCCGGCAATCATGAGAGCGGGTGATCTGCCCCGAGATCGCCTGTCCGTGCATTCACTCCCGCGGCGCTGCCAGCCGTGCCCACCACGATCTCGAACGAACTAGTGGTCTGTCAAAGCTTAATCTTTGAGTCGGGTAAAGGGGTCAGGAGTCAATTGCCGCCAGCGGCCCTTCGGGTGCTGTGCACAATTGACCCCTCACCCCTCTACCCTGGGGCTTGCCTCGCTGCGCCTCCCGGTGCGATTGACCGTGGGGCCCACCTGCAGGCAAAGTATCGATAAAAGTGCCGGTTTTGCGGGTCGGGGCATGACGAAAAACTTGACGATCCCATCGGTCGCGAACTAGTCTAATGGCTAGGTTTCTTGCTCTTCCCCCCAATCAGAACGGTACGCGCACTATGTGGCCCTATCTCTGGATCGCTGCTATGACGGGCCTGGTGGTGGCGACTTGCGTCGTCGCCATCCGTGAACGAAACGCCAGAGCCAAGGCGGTCAAGGAGCTGGCGCCGCAGCCACTCGACATCGAAGGTGGCGAATCCGCCGCTGATGATGGGGTACAGGATGGATTTGGGGACGTGGATGGAGGTTTCGATGCCGATGGCGGCGACGATTTTGCAGCCCTGGACGAGAGCTCCTTCAAGTAGCTGACAGGCAGGACCTACCGCAGTTGCCGGAGCCCGCCTATACTGGCCGAAATTTTGTTTTTATTCGGCGCCTGTTTGGTGGAGAGCTATTCTTGATTCGACCCGGTAAATTGGCCCTCCTGGTTTTGGAGGATGGCACCGTCTTTCGTGGAAACTCGATAGGTGCCGAAGGGGAAACCTGTGGTGAGGTCGTCTTCAATACGTCGATGACGGGCTATCAAGAGATTCTTACCGACCCGAGTTACTGTGGCCAAATCGTCACGATGACCTATACGGAAATCGGAAACTATGGCACCAACGACCAAGATATTGAGAGCGACCATCCTCAGGTCGCTGGATTTGTAGTTCGTTCTGAGGCTCGTCTGCACAGCAATTTTCGATCCGAGCAGGGACTGACCAAGTATCTGATCGATCACAACGTCGTGGCCATTTCGGGCATCGACACGCGGGCGCTCGTGCGGCACATTCGCAGTCAAGGTGCCATGAAGGGCATCCTTTCCTCTCGGGACCTGGATCCTCAGTCGCTTGTTCGAAAAGCCAAAGATGCTCCCGGTCTAGTCGGGCGCGATTTGGTCCGCGAGGTCATCCCGCCGAAGCCGCGAAGTTGGAATGAAGCCCTCTTCCGGCTCGAAGACGCGTCGGCCAGTTGCGAAGAGCCGGATTCTTCCCGCTCGCATGTCGTCTGCCTCGACTTTGGCATGAAGTGGAACATTGCTCGGCATCTGGTCCAACGCGGCAATCGCGTCACGATCCTGCCCGGAACCGCGTCAGCGCAGGAGGTTCTCGACCAGAAGCCAGACGGAATCTTTCTGTCCAATGGACCCGGCGATCCGGAACCACTAGAGTACGCGATCGAGACGATCGGCGAGCTCATTGGGAAGCGTCCCATGTTTGGCATCTGCCTCGGGCATCAGCTGTTGAGTCTGGCGTCCGGCGCCAAAACCTTCAAACTGAAATTTGGGCACCGCGGCAGTAACCAACCGGTACATAATCTGGATTCAGGACGCATTGAGATTACTTCGCAGAACCATGGTTTTGCCGTGGACGAGAAATCGTTACCCAGTGACCTGACCATTACGCATCGCAATCTGAACGATGATACGATTGCGGGCGTCCGCCACAATTCGGCACCGGCCTTCAGTGTGCAGTACCATCCGGAAGCGTCCGCAGGTCCCCATGACAGCCAATACTTGTTCGACCAATTCCAGCAACTGATGCAGGAGCATCGCCCGTAACCACTTAGCGTCGCTGAAGAAAGTGACGGTCGCCTCTCCTTAGCAGGCACCCTTTGCCGCGCGGCCCTTAGTATCTGGGCATACATCGCCGTGATGGTTGCCGGAAAAGGTGATGGTTGCCGGAAAAGGTGATGGCTGCCGGAAAGAAGCAGGTCGGTTGCTTACCGCATGATGCTGAGAGTGGTACGGCACCGGCGATCGGTCTCTTGCGGACCATGCGGCTGGTAGCTGAGTCAGCATGACCATTGGGTGCGGCAGATCTGCTACCCGAAACGCTCCATTTCCTACCTTCTCAGGCTCCCTTCAGGAATCCAACTATGAAATCGTTCGCGGCTTTTTTGGCTCCGGTTTTGCTCAGTCAATGGATGGCAATTTCACTGGCACAAGAGTCGGGCGATGGTTGGCAGGACCTGATAGTTGACGGAAAGCTCGATGCTTGGAGAAATCCTTATCAGTGGGGCGAAGCGAAGGTCGTTGGCGACGAGGTACACCTGACGGCAAACAAAAAATTCTTTCTAGTCAGCAAGAAGGAATACACGGACTTCGTCTTCGAAGGAGAGATACTGCTGCCTGCCGGCAAGGCCAATTCGGGATTTATGGTCCGCGCTCACGTCGAGCCCAATCGGGTTTATGGTTATCAGGCCGAAGTCGATGGATCGAATCGCCGCTGGTCGGGTGGGCTCTATGATGAAGGACGTCGCCAATGGTTATGGCCCAGCCAATCCGGCAGGACGACCGACAAGAAGGCGCTCGAGCACGAGGAACGATCGAAACAGTTCTTTAAGAAACCCGAGATTCGCGAGGCACTTCGGCGCGACGGTTGGAACAAGTATCGCATGACGTGCCTGGGCGATCGGCTGAAGTTCGAAGTCAACGGGGTGACGATCACCGACTACAAAGACAGCATGGATGACTCTGGATTTATCGGTATCCAGCATCACGGAGAGAAGGGGCAAACGTACAAGTTTCGAAATCTTCGCATCCGGGAACTCCCTTCCATAGGCAACGATTAAGCTAGTTCACCAAACCTTGATGTGGACGTCCCCATGCCGAATCCAGTTACCAACGCAACGCTGCTTTCCGGACCTATATCGCCGCGCTATTTGGTCGATTTTCTTCCTAAAAGACTGCCTCACTTCTTTACGGACGTCCTGGTCATCGGTGGCGGGCTGGCCGGCCTGCGGGCAGCGAACGCCGCTAGCGATGACTTGGAGGTTGTGGTTGTTACCAAAGACCGGCTACGGGAGAGTAGCAGCAATTATGCCCAGGGTGGTATCGCGAGCGTCTGGGGACCCGAAGACTGTTTTGAAGATCACGTGCGGGACACGCTGAGTGCCGGAGGTAACTTTTGCCACAACGATGTGGTCGATATGGTGGTCCGTGAAGCGCCGCAACGGGTGGAAGAACTGATCCAGTGGGGAACCAAGTTCGACAGCCGCGGCGGTCGGCTGATGCTCGGACGCGAAGGCGGGCATAGCCACCAGCGCATCATTCACGCCCTGGGAGACGCCACCGGCAAGGAGATCATGCGTGCTATCATCAAGCGCACACGGGCTCGGTCGAATGTGCAGGTCTGGGAACAATCTTTTACTATCGACTTGCTTTCCAGCGAAGATGCTTGCCACGGTGCTATCATCTCGCGCGAAGACGAGCCGCCGGTTCTGTTATGGGCCAAGCAGACCATACTCTGTACAGGTGGTTGTGGTAAGGTGTATCGCGAGACGACTAATCCCGCGGTCGCTACCGGCGATGGTCACGCCATTGCGTTTCGCGCCGGAGCGAAACTCAGGGATATGGAATTCATGCAGTTCCATCCGACCGTGCTGTACATTGCCGGTAGCTCGCGAACGCTGGTCACGGAAGCCATTCGTGGAGCGGGTGCCTATTTGGTGGACAGCAACAACTACCGCTTCATGCAGGACTATGACCCGCGGCTTGAGTTGGCACCGCGCGACGTGGTCAGCCAGGCGATTGTCAAGCAAATGAATAAGACGCAACACCCGTGCGTCTATCTTTCGTTGCGTCACTTGAACGCCGAAAAAGTGCATGAGGAGTTTCCGGGATTTGCCGCAGCCTGTAGAAAATTCGGACTCGATGCGTCACGCGATCCAGTGCCGGTTCGCCCGGGGGCCCACTACATGATCGGCGGAGTCGAGGTAGATCATGCCGGTCGCACCAGCCTGGATGGATTGTGGGCTGCGGGGGAAGTCACCAGTTCCGGCCTGCATGGGGCCAATCGACTCGCGTCAAACAGCCTGCTGGAAGGTTTGGTCTATGGAGCTCGGGCAGGAGAACTTGCCAGCCAAGCAGCGCTGGCGGCGCCCGACGACTTCCGAGCTCTACCGATCCAGAGCCAGCGGAACTACAGGCTCACCGAGCCGCTCGACATCGCGGACATCCGCAACTCGGTACAAAGTCTCATGTGGCGACTGGTCGGCGTGCAACGCAGTGAAGAGCAGTTGCTCGAAGCGCTGCGGGTCATTCGTGGATACGCGCGCTATGTTCTGCCTCACGCTTTTGACCGATCCAGCGGTTGGGAACTGCAGAACCTGCTGACTGTTTCGCACTTGATGGCCGAGGCAGCCCTGTCGCGTACCGAATCTCGTGGCGTCCACATGCGCACCGACTTTCCGAAAACCGACGACCAGAACTGGCGGCAACACCTCTCGTATGCGTTTGAAGCGGCTATCTGAACGACGCGTCGATTGGTACAGTATCGGTCAAGATTAGGCTCGATATCGGCTCGCCTTCCCGTTGGCGCGTTCAGGTTCCATCCAGGCTCGCGGAAAAACACTCAGGAGGTTCAGCCTTGGCGGAAAGAGCAGGTACGCAAATGAAACTCGGATTGGACCGGATGAATGCTCGACGCCACCACACGAACCTTTCTAGACCAAGTCGACCAGCACCTGACATTCCTCTATCCGGATGAGGATAGCCAGCAACTCGCCAGCGATGTCCTGGAAGTCGTTCGACCATTCGTGTCGCTCCGCAGGGACGTTGCTCCGGCCAGCGACACGCTGTGGAGTGAGGCAGACTGCCTGCTGATTACCTACGGAGATTCCGTGGTCTCTCGCGACGCTCCGCCCCTGCGAACCCTCAAGCAGTTCCTGGACCGCTGGTGTCGAGATGCCATTTCATCGGTTCACATCTTGCCGTTCTGTCCGTTCAGCTCCGATGACGGATTCTCTGTCGTCGACTACGAGCACATTCGCGATGACCTCGGAGATTGGGACGACGTTCAGAGCATCGCCGGCAGCTATCGTCTGATGGTCGACCTGGTGATCAATCATATCTCGTCCTCCAGCCAGTGGTTCCAAGGATATTGCGCCGGCGACCCCAGATGGGCCAACTTTTTTATCGAGACAAAAGTCGAGGATGATTTGAGCCGCGTCGTCCGTCCCCGAGCAACACCCCTGCTGCGCGCAACGCAAACCAGCGATGGCATGAAGCAAATATGGTGTACGTTCAGCCACGATCAAGTGGACGTCAACTTCCTCAACCCATGCGTGCTACTGGAGTATCTGCAGATCATCTGCGGATATCTGCAGCGTGGAGCGAAGATCATACGTCTGGATGCGATCGGCTATCTATGGAAGGAAACGGGAACGAGTTGCATTCACCTACCGCAGACGCATGAGGTGGTGCGACTGCTGAGGACTGTCTGCGACTACGTATCTCCCGGCACGATGTTGATAACCGAAACCAATGTTCCGAACCACGAGAATCTGTCGTACTTTGGTAACCGCAACGAAGCTCACGCGATCTACAATTTTAGCCTGGCACCGCTGCTGGTGCATGCGCTCCTGACGGGTGAAACCGGACATCTCAAGCGGTGGATGATGAGTATGCCGCCAGCTCCGCACGGCTGTACCTATCTGAATTTTACGGCGTCTCACGATGGCATTGGGATGCGACCGGCCGAGGGCCTGCTGTCCGATCACGAGCAATCGCAGTTGATCGAGACCGTGCGGCGGCATGGCGGACAGTTCACGACCCGCCGAACGTCTGACGGCAGTGAAGTGGTTTATGAACTGAACGTCTCTTTGTTCGATGCTCTTAAGGGGACCGTCGAGGGGCCGGATGATCTGCAAGTCGAGCGATTTGTCTGCTCACAGACTGTGATGCTGGGAGTCGAGGGGATTCCGGCGTTTTACATCCATAGCCTGCTGGCGACGCCCAATGATGAGGAGGCCGTCAAGGCAACCGGTCGAAGTCGTTCGATTAACCGACATCGCTGGGACTACGAACAACTGGAGCAACTGCTGGAAGACCCGGCTAGCAATCAGTCGCAGGTGATGCAGGAATTGCTCAGGCGGATCTGGATTCGATCTGCGCAACCGGCGTTCCACCCCAATGCAACTCAATTCACTCTGCAGCTTGGCGAGCCGTATTTTGCGTTTTGGCGGCAAAGCCGCGACCGCTCACAGAGCATCTTTGCGGTCCACAATCTGACCAAGAAGCCTCAGGAGCTGCGCCTGTCGGATTTGAATCTGATCAGCGTCGATCGATGGTCGGACCTATTGTCCGGTGCGTCTCTGGTCGATCTGCAGAGTCAGCTCACGATCGCACCCTATCAGTGTCTTTGGCTCTCCAATCGTCCGTTGGTTTGAAGTGCTTATGCATTGTCCGCTGCCGTTGCATCGGCGATCAGGTCATAGACATTGGGCAAGGCGCTCGTTACCCGCGACCAACTGGGACTGAACGGGGCTTCCGCTGAGCCTTTGAGGAAGTCATCGCCGGCCGACATCACGATGCTGCCAAATAGCTCGACGGTGGCCGCTTCCTGATGGCGGTCCAATGTCAAACCGCTCATCACGGCGTCATTGTGATAGTGCTCGATCATGTCCAGAGCCGTCCGGTAGTAGCACGCCTTGAGTGTCCGAAACAGTCCCGGAGAGAATACCACGCCCTCAATCGCCAGTTTGCGATACAGCGCTTTGCAGATGTCGTTGGCCATCCGGTGCAGGCCGGTATTGGGATCTTCGGCAGACAGCGGTTGGTGTTTGTGATCGTAGGCATCAGCGATGTCGACTTGGCAAATGCGGTTGGAATTGCAGTTGCGATACATCTCCGACAGCGTGCCGATCTCCAGTCCCCAGTCGCTGGGTATCCGCAGGGACGGGACCACCTCCGAACGCATCGAAAACTCTCCGGCCAGGGCATAGCGAAAGCTGCCCATGTAGTCGAGGTAGTCATGACGGCCAAGCGTCTGTTTCAAAGCGCGAATGATCGGCGTGACCAGCAGTCGCGCGACGCGGCCATTGAGCTTTCCGTTCGCAGATCGGTAGTAATAGCCTTTACAAAACTGGTAGTTGAATGTTGGATGGACGAGCGGATAGAACAATCGTGCGGGAATCGATCGATGGTACGTGAGGATATCGCAGTCATGCAGCGCCACTGCCTTGGACTGACCCGACGCCAGAAAATAGCCAAGACAACACCAGACGTTACGCCCCTTGCCCGGCTCGCCCGCCGCAATACCTTTGCCGGCCAGCACACTATCCAGTTCACGCAGACGAGGACCATCATTCCAAAGGATCGTGTGCTTCTGTGGCAAACGATCAAAAAACTTGCGGGCCTGCTCAAACTGGTGTTGATCGGCTCGGTCGAGCCCAATGATGATTTCGCTGAGATAGCGGGCCTTGGTCAATTGATCGACGATTGGCCCCATCGCCGGCCCCTCTAATTCCGAGAACAAGCACGGCAGCAGCAGGGACATGGGGGATTCATGAGAGTACTCTTCGAGTTCCTCTTCCAACTCGTCGGTCGTCTTATTCCGAAGATTGTGAAGTGTTCCGATAACGCCGTTCTGCGCGTAATCCGCCATGAGTCGCTTCCTTGGGATACCACGATTCTCAGATTGCCAGGTGGGGCCCTACAATAAGTCGTCCAACACCTGCGAGACCGTGTCCGCCCAGCCAGCGGCCCCTGCTAAGTTTGCTACGGTTCCATTGTGCCCTTCAATGCGCACATGAACCAGTCCATCTGGACTGGGAATAGCAATTGGAGTATCAGCAACATCCAGCATATGCTGATCAATCGGGCTATCGCCGATAGCGATCGAGTGTATGGGACCAGGCAGCTCCTGCTCCCAGCGGCTCATCACCAGTTGCATGGCGGCTGCCTTGTTGGTCTGGCCGGCCACATGCCAAAAGCGTCCTCCGCGCGTAAGCGTCAATGAGTGTTCCGCCAGAGCGTTTCTGAAAAACGGAATTTTGTCACCCGAGTCCTCCCACTGCAGCGGCTCGGTGCACGATCGCGCTAGCGCCTCTCGAGCACGTTCGGGCGGAAGCTGGGTGGCCTGGCAGACACCCTCGATCTGCATGTCTTCGAAGGAGCTGAAGTGAAAGGAAGCCTTCAGTTCGCCGAGGACTCGCAGAATCACCTCTCTGTCCTGGCCCAAAACCGTCTTGTTGGCCGAGAGATTCGCTGCCGCGCGGCGTGACCAGAAAACGACACCGCCGTTCTCGCAAATCAGCGGGGCATCGGCGAGTGCCATCTCGTCGGCCAGCCGGCGCATCTCCACTTCCGTTTTGCTCGACGCCAGGACAAGTGGTATTTCGAGCTGACGAATCCTGGCGAGCGTCTGGGTAGCCGGCGCGAAACTATAGTCGGATTTATTGAGCAAGCATCCGTCCAGATCCGAGAAGATCACAATCCGTTTTTGCATGGATCCAAGGCCAAAGATTAGAGTGGTTTTCTTTTTTCCGGTGACTGATTGCCGCGAGTTGGACTTGGGAAAACACCGGCGGCGTACGCCCCGCATGCTCGGGTGGTTGGCGCGGGTGCCGGCATCCACGTTTCGTGCTGCCAGCAGACAGCCACCGCGTCTACTCTGGTCGATCGTTGCGCCCGAGCGGCCGAAGACGCTTGCCCACCTGTCCGGTGAGTGAATCACCGAGTTCCTCTCGGTAGCGATCCGCGACCGCGGTCAACTGGGCTACCACGTCAGGATGCTCTGCAGAGACATCGTGAGCCTCGCCCAAATCCGTAGACAGATCGTACAGGGACAGGGGCAGGTTTTCGACGCGATAACCGTGCCGGCTGGCGATCCCCTCGACACCGCTGTTCGTAATCGACTGCGGTTGGAGCTGACCATAGCCCGCAGGCTTTCCATCGTTGCGGGTGGCGCCGCGAACTGTTAAATACTTGTGTGGGAAGTGCAGTTTCCATTTGCCGACACGGACCGCGTGCAACTCGGTCCCGCTATAGAAAATCAATGATTCATGCGGAGGTGAACCGCCCGGCTCATCAAACAGCACGCTGCGCACATCGACACCATCGAGCGGGTTGTCGGGCAACTCCGCGCCAATCAAGTTGCAAATCGTAGGCAACAAGTCGATGGTCATGATGGGTGTGTCGCACGTCCTGCCGGAGCGTATTTTTCCGGGCCATCGCATGGCAGCGGGTACGCGCACACCACCTTCAAATACCGTCAGCTTGCCTTCACGCAACGGGCCGGAGCTGCCGGCATGGGTTCCGTAACTTAAAAACGGCCCATTGTCGCTGGTGAAAATCACGAGCGTATTTTGGGTCAGACCATGGCGATCGACGGCATCGACGATTTGTCCCACGGACCAGTCGATCTCTTCAATCACGTCACCGTACAAACCAAAATTCGATTTCCCGCTAAACTGCTCAGAGGCAAAAATGGGGACATGGGGCATGATGTGCGGCACATATAGAAAAAATGGCCGCTCCTTATGGCGCTCGATGAAGGCGACCGCACGCTCAGTCAGACGCCGCGTCAGTAGCGACTGGTCAGGATCGGTTTCGACCACCTCATTGCCATCGAACAGCGGTAGCGGTGGCATCGAATCGAATAAAACCGGGTGATATTTGGTGTTGTCGTTGGAATAAGGAATTCCCAGCCACTCGTCGAATCCGTTTTTGAGTGGACTGAAGTAAGGGGGCAAACCCAAGTGCCATTTGCCAAACATGGCCGTCGCGTAGCCGTGGTCCCGAAGAATCTCCGGCAGCAGTTTCTCGTCCGGATGGATTCCAGTCGGGCTGGTATGGTTCAACGCACCAGCCATGCCAACTCGATTGGCGTAACAGCCTGTCAAGAGCGCGGCCCGTGAGGCGCTACAGACTGCCTGCGCCACGTAGAAGTTGGTGAACTTCGTACCTTGCCGAGCAAGCGCATCGATTCGAGGTGTTCTGATTTTCGTCTTCGCAAAGCAGGCAACGTCGCCATACCCCATATCGTCTGTAAAGATCACCACGATGTTCGGGCGAGTGATGGATTCGTCGGATGGCCTTGCATAGATCGGAGCCTCAAGCAACAGACAGAGCACCAGTGCTGCGGCGACGGTACGAACCAGTTGTCCGACGCGCCGGATAGCCACCGGTTGTAGCCGAGCTTCGCGCAAGATGTGCCCAACAGGAAATCTCTGGGTGGCTGCCTCTGGCATCATTTTCTCCTATCCCGTTGCAGATCTTGAGGCGCGAAAAAAAGCCGGGGGAGCACGGTTGCAGACGCGCCATGGGTTCCCAGGCCGGCACGAAACCGAGAACCGGCGTCGAACGTTCCATTCTATCGTCTGGCAGTAGCCGGACACAACTCTACCGAGACAATGCGGCCGTGTTGGCAGGCTATAAGAACATTCATGGGCTGGGGCAAGCTAGTGCCGATATGACACAAACGTAGGTTATGAATAGAAAGATGCGTAAAAGCGTCAAGCGTCGCGCTATTTGCACCAGCCATGCCAAGGCGAAAAGAGAGAGGATGATCAGCCAATGAGGAAGATACACGCCCCATCCCTGAAGCACCCCGATCATCAAACCCAGCCTGACGAACCGAGTCGGACTAGATTGCGGTGGTCGGCTCCAAAATAGACGAGTCGTCGTTGAAACCTTGCGTCTTGCCATTGCGGATTTTGGGTTGATTGGCTGAACCATTCTGTCTGCAACCTCCCCGTACCGGCAGGAAATGAAAATCGGGCCCAACTCGTCCGTGCTATCCAATGTGCCAAACAGCAGCAGCCGATCTCCAGCAGAATGAAGTATTAGACTGAGGAGCGGTGTGCGAATGTGGAGCTGATCCCTGTGGTGAGAGCTCCGCATCCACGCGACGCCGCAGATGCCCGACAGGGCAAAAACGAAGAGCAATAACACTCGGTTTGCCAGCAGAACAGCGATGGAACAGTCCTTTGAGCACAGAACGGCCCGATTTACCCGCCTCGGACGTTGAGGTTGATTTCAGCGACTCGCTGCAGGACTCCGCCCGGGAACGCATGGTCTTGGAGGCTTTGCCTCGTCCGGGATCCACGCGTGGGCACTCATGGGCTCACCGCTATGGCTGGCGGAGCCGTCAAACACTCGGCTGCGAGGCGGAGCCCGGCATCAGAGTGTGGCGCTTAGCGAGAAGTGTCCCTATTGTACCGCCGATCGACTTCCAACAAGGAGGTCAAGGAAGTATGGGGCAATCGCTTGCGGCGGCCTGTCGCGTACGCGCCGAAGATCTCAATAGCGACGCTTCCAAAAACGCTAAGCAGCGTTTTGGGAGAGGGAGGGATTTTCAATGGTGGCGACGTCGGCGTCCACCATCATGGAAACGAGACGCTCAAACTGGACCTGGGGGCTCCAGTCAAGAATCGCTTTGGCCTTGGTGATGTCGGCTGCAACGCCGGTAGTGTCACTGGGACGCACCAAATGATCGACACTGGTCACGTGGCTTCTCCAGTCGAGTCCAACACATTCAAAGGCCCGCGATGCGAAGTCTTCGATGGAGTGGGTGGTGCCGGTGCCGATAACAAAGTCTTCGGGAGCCTCAGCTTGCAGCATGCTCCACATCGCCTCGACGTAGTCTCCCGCAAATCCCCAATCCCGTCTGACCTGAAGATTTCCCAGTTCCAAAGTCCTGGCAAGCCCCAAGTGGATTTCGGCTACTCTCTTCGTAATCTTGCGGGTTACAAAATGCGGGCCGCGCCTGGGGGATTCGTGATTGAAGAGAATCGCGTTGACAGCAAAGATCCCGTAGCGATCACGGAATGAATTGACTGTCCAACGGGAGGCCGCTTTGTTGATGCCGTAGGGAGTCACCGGCTGCATCGCTGTCAGTTCATCTGCTGTGACACCGACCGAGTTTCCGAAGACCTCTCGCGAACAGGCGTTGAGCATTTTTGTGTGGGAGCTGTGCCTGCGAATCGCTTCCAGGATGTTCAGAGCCAAGCCTAGATTCGCGTCGAGATTGTCGACGGGATACTCCCAGCCATTAGGAATAAAGCTGTCGGCCGCGAAATGATACAGCTCATCGGGCTGTATGTCGGCGATGACTTCTTGCAAGCGAGAGGTCCGAAGGTTGAGTCGATGCAAGGTAATCTGGCCGGCCAGATGGGCACAGTATCCCAGATCGCGACCGGAGGGCTGACGGCTGGTCGAGCGTGTCACGCCGTGAACCTCATAGCCGCATGACAGCAGCAACTCGGCTAAATAGGAACCATCTTGGCCAGTAATGCCCGTGATCAGCGCCCGTCGTGTGTCTTGCTTTGGTTGTTTTTTGGCGTAGGTAGCCATCGCTCTCTTCCAAGCCAGTTGATCGCTAAGAACCTCATCCGTCCCATTGAGGCGGGGACAATCGCCGTCCCTAAGCCGCCCGAGCCTGCCACTGTTGCCAGCCGGCGAGTCGAACCTCTCGGTCGCATAGGACCACGCAACCTTCTTCTGCTGCTACGCGAAACTGGACGCCAAATGTCGTGTCTTGGACGGCAAAGGGCAACTCGACCTTGAAATCACGTCCACAACCCATCTCGCCAACCGTAACCCGCTTGCTGGCGAGCACTTTGCATGGGTCGCCGGCCACCACTTCGCAGAGCACTCCCTGCGCCAGGCTATTCCCCGCCGATTCGAGAAATTTCATCGGGAACGAGGCCGAGTATTCGCCTGCCTTGATAGGCAAGTAAGGGCCATATAGCAGTGCGCCAGGTTTGCCTTGAGAGCTAAGCCACCCTTCGCGCTCAAGCTCTTCTCCAATGACCGTCATTGTGCGTCGACAACGTTCAGTCCAGGCCTGGGAAAAAATTTCACGCATCCGCTCCGTCAGGCGCTGCCTCTCAGGTTCGCGCTCGGACTTGGTGGCGACGATCCACCAGATGAAGCTCTGCTCGGGATGACCTAGCCCCTCCAGCATGCGCGTCTTCATCGGCCATCTGCCAACGCGCTGCATCTGTTCGAAGGGGAGCACTTTTCCCGTTTCGGGGTCTTCGCACAGCCACAGTCCCCGTACTTCGGTGACATCGAATCCGCTGAGCGTACACAGTTCAACCGCCTCGTCGACCGTCAGCTCCACGGTATGCTCGGGGTGACTCCAGCCTAGCTTGGATGTGATCTGTCGATTGGGGCTGTCCACAACGAGCTTGCCACCGGGCTTCAATACGCGATTGCTCTCCAGGAAGAACCCGATGACGTCGTCGGGCCATAGGTGCTCGAGATTCTGGCCCGAAAAAACGGCATCCGCGCTGGCTGACTCGATTTCGGGCATGTTGCCGGCGGTATTGGCGACCCAATCGCAACCTTCCGGCAAATCATGGGGTCGAGGGGCGTAGAACTCGACCCCTGTATGCAGCTTGGTCTTGCCGAACCGTTCTCTAATCCAGTCGAAGTACCACGTACCAGCGCAGCCAACACTGACCAAATGATCGGCGCCGAAATCCAGGCTTGAGAAGGCTTGGCCACGTAGTTCATGGAGCAGATGGTTGATATCCGGGAACGATTTTTTTCCCATCAGTAGACGGTCGCGTACTCTGCGCACGCGCCTTTCGGCTTGTTTCAGGAGTCTGGGCATAGTGAAACTCTTTCTCTCGGTAAACTGAGTCTAGTGCGTTCGGTCGGACCGCTTGTGGTCCTCGGTTCAGTTTGCTAAGCGGCCTTGGCGTGAGGGACGCTCGGCGCGGTACTACCCTGTAGGTCTTTGGAAAAAGTCAGGTGAAGATTTCTATGCATGGTGGTCACGGCGCTATTCCAGGTGAAGTGCCGCTCGTTCGCAGAGTCAGAGGTCTGCGCGCTCCCTGCATCGGCGCTACGGCTTGCGGCCGACTTCAGGAGACGGGCCAATTCGTGAGAATCGCCTAACGAAAAATAGTCACACAGTGAACCTCCTACTTCGTGATGAATCCCAATGTCGCTGGCGATGACTTGCCGGCCACGGTGCAGGGCTTCCACGATGGGCAGTCCAAATCCTTCGGTAACCGACGGAAAGATGACCGCCTGGCATTGGCGATAGCAAAAGTCTATTTCCGCATCACTCAGATCATGGAATAGGAAAAGCCGCTTGCCGAGTTCAGGATGATCTCTGGCGATATCCATAAATTGTTCCGCCCGCCACCCAAGGCATCCGGCAATGACGAGCTTAGCGTTCGGCACCTCACTCCACAGCTTCTCCATCGCCCGCAACGCGAGAATATGGTTTTTGCGAATCTCAATTGTTCCCACGACCAGAAAAGGTCGCGGAGATGAGGATTCCGCGAACAGCTCTCTAAGCTCCGTTCGTGGTACGCCGTCTCCGACAGAGAACTCCGCGCCAAGTCGAATTGGGATGACGGGTTGGCTGATCTGCGATACCTCGAGCATCTCTGGCAGGAGCTCGAGAACCTGCTCGCGTACCGTTTGGGAGATCGTTAACAAGACTTCGGATCTCGCTAGTACTTCCTTGAGGTACTGCCGAAATACGTTCACACCCGGCTCATCGTACAAGTGCGAATGTGTCAGGGGAATCAGATCGTAGATGACCGTAGCGATCCGCGCTCCCTGGGACCTGGACCTTTCAACGGCAGGCCAGATATGCGGGTATGCCCAGTAGGCGTCCGGCAGGAGCAGCAAGTCGCCTTCGGTAGGTCGAATGTTGCCTCCGTGATTGGGAGAGAGCGTTCGGGCGATTTTTGCCGGCAACTTGAAAATCCCCATGCGCCCGGGCTCGGGAAGCAACCAGCGGCGCAGTTTCGGCCAACGTGCGACCGCGCAAACGGCCTCCATCGAGGGGCGGTACCAGCGCGGTGCGCCGGCGAGTATGTCCCGGTTTGGGTCGAGACTCTCGTATTGAAATTGAAACGAGCCACTTGGCTCTTTTTTGACCTTGACCCGAGTGAATTTAGAGCCGTTCTGAACGACGGGGATACACTTTTCAAACAGGTCATTCTTCGCATCCAAGGACTCTTCGCAGACGCGGCGTACGACGCGTTGCACACCGGTGCGAAAACCACCTTGCAAGGTGTGCGTGCAATCAATCAGGAGCCTACGAAAGGTCGGCATATCGTTAGTTCCCAAATCTGAATCTAATTCTTCTTTGCTTCAGCCTACAACGTTGTTCGGGTTGTTTCCGATGAGAGCGTATGTAGCATTCTGGGTTGCTACCCAGCAAGCCCAGTCCGCCACAATGTGTATCAGGCGGACTCAGCGCGTCAGCTCGCCTGCACCGGCTGCCGTATGGGCAGGACTGCCATCGGACCGCTCGATGACGAGTCCCTGCAGGTAGACGCCCAGGTCACGCGTGTCGTTAGAAACGCCCCGCTTGGCCGGGTTGATTACGTCGTCAATCAGTAGAGACATTTGGAGACTGCCATCGGCGGCCAGCTCCTCTCGATTGACATCAAACCTCAAGCTGCCATAGCCATCCCCGCGAGCAAATGTCTTGGTTGCGGCCACTCGGCTACCAATCTGAACCGTCACGGTTTGCGGCTGGTCGGACCAGCCAATGCCTGTCAGGGTGCTGGCCGACAAGGTCACTGACACCCAAGCCGGTGGATCGGCGAGCGGAATCCGGATCGGCGTTGCCGCTTGCTTGGACCAGATGCCCGCTACCTCGGGCGGGTGCCACTGGTCGCCTAGCCACCGGGTGGCCAGATCCCCTTGGTATTGACTTGACCCCAAGCAGAATCGTACGGGTCTGCCGAGCGAAACGTAGTCGCCACACTCGACGTTTAGGGCCGACACATAGGAGTCGCGGCTGACGCGGATGGAGGACGGAATGGCTCGTACGCCGCGCTGTGCGCGAATCGTGCCCGTTTCACCCTCCGGCGCCAGTTGGGACAGCCGGCAAGCGATGTTGGCGCCCTCCGGATCTCGATAACTCAACCTATACTGCGCCAGATCGGAAGGATCGGGATCCGCAAGGGAGACGGCAATTTCGCGAGCGATGATTTGGTCGGATTGAGAGTCCAAATCGAGTGCCGCGGCAAACACGACGGGCTGAGTATTGCCTCGGGCGGTGGTATAGTCGACGTAGGCCAGGCCGCCAGCGATAGCATCCCGCGAAACGGATTGGTTCTCAAAGTGCACCGAGCGGCCGTGTCTGGCTTGCATATACCGGGACCAATAACCGTCGTCCACGACGGAAAACCAGCTGCCGCTACGAAGACGCGGTGCGTGCACGGTGGCAATGGTGTGATCTAATTCCGGCAAGAGCGTTGCCAGATGGTGCATGGCGGTCCAGCGGCTCGTTTCTCGTCGGATGTCAGCAACCACCGCATCATTTTTGAGCGACGCGCAGTAACCGAGTATTCCCAAGCCGGCCGACACCACGGCCGCCGCCACCTGACGTGGCCAGCGGTGGCGCAAGTGATATAGCTGGCCAAGTACGGCAGCCAACCCCAGCGCCCATCCAAAGTGACACAGTGGCGTAAAGGCATAAGATCGCACCTTCAACTCATAGAATTGCTGCTGATACCGGCCGACCAGCGAAACGGGCAAGACGGGCAGCAAGGCGATTGCCGCCGCCACCGCCAGGCAACACCAGAATCTCGGTCTGGTGAAAGCAGACCGGAGGCAAGTGTCACCCAGCGATTTCCAAGTCATCAAGGCAAATACCTGAGCTGCCAGAATCGCGCCCACGAGCATGGCAATGGCGGTATTGCCTTGGCTACTCAGGTAATGCAGCGGGCGGTAGACGACACCGTATCCGTCGTTGCCAACAGCATCGGCGAAGTTCACTGTATAAGGAACGATCAAGTCCGTCAGGACCGAACCGCTAGCCGACAGACTGAGCAGGACGGGTACCACCGTGACTGGATTGAAGCTTCCGAATTGGTTGCCGCTGTACTCAGATGGATAGACTAGCCGCCATACGGCGTAGCCCAAGAAGTACAGCCCTACCACTCCGGCGGTCGCCGACATTTGCCTAACAAACCTGCGGTCCGTCGAGCGAGAGAGGGCACTCCACGAGAAGTACGTGCGCCAGGAGAACGGTGTGTCGGGCCTATTCCTCGCCAGGTAGACGTTCCCGACCGCGGCCAGCAGGGCCAGGAAAGCGAATAGGACGGAGACGCCCTCGTGAATATTCAAAGAGATCAAGAGCAACATGCAACTCAGCCCCAGAAGAGCCGGACGACCAACCTGGTAGTATCGCCACCCGGCATACACCGCAGCGACAAAGACGGTCCCCAACGTCCACGAGAACAGTGGGTAGGACGTGACGATACTCCCCTCCCAGCGAATCGCGAACAACGCCACATTCAAGGCGGCGGTCAGTAGAGCGACTCGCACACCAAAATAGACGCGCAGCAAGGCATGGACGCCGACAAAGAACGCGAGGAACGATCCGACGTGCAGAATCGATCCGGCGGTCGAGCCTTGAAAATAGTTGCCAATGTATATGAGCAATCCTGAAACCAGTGCGAATAGCCGGCCTTGGCTGGTAGCCCATCTACTGATCACTCCCCAATCGCCGTCGTGAGCAGCCAGCAGCCACGCCGCATCGTCGGTGTGTGTGGGGCCCAGGCTCCATATGCGATGACAGAAGAACAGCAGCAGCACGGCCGTGCCTAAGCAACATACCAGAGTTCGATTCATATCTTGGTCCGAACGGCTACTAAGTGTTGGAAGGCGAGCAATCTATCCGGCGCGTTTCTCGGGCGGGTGGAATGACGTCCGCAAACTGGCTTCGAAATTGACCCGTTCGCGCTCGATGATCAGCGGTTTACGGCGCACCTGATTGAATATCGCCAGGACGTATTCACCGATAACGCCTAGAAAGAACAGCTGGACGCCCGCGAAGAAAAATAGCGATACGATCAGTGTCGGAATTCCGCTTGGAGCGGCGGACACGCCCAGCAGCACGAGCGCCAATACGGCGAACGCGTACGTGACGCTTGCGGCGGAAATCGCCAGCCCTGCAAACAGCGCCAGCCGTATTGGGGCCGTGCTGAAGCTGATGATGCCCGTCATGCCTTGATCCAACATCCGCGCCAGCGAGTTGCGCGAGAAACCGTGTTTGCGAGCCCGCCAAGTGTACTTCACGCCAATGGAGCGAAATCCGCATTCAAACGTCATCAGTCGCATGAACGGCTGGGCATCGTCAATCTGTTTCATCGCTTCGAGCACGCATCTGTCTATTAGCTGGAAATCTCCCACGTTGGGCGGATAGTCCAGGTAAGTGATGCGGCTGAGCAGCTGATAGTAGGCCTTACGGGCCGATGCCAATAGATAGTTTTCTTCTCGGTGAGCGCGAATGCCATAGACAATCTCATAGCCAGATTCCCACTTGCGCACGAACTCCGGAAGCAGCTCAGGTGGATCTTGCATGTCGACCGGCATGAACAGCAAGACTGCGTCGCCAGACGCGCTCATCACACCGTTGTAGGTATTGTTCAGTATTCCAAAGTTCCGCGAATTGACAATGATCTTCACGGCAGGGTCTTCGGCCGCCAGCTCTTTCAAGATCGCGACCGTGCGATCGGTCGACGCGTTGTCGCAAAAGATCAGCTCCAGATCGTAGTTCTTCAGTTCTGTGTCAAATAATTTGCGAATCGTCTGGTAGCATTCCAGAATCCCAGCCTCTTCGTTGTAGCAAGGCGAAATGATGCTGATCTTTTTTTTTGACATGGCTGTTCACTGGACTCGAGTGTCAGACGAAAAGCGGCTGGTATTCTGTTTGCTACGCCGCGCAAGACCTTTGTGCATGCACCGCTTGCTCCAGACGGGACCACAGCTCGATGGTCGGTCGATAGAAGTCTTGAAGCTTGCGTGGGTCGGACCAGGCCGATTCACAAAAACGTGCAAGGACTCCGACCCGGCTATCTGGCAATCCCGGCCGGTTGGTTTCACCACCGCCGGTAAACGGATCAGGTTGTTCCAGGTGTAGAGAACGTGGCGAGCCCGGATGACCGACGACGGAAAAGCGGCTTTTATCCGCACAGCTGTCGACCTCTACGTCGCAATTCGGAATATCTGGTCCCGCAAAGACTGCTCGCCATCGCCGGACGCCCTCTTCAACCTGTTCGCACTCGGAAACCTCTGCGACGGACGAGTATCCCATTTCGGCCAGCAAGGCGATCAAATGAATTCCGTAGAAGCGGATCGCGCCGCCCCCCTGATCATGGTCGCGTTTCCAGGTGACGACTTGATTGCGAAAGTGATGGGCCATGAATTGCCAGCGAATGGCCAGTCGACCACTGTCCGGCTGCCGGAGGTAGTCTCGCAAACCGGCCACCCAATTGAGAAATCTCAGCACGTACGCGATACGCACGACTTTGCCAGATGCGGCCAGCTTTGTATGCCATGTTCGCGCTGCCTCGGGGCTGGGTGCCAGAGGTTTTTCCAGTATCAAGTATTCCAGACCTGGCTGCTCTAGGCAGGTGGCCAGCCACTCGGATTGCCTCTGAGGACACTGCGCGAGCACAACTCCGGAAGCGGCCTGAAGCGCCGCGTGTTCGTCTTTGGCCCAGATCACCCGATCGGCGTAAGATGTCAGTTCCGGTCGCCTGGCTAACCGATCCCGGTAACGTTCAGGCAGGACGACCTGCCGGCCACACGGCCCAGCCAAAGCTGGCAGATAGCCGTACAGACCAAAGCCGGAACCGAGGATAGCGATCGTTGTCATCAGGCGGCCTTGAAGTCCTGTTGATCGAGAATGTCAACAATATTGCCGCGGTAGCCGCGCGATGTCAGGTAACCCCGTATCTCCCGGGAGATGTGCCAGGCTAGGTTGAGCAATACGGGTGGCTCTTGCTCAGACAGCGGGAAGTCGTCATCGGAGAGGATGGGAATTCGGGTTCCGGGCAAATAATGCCCGATCTTCATCGAGCCGGGCTTCTCATACACTCCCGCGACCAGATCGGAATCCAGGCCAAGCATCTTGATCAGGATGGCGGCGCGTCCCGGGAACGCTTTTGCATGCAACCTGCCATGGGACCGGACGTACTGTTCGATCTCGTTCCGTTTGGTCTTCTGCCACTGGGCGACGTTGGATTGCATTGCCCGAATCTGATTTCCAAAGTCCTTTTCTCGTGCCAGCACCTGTTTGACTTCTGCACTCTCGGATTGGTCTGCCGACTTGGAGATCGTCACGCGAATGTTTCCGCCGTAGCGGGCTGGGAACGATACGCTCGACAATTGCATGCCCAACGATTTGGCGATTTCCAGAAAGGAGCTGCAACTGTAGGTGCGCGGGTGTTCATGATAGAAAGTGTCAAACTGATTGCTGGCTAGCACGCCCCCCAGGTAATGATTTTCGATTACCAAAACTGTCGAATCGGATGCCAGCCGCCTCAGTGACTCGATGACCTCGGACAGGTTCTCGATATGGGCAAAGACATTCGTGAACACGATCAAGTCCGGTTGTCCGTGCTCGTGAACGATGCGATCGGCCAGCTGCGGGTCTAAGAACTCGTTGTAGACCAGGTGGTCCTTGTTCGCGGCGTCCGCGTAGGCTCCGGTGGGCTCGACGCCAATCGTCTGAGCACCAGCCTGCCAGAAAAAGTCGAGCAAGCTGCCGTCATTGCAGCCGATGTCAAGAACCCGCTTGCCCTGCAGGCTCCCCTGTTGCTCCTGGCAGGACTCCACCAACTGCTGCATGCCATTAAGTACATCGGCCGTGAATCGCGATCGATAGTGGTAGGTGCTGGGGAACAGTTCCTGCTTGGGCACCTGGAAACGCTGATGGGCGGTGACACATTTTTCGCAGAACAAGATTTCGATCGGATACTCGTTGCATACGCGATCGTCATCAACCGGTACCAGGTCGTCGCACATGGGGTGCGTTCCAAGATTCAGGACCGATTCCAGATCGGTATGGCCGCAGACTTCGCAATGCTGAATTTCTGATACAGTCGCACTCATGATTCATAACTCCACGGAGCTCGATGCAAGCGTTGGAAAACCGATGTTGGGAAGGACTTGCGAGTTCGGCGCAACCGATTTAGGAGCCGCGCTGAGGAAATCTCGATACCAGTTGGTTGTCTTCTCGAGTGCGGCATCCAACTCAAACTGCGGGGACCAATTCAACATCTGACGTGCCTTTTCGGCTGAGAGATATTGGTGCTTGATCTCGTTAGACACCTCACCACGAACGTCCGGCTCCAAATTGGATTGCATGATTTTCAGAATGCGATCTACCAGCTCCAGCACGGTGGCCTGTATTTCGTTGGAGAAATTGAACGCGTGGCCCAGTACCTCCGGCTGAGACGCCATACACTCAGCCAGATGCAGGTACGCCGCCGCCCCATCCTCGACATAGAAGTAATCTCGAATGAAGCTGCCGTCGGAGCGAATCACCGGACGTTGCCCACGCACAACCGAACGGATCGTGCCGGGCACAATGCGATTGAAGTTCAGGTCGCCACCACCATAAAAATTGCCACAGCGCGTGATGCAAACCGGCAGCTGATACGTATGATGATAGGTCAGGGAGAGGATATCAGTGCACGACTTGCTGGCGTCATAGGGATGCCGCCCTTCCAGTGGTGCGTCTTCGCGATAGGGCAGCTCTTCCTGATCTCCATAGGCTTTGTCAGAAGAGGCTACAATCACGTGCGGCTGGTAGCCGCAGCGGCGAGCCGCCTCCAGCAGGCACCAGGTACCCTTGATGTTCGCTTCAAAGGTAGACAACGGACTGCGGTTCGCAATGCCCACCTGCGTTTGGGCTGCCAGGTGGAAGACGTTCTGAACTTCATACTCGGCCATCACGCGTTCCAGGAACGACGCATCCTCGATGTGGCCCTGCACCACGTCTATTCTGGAAATCAGACCGGACCGGATCAGTTCTGAGCCGCTCACTTGATCGCGAACGAGTCCGACAACGTGCGCGCCGCGCTCCAGCAATGCTTTGACGGTCCAAGCGCCGACCAGACCCGTGCAACCGGTTACCAGGACTCGACGATCCTGCCAAAACTCATCCCTGAGTCCCATGAATTACTCCCTCAAATTCAACTTGGGTGTCATCCGAAAACAGCGTTAGGCGGCAGTTCGCAGCCGTGGTACTCTCCAAGATTTCCATGGCGCGTCACCCGAAGACCACAATTCGTTCAGATACTTGTGGTCTCGGCTGTTATCCATCGGATGCCAGAAACCGTCGTGTCGATATGCGTGCAACTGGCCATCGCGAGCCAGCTGCGTCAATGGCTGCTGCTCAAAAACCAGGGAAGGATCGTTGGGAAGCCTCCCGAACACCTTGCGATTGAAGACAAAGAAGCCACCACTGATTCGTCCTGGAGCCTGCAGCGGTTTCTCCGAAAATTCGACAACACGCTCTCCATTGAGGGCAATTTCTCCGAATCGTCCAGGCGGTTGGACAGCGGTTACGGTGCCGATTTTGCCGTGCGCGCGATGAAAACTCAGCAGGCTGTTGATGTTGATGTCGGATACGCCATCACCATAAGTCAAGAAGAAGTCCTCGCCGGTGATATACTCCTCGATGCGTTTGACTCGGCAGCCGGTCATCGAATGCAGCCCCGTCTCGACCATCGTCACGCGCCAGTCTTCTTCTCCGAATGATTGATGCAGTTCGTACTTTTGCGACGGAGGAGACGCCAGGTCGACGGTGAAGTTCGAGTGCGCCAGAGAGTACTCCAAAAAGTACTGTTTGATCGACCAACTTTTGTAACCCAGGCAGAGAACGAAATCTTTGAATCCGAACTGGGCATAACTCTTCATGATATGCCACAGGATCGGACGATCTCCGATCGGAATCATGGGCTTGGGCACATCCTCTGACACATCTCGAGCGCGCGTGCCTTGCCCGCCGCACAGAATGACGACCTGCATAATTCCCTCCTTGAATGAGAACGGCTTCCATGCCAAGCTCAAACGCCCACCCGCGCATTGTTTAGATGCCGCGAAGTATGACGAACGCAGATCAGATTAACCGCCGACCCGCTGCACGTGTTACCTACTCGCTACCTGCCGCGCAACATGAGACGTAACTCGCACATGCTACGGGAAGAACGTCGCTAAGCGACCGGAGAAGGCCAATTTCGTGGAGTTCCATGTCGATTGGAAGGCACGCCGATCAGGCACCAGATTGACCTGAGCCTGCTCGGCATGACCGCCGCCCGATGGAACCCCATCGTTAATTTGATTTCCAGTGGCGGCGTTTATAGCGAACAGAGCATGGCAAAGCAACGGCAATCGTAGACGCACGTGGCAGGGGCGAAAATTTCTAAATTCGATGTTGCTGGCTCCGGTACCAAGAGACTATACCACCTCTAGTTCTTCGTCTCGCGGATCACAAGATCGGCGCGTCACTTCAACGGATTTGCCGAATGCAGTCATTGGCGAGAGATGGTAGCGATTCGCGTCTGCGGTGCCGCATACTCCGTGGCGCTTCCAGGCAGGTCCGGAGTCCTCATATGGAGTGGCCGTTTCGCTACGGCAGCTGAGACTAGTTAGAAGCAATCGAGTCTTTAAACCAAGAAATAAGGGAGTTGGCCATGGGCTTTGGGCCTCGGAAAACACTCGGCAAGCTGGGCAGAAAGGCACTTTCTCCCTTCAAAAAAATCGGCGCCAAACTCAAAAAAGAAGGACAACGATTCGTTATCAAGACCATGGAACGTCACGAAGCATCCAAGCCGATACCACCTACACCGCAGGCCGGTGTCCCCAACGATCTGTTGATACCGCTGCTTAGAGCAAGACGACGAACGGATCGTTTTCAATCCACTCCAATCCAGGCCGTACCAGTCGACCAGTATCTGCTGACGAGCCACCCGCGGGCCGACTTCTTTTACCATCAGCCAACCGATTTGGCTGACACACCCTGGATAGTGATGGGAGACTTCCAGCCCAACGTTACCGCTTGGATTTGCTCGAGCGTGCCCCCTGACGGCCGAGTGCTCGTCATTGGCGGCGGCCAGGGTTACCACTTGCTCTCGATTGCAAACGAACTGACCGCTGGCGGGAAACTGCTCTGGCTTTCGCCACAGGGAGATGAACGTGCGGTCCGCGAACTGAATCTGCGGTCGCATCGCTTCGAAGATCGCGTGGAGCTGCAGGCGTTGACGCCCGAGGAATTGTGCGGTGAGGCTTTACCGGCGGCCCTCGAGTCGTTCGACCCGACGATGATCGTGTTGGATCTACCAGATTCCGCCGAGATGCACAGCGCGGTGCTCGCCAAGTTGCAAGATCGACACGTTTGTTCGATCGACGAGGACCGTGTCGTCGAGATCGGCCCACGTGCTGGTAATTCCAATCCACTGGCCACTCCCTCACGAAAGGTAGCCTAGTCCATGGAGATCTACGTTGATCTGCGTTGCCTGCAGGATCCCAACTATTCCTTTCGCGGGGTCGGCTACCATTCTTCCACGCTGCTGCGGGCCGGTCGTCAGTACTTTCCGCAGAACTGCAAATGGATTGGACTGGTGGACTCCGCCCTGCCGGAGTTGCCGCAGGAGTACGTCGACCTGGTTGATGAGATGAACCAGTCGCCAGCCCCGCACGTTACCGGCGACGCCAAGCTATTTCTGCAGCTGTCGCCGATGACGCACGATGCCTCTCGAATCCAGCGATTTCTGTCACGGCCTAACGTCCTGAGCGCCAGCATCGTGTATGACTTCATACCGTTGGATGTGCCCGAGCGCTACCTGACGAATAACCAAGTCAAACTCGACTTTGTGTCGAATCTGGCCTGGCTCAATCACTACGACCACTTTTTTCCGATCAGCAACTATAGCGCCGACAGGCTGTTAGACGTCGCTGACGTCTCCCGCGCCGAAGTCGACGTGACCGGCGTGGCACTGCGGCCCCAGTTTGAGACGATCTTGCAAGGCAAGCCGGGCAGCGTTCCGCAGGCGGGTAAAAGCGCTCCGGAGTTTTTTCTATTCGTAGGCGGCGGCGACGCCCGAAAGAACCTGGATCTCGTGCTCGAGTCTCACGCCAAGCTCGATCCAGACGGGAAACCCGACCTAGTCGTGGTTGGCGGATATCCACCTCAGCTGCAAGATGCAGCCATGCAGACCTATCGCGCCCATGGCGGAAATGCACGCCAGCTGTTGATGAAGTCGGGTGTCACCGATGACGAACTGGCAACCCTGTACCGCGATTGCGTCTGTAGTGTCTGCAGCTCCAAAATCGAAGGATTCTCACTGCCACCGGTCGAAGCACTGGCCTGTGGCAGCGCAGTACTGTTGTCCCGAAACGATGCCCACCAGGAGCTGATCTCGGAGCCTGAACTCACATTTGAGCCGGATGACAGCGAGCGGTTACGGCAACTAATGCAGCGCGCGGTGGTCGACCGCCCCTGGCTTGCCAGTGCGGCCGAGCGGCATCGATCCGTCGCGGAACGTTTTACCATGGATCGCGTCGCCTACCGATTCTGGGCCCCCATCACGCGAAGTCTCCAGCAGATCCACGGCAGCTCCAATCGAGTGCCAAGGATCACCCAGCGCGAACGGATTGCCATCCTGACGCCCTTTCCCCCAGACCGTTCCGGCGTGGCCGATTATACGCGACGAGCCGTAGAAGAAATTGGCAAGCTGGCGGACGTCGACATCTACTGTGAGAATGAGAACCCTCAACCAACCGAGGGCGTTAACCGCTTCTATCCGTTCTCCGACCTGCCCTACCGCACAGGCGAATATGACAACGTGGTCAGTGTCATCGGGAATTCGCACTTCCATACCAAAGCGATCGAAGCCCAGGTCCAGTTCGGAGGCCCATGCCTGATCCACGACAATCGCTTGGCGGAACTCTACAATTGGTGGCGCGGTCCGGTCGAGTTTCAAAAAATGGCCTCGCGTTCGGTCGGACGCAACGTTTCCTTCGAAGAAGCGCAGGATTGGGTTCAGAATCCGGGCAAATTGCCGTCGATGTTTTACGACGAATTGATTCCCAGTGCCCAGCCGCTGATGCTGCATTCCAAGAGAACCGTGAAGCATGTCAAAGAACAATATGGTATCGATGCAGAGTATCTTCCATTTTGCATTTACCGAGAATTTGGTGAAGAGTTGCTGACAGTCCAAGCCAAGCAACTCGCGCGGCAGAGACTGGGTATCGCCGACGACGAGGTCGCGATTATCACGTTGGGATTCGTGTCCACCCTCAAGGCGCCGCTAGAGTGTATGCAGGCGGTCGCGAGCGTTCGGGCCGCAGGCACCAATGCACACCTCTATTTCGTAGGCTCCGCCACAGGCCAAGAAGACTTCGTTCAGAGCCACGCCAAAGCTCTCGGTGTCGAGGACGCGATTCACTTGTGTGGCGACTGGGTTGACGAACAGAAGTACACTGACTTCGTCGTCGCCGCCGATTTGGCTGTGCAGCTTCGGGCGCACTTCTTCGGTGGACTATCCGGTGCTATGCTCGATTGCATCGGTTCGGGGCTCGTGACCATCGCGAATCAGGACCTGGCCGAGGCGCTCGATTCCCCTCGGACCGTGTTGCAAATCAGTGATGAACTCCTGGCAGACGATTTGGCTAATCAGATTTTAGTCGCACTAGAAACGTTCGACTTGAACGATCGGCTGACGCCCGAAAGAAGTGCTTATCTAAAAGCTCACAGTTTTGAGGTCTATGCCAGGCGGTTTCTTGAAGCGGTCGGACTGGCGGAAACGAAACAGCGCTATCCGGCGTCTGCGGCCTAGCGCCGGATGACTTACGAGAGTGGCCAGATGGTCCGCAAACCGGACCGTCTGGAGAGCCACCTTAGCCGTTGCAGAACGGGCATAGGCTAGGCCGTGTTTCGCTGCTGGCCAGCACGAAACAGCAGCTGGCGATCGGACCCTGTCCGCGATTGCAGGCAATTCGTAGATAACCGATTCGCTCTCCTCGGCGCACATCTGGCGTCTTGGGGCGAGCGGTTGCCGCGAGTTGGGCGCGGCGAACTCACTGCAAGCCAGTACCAGCTCTCTTTCGCCGCGACGTTGCCGTCAGAGCCCTGCGTTGTTCCATGCGGCGGCAAGTTCTCGTTCATCGCGTCGGCAACTCTCCAGACCCGCGTTATCAACTGCGCGTTACCGCAAAGATTGAAGCCTGTATGGACCGCCCAGATGTGCTGCAGGGAGGTGAGGAAAAGCCGAGGGGGGCCAATGATAGAAGCTGTCAGACCAGCGTATCCATTTGCCGGTGCAGCGAGCGGTTGATGCCTGCCGCATCTTGAGACGATGCCAACCCGCAACCTGGTAGCTGGGGCACTGCCCTAGTTCTTGAGCTGGTAGGCTGCCGAGGCCGGCGAACATATCTCGAGAAGGGCTTTGTTTTGTGCGCGGAGCTCCTTGGTGCTCTGCAGGAGCAGCTCGATCTGCGAGTTGAGCACGTCGATCTGAGAACGCAGTTCTATTTGCTCGGCGAGCACGTACCCGTCGGTCACGTTGGCAGGTGCCTGCAGTCTTGGTAACCGTTCGCGATCTTCCTCTCGAATGTAAAAACGATTGAGGCCATCATAGGCGGCAGCCACATAGCCGCTGGACTGAAGATGCTGCTGCACGTCGTCATCGCATACGATATCCGTCGTGGGCAAGGTGCTCTCGGCAACCACCAATCTGGGTCTCCAGCGACCCAGGTCCAACCCTCGAACTACCTGCAATTCGAAGCCTTCCACGTCGATTTTCAGGAACCCGATCTCCTGCCAGGCTTTCTCCTCGAGAATCTGCGATAGCGTCCGGATGGGAACTTGCTTGGCTTGCACCTCAAAACCCTGTCGGCAATAGTCATCCGCTCTCTCTGCGTCGAGTGTCGATAACCCACCAGTATCCGCTCCAGGAAAATCCGGGCACGTGACTTCATAGAATGTCAATTGGCCCGCGGTGTCCGATATAGCGCAGTTGAGATTATGGTCACGTGGGCGTTCCACGCTCAATTTTTCGAAGAAATGCGACCTCGGCTCAATGTTGATCCCGGTCCATCGTGAGTTGTAAAAGTGTTTAGTGACAGAATGGTACGACGGATGGGCGGCTCCGACGTCAATATACGTCTGAGGAGCATCCCCTCTGAAGAACCTTTCAATGAGGACATCCTCGAGATTCTGAGCGTAGCTGATCATGCTTTTGTTCCGCCAATTTCCCTGTTTCCCAGTCCAGGTAATACGACCCAAGCGATTTGTATGAGATATCGCAAGGTCGCCGCAAGTCGAATCCGTGTGGCTCTCACTAAGCTGCCAATCGGCTGCGCTGACCGTCAATCGCCTCGATTTCCGGTAGCGGGAACAGCAGACTCCCGCCGCTGGTCAGGAAGTGAGACTCCCGCCGGACAATTCCCTCTCGGAAGTGCCAGGGAAGGACCAGCAAGTAATCAGGTTTCCGCGAACGCGCCTCGGGTTCTGACACGATGGGTATCTGAGTACCTGGTGTGAATCGACCAAATTTCTCTTGATTTACCTCGGCGATGACTGGAATGTCTTGTTCGGTAAAACCGCAGTATTGGAGCAGCACGTTGCCTTTGGTCGACGCACCATATCCCATCACTGTCTTGCCGGAACGGGTAATGCTGTCAATCGAACGGCACAGATCGTCCCGGTGCTGCTCGACGCCTTGCTGGAATCGGCGATACAGATCCAGTCCGGCATAGCCTTCATCCAGCTCTTTCTGCAGCAGGCTGTCGACCCGCTGTGTGTCTGCCCGATAAGGCGAGCCTTGCTTGGCCACGGTGACGCAGAAACTGCCACCATTGATGTCATTCAGTTCCACGTCGAGTATTTCGAGCCCTACCGCATCGGTCATCCACTTGATTTGGGCCAAACCATAGTAGCTTAGATGCTCGTGACAGACTGTGTCATAAGCGTTTCTCTCAATCATGAGTGGCAGGTAGCTCTGCTCAAACACCCAGATGCCATCGTGTGCCAGGCACTCGGAAATCTGCCTCATGAAGTCCGTTGGATCTTCGAGATCATAGAACATTGCGATGGACGTAATGATCTTGGCCTTTTCCTGACCAAACCGATCCTGAAAAGCCGACGCGTTGAAGAAATCCGGGATCAACTCCACCCACTCCGGATAATAGCTTCTGAATTTAGTGCCAGTCGGGTCCATTCCGATCAGCCGATATCCCGAGTCGCCATAGGATCTTAGGGTCGTCGAATCGTTGCTTCCGATATCAAGAATAATGTCGCCCGTTTGTGGCTGGGCGATGCTGCGAGCCTTGGCCGTACGACCATGCAGGTGCTTGACCATCGACTGGTTCAGCCCTGATCGATAGCCGTAGTTGTCGCCGTACATATCC
>JANQJJ010000127.1 GCA_028281725.1 Pirellulaceae bacterium | reverse complement strand
ACTTCCCAAATGACGAGCGGTGACTCTGCGGCCAGATAGCGCCCGTCCGGACTAAACCCGATGGCACGAGCGCGACTTGGGAAGACATGACTTGGTTGTTGCCGTGCGTCGTAAACAGTTACTTCCTCTCCAGTCGCAACGGCGATCTGTGCCCTATCTGGATGCACCGCGACGCCAAAACCCGGCAACCGAAACAGCTCTCGGCCTGTAGATGCTTCAAAGACGATAATCGAGTCCGACACCGTGGCGAGGCGACGACCATCGTTGCTGAATGCGACATGCGATACCACATCTGAAAAACGCAGCTTCAGCAACTCTTCTCCGGTTGTGGCGTCCCAGAGCCGAACCGTTCGATCCTGGCTCCTTGTGGCCAGTCGGCTGCCGTCGGGCGACAGCGCAATTCCGTAGAAATCTGCTTTGTCGCTCGCAGATTTAGGTGTGGGCATCTCTGCCCATGATCCCGAGCCTAGTATCTTCCCTGCAGCTGCCTCATCAACATGGTGACTGGGGATTTGCACGCGTTCGTTGCTTGCGACATCTCGAATCTCGATCTCGTCATAGCTATGTACCGCGATCCGTCCACTTCGAGATGCGACGGCAATGCTACGTGCATCCGAGTAACGCGAGAATACCTCGCGACTCATGATCCGGCCCACATCGAGGATCTTTATTCTCCCTTCGGCAACCGCTGCCAACCTGGCACCGTCCGCGCTGAACTTCAGCACTTTGGTGTTCTTTAACTCGTGAAGTAACTGTTCGTCCTTAACGACGCGGACGGTTGAGCGGGGATCATTTGAACGAAGTTCAACCCCAGTTGAGCCGCCAGGAGGAATCGGAAACAGCTCTGGTTCAGGAACACCGTTAAGCGGTCGGTTGTGCTCAAGCCAACACTTGTCCGCAAAGAAGTTGGCTAGCCATTCTGACGCACCATCCGGAAGTCCCCAGTCAGGGTCAAAGAGCTCGCGTGCATCAAGCATTTCGCCGGTTTGGGAGTCATAGGTCTTGAGGCATCCCCAAACATCGGTCGCTGCCAGACGACGGCCGTCTTCGCTGAAGGCAACTCCGAAGTATCCCTTTACCTGCAATAACTGCTCACCACTCGCTACGTCCCAAACCCTGGCCGTCTGGTCATGGCCCGCCGATGCCACTCTCTTCCCGTCCGGGCTGAATGCCACCTGGTTAACTTGACCAGTGTGGCCAGAGAGGGTTCTGAGCTGCGCACCGGTGTGCGCATCCCACAGCGTGACCGTTTGGTCGTCTGAACAGGCGAGCAACGCTCCATCTTTGCTGAACGCCAGGTCATGCGCGGATCCGTCACCAAGATCAACCGAGTTGCCGATCAGTCCGTCGAGATAGTCCCACTCCCAGCCGCGATACTCAGCAGCACATTCGTCCAATAGCTTGCGTGCAGCCCGGAATTCTTCGGCCGCGTGTTTCTCTTGAGCCAAATGGATACTCCGGCAGTATGCAAGTCGATCGTCTCGATTTGGGGCTTCGTCAATCCGCATAGCTGCCTTACCGCGGGCGGTCATTGATTTCCGATTGCCATTGACGAGTCCATTGTACAAACGCTGGCGGCTTGTTCGTCGTTAAGACACAACGTGTAATCAAGCGCCGTCAGCGAAAATCCGGATTCGAACCGGAAGGAGCGGTACCCGTTGAGCTGTACCAGCAAAATGTGCCGTTCTTCTCGGGAGCAAACCGAGTCTTCCGCCGGTTTACACGAAGCACCGCGAGCAGCAGCGCGCTGAGCGAAACCCGGCTTCGGAGCCGGG